>JAABSG010000030.1 GCA_011390475.1 Geminicoccaceae bacterium | reverse complement strand
GCACTTTCCCACCGAGACCACTCCCCTATCGCCCCATCGCCCCCGGGTCGCTAGGCTGCGCCCTACCTTTCGACGGGGCTCGGGTTTGGCTGTTCTTTTGCTGCGCCGCTTGGCGACGACGCTGTTGACCTTGTGGGCCGCGACATTGGTGGTGTTCGTGGTGCTCGAGCTGTTGCCGGGCGATCCGGCCTCGGTGATCCTCGGCACCGGGGCTCGGGCGGATACGTTGGCGGCGCTTCGAGCGCAGCTCGGGCTCGATCGGCCGCCTTTGGAGCGGTATCTGGTCTGGGTCGGCGGGCTGGTTCGGGGTGAGCTCGGGGCCAGCTACACCTATGGCGTGCCGGTGGCGCAGTTGATTGCCGAGCGGTCGGTGGTCAGTCTGCCTCTGGCGCTGATGGCGATCGTGCTCTCGACCGCCATTGCCATTCCGGTCGGTGTTTTTGCGGCCAGCCGGCGCGGGGCTTTTTCCGATACGGCGTTGATGGGGGTGACGCAGCTCGGTGTGGCGATCCCGAATTTCTGGTTCGCCATGCTGCTCATTCTATTGTTCGCCGTCTGGCTCGGCTGGGTGCCGGCGGGCGGCTTTGCCGGCTGGGATGTCGGGTGGTGGCCGGCCTTGCGCTCACTTCTGTTGCCGGCAGTGGCGTTGGCCTTGCCGCAGGCGGCGATCCTCGCCCGGTTGACGCGCTCGGCCGTGCTGGAGGCCCTCGGCGAGGACTATGTGCGCACGGCCCGGGCCAAGGGGTTGAACCGGCGGGAGGCCGTTTGGCTTCATGCGGTGCCCAATGCGCTGATCCCGGTCGTCACCATCATGGGGCTGCAATTCTCGTTTTTGGTCGCCGGGACCATCATCATCGAGAATGTCTTCTATCTCCCGGGAATCGGCCGGTTGACGTTTCAGGCGATCGCCCAGCGGGATCTTACGGTGGTGCGGGATCTGGTGGTGGTGATCGCGGCCCTGGTGATCATCGTCAATTTCGTCGTCGATCTTCTCTACCTCTGGCTCGATCCGAGGCTGCGGCATGGCCGGTAGGCGGGGCGCCAGGTACTGGGCGCTCTGGGTCGGCGGCGGGTTGAGCCTGGCGCTGGTGCTCGCGGCCTTGGTCTCGCTGGTCTGGACCCCCTACCCCATCGGCGTCATCGACGTGGCGAACCGGCTGGCCGGGCCTTCGGCCGCGCATTGGCTCGGCACCGATCCCTTCGGCCGGGACGTCTTCTCGCTGCTCTTGAAGGGGGCGGCCAATTCGATCCTGGTGGCGGTGGTGGCCGTCGGCATCGGCATCGGCATCGGCGTGCCCTTGGGCGCCCTGGCGAGCGCCAAGGGCGGCTGGCTCGACGAATTGGTGATGCGGCTCTCGGATTTCGCCTTCGCCTTTCCGGCCCTGCTCACGGCCGTGATGATCACCGCGATCTGGGGACCCGGCGCTGTCAACGCCATCATCGCGATCGGCATCTTCAATATCCCGGTTTTCGCCCGGCTGACCCGTGGTGCCGCCCTCTCGCTCTGGCAGCGGGATTTCGTGGCCGCGGCCCGGCTCGCGGGCAAGAGCGGCCTCGCCATCTCCACGGGCCACATCCTGCCCAACCTCGCCCCCTTGGTGATCGTCCAGGCGACCATCCAGTTCGCGCTCGCGATCCTGGCCGAGGCCGGGCTCTCCTATCTCGGGCTGGGGGCCCAGCCGCCCAATCCGTCCTGGGGCAAGATGCTAAACGAGGCGCAGACCTTCATGTTCCTCGCACCCCAGCTCGCGATCTATCCGGGCTTGTGCATCGTCTTCTCGGTGCTCGGCCTCAATCTCCTGGGCGACGGGTTGCGCGATCTGCTCGACCCCAAGCTGCGCCGGTCCCGGGCATGACACTGCTCGCCCTCGAGGGGCTCACCGTCGACATCCCGACGGCGGACGGGGTGGCGCGGATTCTCGACGGCATCGATCTCGCGCTCGACGCGGGCGAGTGGCAGGGGATCGTCGGCGAGAGCGGTTGCGGCAAGTCGATGACGGCCTTGGCGGTGATGGGGCTGTTGCCGGAACGGGCGATCGCCGGCGGTCGGATCGTCTTCGACGGGCGCGATCTCCTCACCCTCGACGAGCCGGCCATGTGCCGGGTCCGGGGGGCCGAGATCGGCATGATCTTCCAGGAGCCGATGACAGCACTCAACCCGGTCAAGACCATCGGCCGGCAGATCGCCGAGGGATTGCGGCGCACCCGCGGCATCGGCCGGGCCGAGGCGGAGGCGGAAACCAGGCGGGCGATGGGCCGGGTGGGGCTCGATCCGGCCCGGTTTTCGCCCGACCTCTACCCGCACCAGCTCTCGGGCGGGCAGCGGCAGCGGGTGATGATCGCCATGGTCCTCGCCCGGCGGCCCAAGCTCCTGATCGCCGACGAGCCGACGACTGCGCTCGATGTCACGGTGCAGGCGGAGATCTTGAAGCTGGTGGCCGAGATCGCCGACGAGACTGGGATGGCGCTCTTGTTGATCACCCATGATCTGGGCGTGGTGGCGGCGATCGCCGAAGCGGTCCACGTCATGTATGCCGGGCGCATCGTCGAGACCGGGCCGACCGACGCGGTCTTCGCGCATCTCGCCCATCCCTATGTGCGCGGCCTGTTCGAGGCCTTGCCCAAGGAGGTGATCGATCCGGGTGCGAGGGGCTCGAGCCTCACCGCCATTCCGGGGCGCGTGCCGGATCCCCTGGAGCGCAGCCCGGCTTGTGCCTTCGCCGATCGCTGTGCGTTCGTCGAAGCGCGCTGCCGGGCGGAACGGCCGCGGCTCGAAAGGCTCGATCGCGCGGACCATCGGGCGGCCTGCTTCTATCCCCGGCCGGCGGTGAGCGACTGATGGCACCGCTGCTGCAGTTCGAAGGCGTGAGCCGGCACTACCGGCTGCCGCGGCGGCGGTTGTTCGCGCCGACACCGCGGGTGACGGCGCTGGACGCCGTGTCGCTCGAGCTGAACCCTGGGGAGACGTTGGGGCTGGTCGGCGAATCGGGGTCGGGCAAGTCGACCTTGGGGCGGCTGGCGGTCGGGCTCGAGCAGCCGGATTCGGGTGTCGTCCGGCTGGGCGGAATCGATCTGGCGAAGGCCAGTCGGACGGATTGGCGGCGGCTTCGGCGGGACGCGCAGATGGTCTTTCAGGACCCGTTCAGCTCGCTCGATCCAAGGCTGACGGTGGCCCGGATCGTGGCCGAGCCGCTCGGCCTGTTGCGCTTGCCGGCAGCCGAGGCGGCAGGGCGGGTGCGCGAGGCCCTGGCCGAGGTGGGGCTGGGCGTGGAGACGCTCGGCCGCTATCCGCACGAATTCTCCGGCGGCCAGCGGCAGCGCATCGCCATCGCCCGGGCCTTGATCACCCGGCCCGAGCTCCTGGTCGCCGACGAGCCGGTCTCGGCCCTCGATGTCTCGGTGCAGGCCCAGGTCTTGAACCTGATGGCGGATCTCAAGGCACGGCACGGTCTCGCCTATCTCCTGATCAGTCACGATCTCGCCGTGGTGGCCCATCTGGCCGATCGGATCGCGGTCATGCGGGCAGGTGTGATCGTCGAGGTGGGGCCGACGGCCGAACTCCTGGCGCGCCCGCAGCATCCCTATACCCGAGCACTGCTCGCAGCCGTGCTGCCGCCCGATCCGGTGCGCGCCCGGGCCCGGCTCGGCCTCGTGCGCCGGCGGCGTCAGTCGGTGGGGTCAGCGGCGAGCTGAAGGCGATTGCCGCCCGCGCCCTTGGCGGCATAGAGCGCCTTGTCGGCGGCGGCGAAGACGCTGTCGAAATCGCCCCCGTGCGAGGGATAGAGGGCGGCCCCGATACTGACACCGACACGATGCGCCGCGTCGCCGATCCGGTGTGGGGGCTGGAGCGCCTGTTGCAGCTTGGCGGCGGCGGCTTCGAGGTCGGCCGGGTTGGTGATGCCGTGCAGGAGAACGACGAATTCGTCGCCGCCCCAGCGGGCGACCGCGTCGTCGCCGCGCAGGCTGGCGGCGAGGCGACCGGCGACGCTCCGCAGGACGGCATCGCCCGCGACGTGGCCGTGGTTGTCGTTCAGCGCCTTGAAGCCGTCGAGATCGACGATGACCAGGCCGAAGCCGTCCTGGCTGCGGCGCGACCGGCGGCGGTCGGCCGAGGGCACTACCTGGTGCAGGCCGCGGCGGTTGAGGATGCCGGTGAGCTCGTCCTCGAAGGCGATGGTCTGCAGCGCCTGTTCGCGTTCGGCGCGTTCGGTGACATCACGCAGCACGAGCACGAAGAGCGGCTGGCCGGCGACGCGGGTGCCGCCGATCGAGGCCTCGAGGGTGATTTGCCGGTCGGCGCGGAGGAGCGGCAGCTCGTGCCGGCCGAGCGCGCCGACGCCGTCGACCTCGTCGGCCAAGCCCTGCATCACGGCTGTCAGGCCCGGCAGGTGGTCGTCGAGCCGGGCGCCCATCAGGGTCGAGGCGGCAGGGCCGAGCAGGTCGCTCGCCGCCCGGTTGGCGAGGCGGATGCGGCCGTCGCCGTCGGTGACGAGGGCCGCGTCGTGCATCACATCCAAAAGCGTGCCGACCGCGCTCTCCGGGATGTTGCCGACGACGAAGCAACAGGGCGGCTGGCCGGGTTCGGCAAACGGCAGGATCAGCCGCCGCCAGCTGCGCACCAGGACCGTGGCCGGCGGCTCGTGTTCGGTGAAGATGGGCTCGGGCCGCAGCCGAACGGCTTCGTAGACGGCGGCAAAGAAGGGGCCGATATGGCCCGGGAAGGCAGTCAGGGTCTCGCCCGTCATGTCGCGGCCGTAATGGCGGGCGATGCCGGCGCCGTAGTGGCGGTAGGTGAAGCGTTCGAGCGGGATCGGCGTGCCGTCGGCCGGTGGCGTGTCGAGCGGCGGGCAGAGCTGCATGGTCCAGTCGGCGGTAGTGCCGCGCAGGAGCATTTCCGCCCTGGCCGGAGGTGGCGGCTGGTCCGGCGCCGGGCGGGCCGCCGTCCAGCGGTCGAGCAAGCGGCTCAGCACCGGCGAGCGGAGCATGGCGGCGTCGGGTCGCCAGACGACCAGCGGCGGGCGGGCTTTGGCAGCGAGGAACAAACGCTCCACCGCGGCCAGATCGCCGGCGGCGATGGCAGCTGGAAGTGATGCCGGAGCAGACTGGGTCGGCGCATCGGCCATCCGATGATCGTTCCTGCTTCGGCGGCACCGCCCAGGGCCGCTCGACTCTGTTTTCAGCAAACGTTACTTTGTCGGCACCGGGCCTGCATTGCAATCCCTCGGCTGCTTTTTGCGGCCAGGGGCATCGAAGGGGCGCTGAAGAGGCATCGAAACGGGCCGGGCGACCTCGTGCAGCGCTGCGTCCACGCGGCTCCAGACCGCAAGCGTCGTGCGGTAGGGCGCGGCCTAAGCGTCGCCCGATTGGGCAGACGCCCCGCGGCCCTCAGTGTGGGTTCGGCCGTCTCCCGCCAGCATTGCGGCTTCGCCGATGGCGGCGCGGAGCAGCCGGTCGATGTCGGCGAAACTGGTGGTCGCGGCGTCGTTGAAGGCGAAGAGCGTGTCGTGGCGGCCCTCGGAAACCCGGCTCGCGGTTCGATGCAGCAGTTGCATGGCCGCGCGGATCGTGGCGTTCGTGCCGTCACGCAGGTGGTCGAGGAGCAGGCCCTGCACGCACCAGGCCACGCTCTCCGGGGCGTCGGGCTCGGTCTCGCGGCCGTGCACGTCGATGGCGGGCGCCCCTTTGTGCCAGTGCTCGGGCACGAGATCGCGGCGCGTGGCAGCGAGCGCCCGCATGATCGACGCATAGTCGACGAGCTGGGTGCCCCCGCTGGTTCGGGGTCGGGTGGGGATCGGCATGAAGCTTTTCCTGCGGGGTAGTGCCGGCGCGTGGTCGAGCATGTGCCTCATGCCAAATCGCAGGCTGTCTGTCGCATGAAAATCTAACCCACGGTCGAGCAACAAGTCGGGCCGGTCTCTCGATCAGGTGAATCGCAATCGCTTCCTCGGGCACTCTCGGCGCCGATTTGCAGTGGCTTCTCGTCATGCGGAGCGGTGTGATCTCCTGGCTGACGGCCGTGGCTGGTGCACCGTCGAGCGCCTACCTACGGCTTGCCGAGGCCGGCCGGGCTTTCTATGGTTCGACCGGCTGCGGGCGTAGCTCAGCGGTAGAGCACGGCGTTTACACCGCCGGTGTCGGAGGTTCGACCCCTTCCGCCCGCACCAGCCCCACCACGCGCGGACGACATGCTCGCCGGGACGACGATCGGCCGGCGACTTCGGGATTTTTGCCCCCGAATTTCCCCGACGTACGGGACTGTACAGCTAGCGCGTCGGGTGCGTCGCGAACGCCTCACCGAGAGCCTGGAGTTGGTCTTCCGGCGGGAACGCCTCGAAGCTGTGGACCGCGGGTGTTTCGACCCAGGGGAGTTTTTCACTCGTGTAGGTTTCGATGAAAGGACGGAAAGAACGGCAATCGTCGAACAATGTCGCACGCACGTTGACGAAGTCGTCCATGCCGTCGGGTTTGGTATAGAGCCAGCTCAGGCAATGGGGGCAAAAATGATGACGATGGCCAGCGTGCAGCCCGCCGATCACCGTTTCGCCCAACGTTACCGCGAAGGCATCGCTGGGATAGAGCGCACTCAGGGAAAACGCGCTTGCCGTCATCCGTTGGCAGCCCGTGCAGTGGCAAGCCATCGTCATCAGCGGAGCAGAGGTGACCGCGAACCTGACCCGCCCGCACCGGCACCCACCGGTCTGCAGCTCGGCGTCGATCGGCATGGGTCCTCCCGCTGAAGAACGTCGTTCACCGTTGGCCCGACAGGCTGCAGCAGCCGCCACATTTCGGGCCGGACACATCCACGATATCGTGACCGCCCGCCGCGGTTCAAGCGCTCGACCCGTCGCCAGCCCCGGGCGCTCGACGGTCTCGTCTACTCGATCTGCGAGGTCTGCAGGAGGGATCGTTTCTGCCGACACGCGCTACGCGGCTCTCCCGACACGCGCTCCGCGGCGGGGCGTCGTCGCCGCTCAGTTCCATAGTTTCTCCAAAGCCGGGAGAAGGCTGATGAACGTGGGCAAGAGCACTGTTGCGAGTTGGCGGAGTTGATCGAAGGGGGCGGTTTGCAGGCCTTGCTCCTGCAGCCACTGGCTGGTGGCGTCCGGGGTGGCGGCACAGCTCTCGACCAGGTCGGCGATGCGGCGACGCAGAACGAGGGCCGGCGGCAGATAGAGGGAGGCGAGGCCGAGGCTGTAGCCGACGCCTTGGACCAGGGCGTTGCCGAGGAGGAGTTCGCGGTAGGCGGCTCGGGTCTGGCCGTCGGCGAGGTAGGGTAGCGGCCAGTGCATCCAGGCGAGCATGGCAACCAAAGCCAGGACGTAGACGATGGTGGCTTGCTGGAGAAGGGCTTGCTGGCGGGCGAGGGCGTCGGCGAGGCGAGCCGCCTCGCGGTCGCGGGTGAGCGGGCGCCGTGGTCTGGCGAGGGTGAGGACGAGGCCGGCGCCGGTCAGCGTCAGAGCGATGGTGCCGAGGCTCTTGATGGCATCGAGACCGTTGTCGAGGAGGTAGAGCACAGGGGTCATGCCGGCGCCCTCGGGTGGGGCTTCGAACAGGGCGCGATAGAGGCGGCGATCCGGGGCTGGCGTGGGGTTGCTGGCGTCTTCTTCCGCAGCGGAAGCGGCGGCAACGGCGCGGCCCATGGAATCGTACCACCGGTCCTCGCTCCGGGGCCCCACGGTTTCGCCGATGACCACCAGGGCGATGACCGCCAGGACGATGGTGGTGACGGCAGTGCGGTCGCGGGCGAGGGGCAGGCGCCAGAGGCCGAGAGCGACGCTCGAGGCGACGGCGGTGGAGGCGGCGGTCGAGAGCAGGAAGGCCGCGACCCAGAAGCTGCGATAGCGGGCCTCGCTGGCGGCGACGCCGGAGAACTGCTCGACGGCGATGATCGCAAAGGTCACGTCGTCGCGCCGGGTGGCGTCGAGGACGAGATACATCAGCAACAGGACGCCGAGCGGGATCAGTGCCAAGAGCCAGTAGCGGCGGTCGAGGACGAGGGGAACGGGCCCGGTGGGCGGCTCGCCGATGGTGGCGGGGGCACTGGAGCCCGGCATGGTCAGCGGCGGGGCCGGTTCCTAGACGGTGACCCAGCCGCCTTTGCCCTCCGAGGCGAAAAGGGCATCGAGGACGCGCATGTTGTTGATCGAGTCCTCCATGGTCATGGCGAGCTGGCCCTCGCCGCGGACGGCCTTGGAGAACATCTCGCCCTGCAGGCCGTATTGATTGCAGACGGGAAACTCGATCACCTCCTCGCCGCCGCGCACGAGGTCGCGGCCGTCGTCCACGGTGATGCGGGTCGGCTGGTCGGGTGGGGCGTTGCAGGGGATCTCGACGGTGATGCGGCCCTTGGTGCCCAGGATGGTGAAGCGCTGGGTCGGGACGAGCTGGGTCGAGGTGGTCCAGGCCGCCTGCCGGCCATCGCCGAAGTCGAAGAGGGCCGAAGCCAGGCGGTCGGTGTGGAATGTCGGGTCGCGCTCGATCAGGGCCACGACGCGTTCGGGCTCGGCCCCCAGCATCCAGCGGCTCATCAGCGTCATGTAGCAGCCGATATCCATGATGCCGCCGCCACCGATATCGGCCTTGTTGCGGACATTCTCCGGGTCGTCGTTGTGGTAGGAGAAGATGCCGGAGACCGCCCTCGCCTCGCCGATGCGGCCAGCCTCGATCAACTCTTTCGCCTTCAGCCATTGCGGGTGGCATTTGACCATGAAGGCTTCCTGCAGGAGCTTGCCCGACAGGTCCCGGGCCTCGATCAGGGTGGCGGCCTCGTGCGCGTTCATGCCCAGGGGCTTTTCGCAGAGCACGTGCTTGCCGGCCTCGAGCGCTTTTTTGGTCCAGGGGACGTGGAGGTGGTTGGGCAGCGGGTTGTAGACGGCCTCGATCTCGGGATCGGCGAGAAGGGCCTCGTAGCTGCCGTAGGCCTTGGCGATGCCGAGCTGTTGCCGGGCAGCCTCGGCACGGGCCGGATCGCGGGACGCGATGCCGACGATCTCGACGCCGGCGGCTTGCTGCATGGCCGGGATGACCTTTTCCATGCCGATCTTGGCGACCCCGATGATTCCCCATTTGACGGGCTGCATGGCGATGTCTCCCCTGTTTGTCGGCCGACCTGCGTGCTGTCGTAAGGGCGGGCCGGGCCGCGGGCAAGCGGTTCGGCCCGCGATCTGTTGATCGAGATCAATCCTGTCTCCGGCCAGACCCGCTAGGCTCCTTGCCCATGAAACCGGTGGTGGCCCTGGTGTTGCAACTCGTCAGCAGCGCGCGTGATCTGCTGCCGGTGATCGGCGTCGTCGCGTTCTTCCAGCTGGTGGTCATCCGACGTCCGCTGCCGGACGGCATGGCTGTCGGCGAGTTGGTGTTCGGCGTGCTCCTGGTCCTGGTCGGGCTCACCTTGTTCATTCGCGGTCTCGAAATCGGCTTGTTTCCGCTCGGCGAAAGTCTGGCGCGGGCCCTGGCCGAGCGGGGCAGCGCCTTTTGGCTGTTCGCGTTCGCGTTCACCTTGGGCTTCGGCTCGACGGTGGCCGAGCCGGCGCTGATCGCGGTCGCCGGCAAGGCGGCGCTCGTGGTGGCGGAGGCCGGGATGCTCGGCGACGGGGAGGATGCCGGGCCTGCATTTGCGCTGCAGTTGCGACTGGTGGTGGCGGTCTCCGTCGGCGCGGCCGTGGTGCTCGGGGTCTGGCGCATCCTCGTCGGCTGGCCGCTGCATCTGATGATCATCGCCGGCTACGTGATCGTGCTGCTCTTGACCCTGGTGGCGCCGCCCTCGATCGTCGGCATCGCCTACGATTCCGGCGGGGTGACGACCTCGACCATCACCGTGCCGCTGGTCACGGCACTAGGCATCGGCCTTGCCACCTGCATTCGCGGGCGCAGCCCGTTGCTCGACGGCTTCGGCCTGATCGCCTTCGCGTCGGTCATGCCGATCATCTTCGTGCTGCTCTACGGCCTGGTGGCGTTCTAGGCGGATGCTGGCGCAACTCTCGACAACCATTCTCGATGTCCTGCCGATCATCGGCGTCGTCTTCGGCTTCCAGTTCCTCGTTATACGCCAAAAGATCGACAATCTTCCCGCGATCGTCGGCGGTTTCGTCATGGTCGTGGTCGGGCTCGCCGTGTTCCTGGTGGGGCTGGACCGCGCCTTGTTTCCGATCGGCGACATGATGGCGGAACAGTTGGTGGCGGTGGATTTCCTGCCGGCGCTGGCCGAGGGGCGGGAGCGGCACTGGAGCGACTTCTACTGGGTCTATCTCTTCGCCTTCGCCATCGGGGCGAGCACCACGATCGCCGAACCGGCGCTGATCGCCGTCTCGATGAAGGCAGCGCAAATCTCGGGCGGGACGTTGAACGCTTTTTGGCTCAGGGTGGCGGTCGCCATCGGCATGGCCTTCGGCATTTCGCTGGGTGCCTGGCGGATCGTCACCGGCCTGCCGCTCTACTGGTTCGTGCTGGCGGCCTACGCGCTGGTGATCCTGCAGACCTGCCTGGCACCGCGAACGATCATCCCCTTGGCCTACGATTCGGGTGGGGTGACCACCTCGACGATCACCGTGCCGATCATCGCCGCTCTCGGCATCGGCCTGGCCGGCGCCATCCCGGACCGTGACCCGGTGCTGGACGGCTTCGGCATGATCGCCTTGGCCTGCCTGTTTCCGATCATCACGGTGATGGGCTATGCCCAGATCGCCGAGTATCTGCAGCGCCGACAGTCGGCGAAGTGAGCACCCGGGAGTCGCGTCATGTCGCTCAAGCTGATCGTTGCCATTGCCGGCCCCGAAAAAACCGAGCTCTTGCTCGATACGGCCCGCGAGGCGGGTGCCACGGGCGTGACGATCATCAACAATGCGCGGGGCGAGGGGATGTTTCCGGTCAAGGGTGTTTTCGGGCTGACCCTCGATGCGCAGCGCGATGTCTTGTTGTTCATCGTCGGCGACGAGCGGAGCCGACAGGTGCTCGAGCGCCTGGCCGAGGTCGGAAAGTTCGACGATGCACCCGGCACCGGCATCGCCCTGCAGATCGACATCGAGAACGCCTTCGGGCTGCGGACCCAGATCCCCGACGAGTGAGCGCCGTCGCCGCCCGTCCCGCTCGCCACCAAAACAGGTGGGGTGCGGGGAGGCCTGGCCTCCCCCATCTGTTTCGCTTTCCCTCCCCTGCCCCGCCCTCGAGGTTGTCACGTCTCCCACGTTCGGCCATAGGGGTGACGTGATGACAACATAACGCTTCGGGAGTGCTGGAATGTCGGTTCGTTGGGGTTTGCCGGTGGTGGCGGTGATGGGCTTGGTGGCCCAAGGCTTGGTGGCAGGGGGTGCGCTGGCGAGCGATACGCGGGTGGCGTTGGTGCCGGGTGGACCGCATCCGTATTTCGCGGCCTGGGCCGATGCGGCAGCGGCGGCCGCCGCCGACTTCGACATCGAGGCCGAGTATCGCGTACCCTCGGCCTGGGAACTCAGCCGGCAGAACGAGATGATCGAGAGCCTGGTGGCGCAGGGCTTCAACGCCATGCTGGTCTTCCCGGGCGATGCGGTCGGCACCAACTCGACCTTGCAGGAACTGGCCGATTTCGGCGTGCCGTCGGCGGCGTTGGCGGGCTGCACCGTCGATCCGTCGGCCGCGAGCTTCTGCCTCGGCACCGACGTTGCGCGCTCGGCTTATCTGGGCACGCAGGAGCTGATCGAGGCGCTGGGCGGGTCGGGCAAGATCGCCCACTTCACCGGCTTTCTGGTCGATCCCAACACGCAGCTCCGGATCGAGGCGGTGCAACGGGCGGCGGACGAGACGGGTGGAGCCGTCGAGGTCATCCAGGTGATCGCCGACATCGATGCGCCGGAGCCCGCGGACGAGAAGATCAACGCGTTCCTGGCGGCTCGCGGTGCCGAGGTGGACGGGATCGTGACCACGGCCTGGGTCCCGGCGGTGGTCGCCGCGACCTCCTTGCGCAATCTCGGTGACCAGCGGATCAAGATGGTCGGCATCGACCATGACGAGGTGGTACTGCAGGCGATCGCGGACGGCTTCGTGCACGGCACGATGCTGCAGAACCCTTACGGGCAGGGCTATATCGGCTCTTATGCCATGGATCTGATCCGCCAGGGCTGTGCGGTGAAGGACGATGCGCCCTGGCTCGAGACGGCGCAGACCGCGCGGTTCATCGATTCCGGCACGGCCTTCGTCGATGCGGCCCAGGTCGCCGACTACCAGGCGGCGATGGTCGCGGTAACCGAAGAGATCATGGCGACGTTCAAGGACGACTATCTGGCCTGCAACTGATCACTGCGGGCTGAACAGGTGGCTCTATCCCGGCAGGGTTCGGCTGGCGGGCGGGGGGCCTTCGGCGCCGAGCTGAGGGCCCTTCTCGCCTCCAACCAGATGGGCTTGGCACTCTTGATCGTGGTGCTGGTCGCCATCTTCGCCACGGTCAATCCGGGCTTCGCCTCGCCCTTCAATCTCTTCTCGCTGACCCGGGTGATGGGGATCGACATGGTCATCGGCTTTTCGATGATGGTCGTCCTCGTCACCGGCGGGCTCAATCTGGCGGTGGGCTCGATCGGGGTCGCGGCCGTGATGGTCGGCGGCTGGGCGATGCAGGTGCAGGGCGTGCCGGTGCTGCCGGCCATGGCGATGGCCGTGGCGTTCGGGGCGTTCCTGGGCTGGATCAACGGCCAGCTCACGGTCAGGATCGGGGTGCACAGCTTCATCGTGACCTTGGCCACGATGAGCATCTTCTTCGGTGCGATGATCGTCCTGACCAAGGCCGAGTCGTTCAATGCGCTGCCCGGCGCCTTCGTCGATCTCGGGCGGCTGCGCTATTGGGGCTTCGTCTCGGGCATGTTGCCGGCGGCGTTGATCGTCGGCGTCGGCCTGTGGCTCTTCTTCAACCGGACCAGCCTCGGCCGTGAGATCCTGGCCGCCGGGGCCAATCTCGAGGCGGCCAGGCTTTCGGGCATCCGGGTCGAGCGCACCATCGTCGTGGCGCATGCGATGTCGGGCGGGCTCGCGGCACTGGCCGGGCTGATGCTCGCGGCCAGGAACGGCGCCGCCCTCCCCTCGATGGCCGGGCATATCGGGATGAGTTGGCTGTTGCCGGCGTTCCTGGCGCCGGTGCTCGGCGGCACGCTCTTGACCGGGGGCGTGATCTCGGTGGTCGGCACGGCGCTCGGGGCGGCGATGGTCACGATCATCACCAACGGTCTCCTGCAGCTGCAGGTCGGCGAGTTCTGGGTGCAGATGTTTCTCGGGCTCATTCTGCTGGCGGCGGTGCTGCTCGATCGGCTGCGTGGCGTGATGGCCGAGCGGCGGCGGCAGGTGCGATGACGGATCGGCTTCGGGCCCTCGCGCTGGCCGACTGGTTCGGCCTGCTGGTCGTGGTGCTGGTGGCCGGCGCGCTCCTCGCCTTCCTGCAGCCGGCGTTTCTCTCGACCTACAACATCTACGTCCTGCTCTTGAGCTTCTCGCTCTGGGTCTTGGTGGCTCTGGCGCAGATGGTGATCATCGCCATCGGCCAGATGAACTTGTCAGTCGGGGCGATCGGCGGGCTGGTGGCGATCACCTTTGCCGGAACGATGGAGGTCTGGGGGTTGCCGATTCCCTTGGCCGTCCTTCTGGGCCTCGTGCTCGCTGCCTTGTGCGGGCTGTTCAACGGCGTGGTCACCCATGTCTCGGGGATCAGCGCCTTCATCATCACCCTGGCCACGCTCTCGATCTTCAAGGGCATCAATATCGGCATCACCGAGGCGCAGCCGTTCTATGCCATCCCGGACGCGGTGAAGGCGTTCGGGGCGGCGCGGCTCGGTGGTGTGCCCTACATGCTGGTGGTGCCCGCCCTGGCGATCGTCGGCGTCTGGCTCTTGTTCAACCGCATGGTGCTGGGGCGGCAGATCCTGGCGGTTGGCGCCAACCGGCATGCGGCCGAGCTTTCCGGCATCCGGGTCGGCCGCGTGGTGGTCATCGCCCACGTGCTCTCGGCGGTGCTGGCGGCCACGGCCGGGATGCTGGCCGTGGCGCGATTGCAGTTGGGCCAGCCGACGATCGGCGACGACTGGCTGATCCTCTCTTTCGCTGCCCCGGTGATCGGCGGCGCCATCCTGGCCGGCGGGCATGTCTCGGTGATCGGGACCTGCCTGGGCGTGGTGATCGTCACGCTCATCAACAACGCGCTGGTGCTCTTGGGCATCGATCCGTTCTTCGTCCAGTTGCTGTTGGGGGCGCTGATCCTGGCGGCCGTGATGCTCAACCGCTGGCGCGAGCGGCGGCGGGAGGCGTTGGCGTGACGGCGGTTCTCGAGGTCAGGGGGGCCGAGAAGAGCTTTCCCGGCGTCAAGGCCTTGGACGGGGTCGATTTCGTGCTGCGGGCGGGGGAGATTCACGCGCTCCTGGGCGAGAACGGCGCCGGCAAGTCGACGCTGATCAAGATCCTCACCGGCATTCACGAGCCCGATCGGGGCGAGGTTCGGGTATTCGGCCAAGCCGTGCACTTCGCCAATGCCAGGGCGGCGATCGAGGCTGGCATCAGTGCCGTGCATCAGGAGCGCAACCTGATCCCGCGGATGAGCGTCGCCGAGAACATCATGCTGGAGAACCTGCCGCAGCGGCTCGGCTTCGTCGACTATGCCGAGGTCAATCGGCAGGCGCTGTTGTGGCTGGAGCGGCTCGGGCTCGAGGTGGCGCCGGAGCGGGCGGTCCGGACCTTGAGCGTGGCGCAGATGCAGCTGGTCGAGATCGCCAAGGCGCTGGTGCTCGAGGCCAAGATCCTCCTGATGGACGAGCCCACGGCCTCGATCACGCCGCACGAGACGGACGTCCTCTTCGGCTTGCTCCGGCAATTGCGCGACCAGGGCGCCGCGATCGTCTTCGTCAGCCACAAGCTCGAGGAGGTCTTCGCCCTCTGCGATACCGTCACGGTGCTCAGGGACGGGCGGAATGCGTGCCATGCCGTGCCCTTGGCCGAGATCGACCGGGCGGCTGTGGTCAAGTTCATGATCGGCCGCGAGGAGCGGGTGGCGAAGCTGGGCACCAAGCCCTTCGATGCGACGGCGACCGCCCTCCGGCTCGAGGACGTGGCGACGAGCTTCGGCCACGCAGGCGTCTCGCTGGAGCTCAGGCGGGGCGAGATCCTCGGGCTCTACGGGCTCGTGGGGGCCGGGCGGAGTGAGCTCGCCAAGGCGCTCCTCGGTGTCGGGCACGTGACCGGCGGCCGGGTCGAGGTGGCGGGCAAGGAGGCCTCGATCCCCGACGTGACCACGGCGCTGCACCGCTATCGGATCGGCTATATCAGCGAGGATCGCAAGGCCGAGGGGCTGATCCTGATCCACGACGTGGCGAGCAATATCGGCGTGACGATCTGGCGGCGGCTGGCGGGAATGCTGGGTTGGCTGGCCGAGGGACGGGTGCGCCGGGCGGTGGCGCCCTTGGTCGACAAGCTCCAGGTTCGCACACCCTCCTTGCGCCAGCGGGTCGGCAATCTCTCGGGCGGCAATCAGCAGAAGGTGAGCGTCGCCAAGTGGCTGGCCGCCGAGGTCGACATCCTGATCGTCGACGAGCCGACGGTCGGCATCGACATCAAGACCAAGACCGACCTGCACGAGTTGATCTGGCAGTTGGCCAAGGACGGCAAGGCGATCCTCTTGATCTCCTCCGACATGCCGGAGATGGTGGCCTTGGCCGATCGCATTCTGGTGATGGGCGGCTTTCGGGTGCTGGGTGAGGTCCTGAACGACCACGACTACGGGCGGATGAGCCGGGCGATCATGGCGCATATTCACGAGGCGGAGGCGGCTTGATGCAGCGTATGGGCATGGTGATCGGGATCAGGCCGGAGCATATCGCCGAGTACAAGCGGCTGCACGCGGCGGTGTGGCCCGAGGTCCTGGCCACCATCGAAAAGGCCAACATAAGAAACTACACGATCTTCCTGCGCGAGCCAGAAAATCTCATGTTCGCCTACTGGGAATACCACGGCAGCGACTTCGCCGCCGACAGCGCCGCGATCGCCGCCGACCCCAAGACGCAGGAATGGTGGACGCTCTGCGGCCCCATGCAATCCCCCCTCCCCACCCGTGCCGAAGGCGAATGGTGGGCGATGATGGAAGAGGTCTTCCACACCGACTGAAATAACGGTGGGGCCTGGAGAGGCGCTGCCTCCCCAGATCTTCGGCTACCGCGCCGTCCAGACGGTGATCGAGCCGCTGCGCCCGTCGAGATGCTGGCTGCCGAGCGGGCGCAGGGTGGTCGGGCGCTCGCTCAGTGCCTGGACCACCCTGTCGCTGACCAGGAGCGGCTCGGCGAGCTCGCGGGTCAGTCGCTCGAGCCGGCTCGCGACATTGACCGTATCGCCGATCACGGCGAATTCGAAGCGCTGGGCGAGGCCGTCCTCGCCGCCGCCGATATCGCCCATGATCACCGGGCCGAAGTGGATGCCGATGCCGACGCCGATCGCGGGCTCGCCGCTCGCTGCCCGGCTCACCTGCCAGTCCTCGATCGACCGCACCATGTCGAGGCCGCAGGCGAACGCCCGATCGACGGCGTCGGCCTGCGGCTCGGGCGTGCCGAAGGTGGCCATCAGCCCGTCACCGATGAATTTGTCGAGGGTACCGCCATGCCTGAAGACACAAGCGGCCATGCGACCGTGAAAGGCACGCAGGAGCTGCATCGCTTCCCCCGGCGAGCCCGCCTCGGCGAGGGCGGTGAAGCCCTTGATGTCGGCGAAGAGCACGGCGGCGTCGTGGGTCCTGACCTCGCCCATCGGGCGGTCGATCGCGGTCAGGGCCTCGACCATGTTGGGGGCGACATAGCGGGCGAGATTGGCCCGCTGTCTGGCGACCTCGGCCTGTTCGATCATCAGTTGCCGGGCTCGATAGGCGCCGTAGGCCAGGATCAGCCCGATCAGGATGGTCAAGAAGACGCGCACGACCGCGTCGTCGAGATGGACGTAATAGGGGTCGAGATAGGCCATCAGCTGGGTCGTGCTCGCAACCGGGCTGCCGGCCTCGGGCAGGCTGGTGACGGCGCCCGGCGAATGGACGACGAAGGCTGTAGCTGCGGCCCAGACCACGGCCACGCAGAAGGTCGACCAGAGGACCATGACCGGGCGAAAGCTCAAGGCGGCGATCGCCGGCAGGAGGAGGAAATAGAGAAAGCTCGGCTGGCGCAGCACCGTGGGCCAGGGCCAGGCATCGGGGTAGGTGCGCCCCGGTGCGACGAGCGTGAAGCCCAGGAGGACGGCGTCGACCATGACCACGGCATAGGGCACCCAGAGTCGATCCTCGCGGCCGGCACTGAGCGTGTAGGCGACGATGCCGTTGGCGATGAAGGCGCCCAGGATCAGCGCATTGTCGGCCGCCACCCACCAACCGTAGTTGAGCCAGAGCCAGACGAAGACGGCGACGAAGACGAGCGTCCGGGCGATCGTCAGGCGGCGAAAATTGCGCTCTTCGTGGCTCTCGAGCACGGCCTTGACGATGGCCGCCGACGAGCCCGGTTCCAAGGGCAGCCGCCGAGGCAACCAGCCGCGCCGCGTCGCCATGATCGGCCCTCCCTCGCCATCCCGAAATCTGTCTTGATGAACCGCGAGGCCGTTCAGCTTCTGCTGCGCAACGCCTCGATCCGAGCCTTGGCCGCCGCCCGATGAACCGGCGCGACATAGCGGCCGAGCAGCGACATCACCATGGCGATCACCGCGGCGTCATCGGTGAAGCCGAGCCCGACCAGATAGTCCGGAACCAGGTCCATGGGCAGAATGAAGTAGGCGACGGCCCCCCAGAGCAGCGCCCGCACACGCATCGGCGTTGCCGGATCTTTCGCGCAGTACCAGGCGGCGACCAGATCCTCGGCAAAGGGAATATGGGCCAGGGCCCGTCCGAGCTTGCGCCAGAACTGGCGCTCGTCGGGCTGACGATAGGCGACTGGCAGGTCGGTGATCTCGATGCGCATCTGCTTAGAATGGCGAGCGGAGGTGTCGGGATCAAGCGCCGTCGATGGCCGATCCGGTCCGTCTGTGCTATTTTTCGGCCATGGCCAGCAACGCTCCGCGCCGCGTCACCGTCGACGAGTTCCTCGCCTTCGAGGGCGAGCGTGACACGCGCTACCAACTCGTGCGCGGCGTCATTACCGCGATGGCGCCGGCGCGAGCGCTGCACGGCGAAATGGTCATGCGCCTGGGCGGTCGCCTCGGAGGCGCGCTGCCTGCTCATTGCCGCGTGATCGCTGAAGCGGGAATCCGGCCGCCCGATCGCAACGACACCTATTGGCAGGCCGATCTCGTCGTGAATTGTCGGCCGCGTCAGCCGGGCGAAATCTACGTCGAGGCACCGACATTGGTGATCGAAGTCCTCTCGCCATCGACCGAAGCGACGGATCGGCTGCTCAAGCTCGCCGATTACCGGCGTATGAGCAGCGTGCAGCATATCCTGTTGGTCGCGATCGATGCCGTCGCCATCGAGCATTGGCGGCGCGCCGGCGATCTCTGGCAGGTTCGCGATCTCGGCCCGGGTGACAGCCTCGCGATCGAGGATCTCGGCATCACCATCGCCCTGGACGACCTCTACGCCGACATGCTGTCCGAGGACGGCGCCGGCGGCAGCGAGTCGTAGGGCCCGCGCCCCGCGAACCGCGCCTTGGTGCCCAGGGCCTCCTCGATCCGCAACAGCGCGTTCCACTTGGCCATCCGCTCCGAGCGGCTGAACGAGCCCACCTTGAGCTGCGGCACCTGCCAGCCAATGGCGAGATCGCAGATGGTGGTGTCCTCCGTCTCGCCCGAGCGCGCCGAGACGATGCCGCCCATGCCGTAGGCCCGGGCCGCCTCCCAGGCCGCCAGGGTCTCGGTCAGCGTGCCGCGCTGGTTGGGCTTGAGCAGCACCGCGTTGGCCGTCCCGGACTGCCCGGTCGCCCGCACCCGTTCGGCGTCGGTCACCAGAAAATCGTCGCCCACCACCTGCACCCGCTGGCCGAACGTTCGGGTAAAGCGGAGGAAACCCTCGGCATCGTCTTCGCCGAACGGGTCCTCGATCGAGACGATGGGGTAGCGTTCGAGCCAGGTCGAAAGCCGCTCGAACAGACCGTCGCGGTCGAGGTCCACATTATCTGCGGCGAGCCGATAGCGGCCGCCTTTGCCGAACTCGGAGGCTGCCACATCCAGGCTGATCGCGACCTCGTCACCCGGCCTTCGGCCGGCCCGCTCGATCGCGCGGACCATGGCCTCGAGCGCCGCCTCGTTGCTGTCGAAGACCGGCCACCAGCCGCCCTCGTCGGCGACCCCGGCGAGCCTGCCGCTCTCGGCCATGATCTCGCCCGCCGCCCGGTAGATCTCGGCTGTCCAGGCCAAGGCCTCGGCGACGCTCGCAGCCCCCGGGCAGACCACCATGAAGTCCTGGATGTCGATCCTTCCTGCGGCATGCGCGCCGCCACCGAAGATCTGAATCTCGGGCAAGGGCAGGGTGACCGGCCCGTCGGGTTCGGCCAAGAGAGCCCGCCAGAGCGGCAGGCCCCGCGACGTTGCCGCCGCATGGGCTGACGCCATCGAGACCGCGATCATCGCATTGGCCCCGAGCGCGGCCCGATCGGCCGTGCCGTCGAGTGCGATCAGCGCCGCATCGATCGCCGCCTGGTCCGAGGCGTCGATGCCGCGCAAGGCGGGCGCGATCCGCTCGCGCAGGCCCGCCAAGGCCGCCCGGACCCCGTAGCCGCCAAAGGCCGATCCGCCATCGCGCCGGTCGACCGCCTCGGCCGAGCCCTTCGACGCACCGGCGGGGGCGATGGCCCGGCCGATGGCGCCGCCTTCGAGCCGCACCTCGGCCTCGACCGTCGGCCGGCCGCGACTGTCGTAGACCTGCCGGCCCAGCACCTTCTCGATTTGCATGAAACCCCCGAGGCTCAATCGAGCCCGCCGAACCAGGCCTCGCGAAACGCCGCGAGCCGGCCGACGGGCTCGGTCAGATGGTGAATGGCAAACGCCCGAACATCGGCCTTCTGCTTGCCCGTGGTCAGGTACTCGACCGGCGACTTGCCGTCGATCCGGGCCAGCATCAGGCCCGGCAGGAGCGAGGTGATCCGCGCCTCGACCCCGTCCTTGGACTCCCAGCTCACATGACCGAGATAGGCATCCGCCAGTGCCATGAAGGCCTCGGCCAAGGGGGGTGCGAAGGCCGGCCGGTAGGCGGCCTTCAGGCAGAGATGGTTCAAGACGAAGGCCACGTCGAACGCCGGATCGCCGTACCAGGCGCATTCCGCGTCGAGCAGGATCGGCCCGAGCCGCCCGACCATGATGTTCTTGGGGCTGACGTCGCCATGCACCAGAACGCGCTTGGTCGAGGCCGTCCGCCTGGCCAGGCCGCGCAGGCTGGACGCCACCATCGGCTGCGCCTCGGCGGTCGCCAGGAGATAGGGCTCGAGTCGGATGGCGTGAAAGATGGCGTCGCTCTTGAACGCCTCGGCGATCGCCGGGTCACCCGCGGTTCGCTCGTGGATTTTGCCCAGCCGTTCGCCGACGGCCCTGGCGACCTCGGGCTCGACCCGGCCCGCCATGAGCTCGGTCTTCCATAGCGGATAGGCCTGGGGATCGAGGTAACGGGTGACCAAAGCCGCCGCACACTTGTCGGCGTAGAGCAGGGGCGGCACGGCGCCCGGCACCAGCCGGTCGACCACGTCCAGATAGGCCGCTTCGTAATTGTTGCGCTCGATGGGGGCGCGCCAGTCGGCCGCGACCTTGAGCCTGGCCAAGGCCCGCTTGACGCAATAGCGTCGGCCCTCGATGTCGACGCGCCAGATGTCCGACGAGACCCCACCGGAAAGCGGCTGCATCGGCGGCAGATCGCCGAGCTCGACCAGACCCGCCCGGCGCAACACCGCCAAAATCTCGCTGTTCCATCCGACCCGCAAGGCAGCATCCCTGATATGCTCGCCCAGCCCTGAAACGTTCGGCAAAGACCCGACGGGAGGTGAGCGTGACCGTTGTGCTCTTCCATTACCAAGCCCCGCCCGACCTGGCGAGGAGTCTGGCAGCGCTGGCAGACGAGGGGATCGAGGTCGCTGTCGTCGCCCCCGACGATGCGGCCGCCCTCGAGGCGACGTTGCCGGCGACCGAGGTGCTCTGGCATGTCCTGGCCCCGGTCGATGCCGGCTTCATTGCGCGTGCGCCGAAGCTGCGGCTGATCCAGAAATGGGGCGTGGGGCTCAATACCATCGACCTGGACGCCGCGCGGGCCCGGGGCATCCGGGTCGCCAACATGCCCGGCACCAACAGCCGGGCCGTGGCCGAGTACACGCTGCTCTCGATGCTCGCCTGCCTGCGCCGGCTGCATGCCGTCGAGACCGCTCTTCGGCAGGGCAGCTGGACCCCATCCGGGGACGTGATGGCTGGCCTCGGCGAGCTTTCGGGCCGCCGGGTCGGCCTCGTCGGGATGGGGGCGGTGCCCTGGCTCCTGGCCCCGATCCTGACCGCCATGGGCGCCGAGCCGGTCTATTGGAGCCGCCGTCCGAAGCTCGACGCGCCGGCCCACTGGCTCGAGCTGCCGGAGCTTCTGGCAACCAGCGACATCGTCTCGCTGCATTTGCCACTGACCCCGGAGACCGCAGGGCTGGTCGACATCCGCGCGATGCGGGAGGGTGCTATCCTGGTCAACACGGCAAGAGGCGGCCTCGTCGACGAGGCGGCGCTGCTCGTAGCCCTGAAGAGCGGCCGGATCGCCGCTGCCGGCCTCGACGTCTTTGCGGCCGAGCCCATCGCCCGGGACCACCCGCTCCTGGGCTTGCCCAACGTCACCCTGACCCCGCACCTCGCCTGGCTGACGGGCGAGACGCTCGGCCGCTCGCTCGACGTCGCGGTCGAAAACGTGCGGCGCCTGGCGGCAGGTGAACCGTTACGCTTCTCCTGCGTATGAACTGGAGGGCAGGGTAACCAGGGAGGCGATAACCGATGTTTGCGCTCCGTTGTTCGTCGATCGTGGCCGCGGCCACCATGGCGCTCACCACTGTCGCCGTCGCCAGCGAGCGGACACCCGCTCCCGATGGTGCCGCGGTGGTGATCATCCAGCCGGCGAACGGCGCCATCGTCACGAGCCCGGTCACCGTCCAGTTCGGGCTCGAGGGCATGGGCGTCGCTCCGGCCGGTGTGGAGTGGGAGAGTACCGGCCATCATCACCTCTTGATCGACGTCGACGAAGTGGCTTCCTACGACGAGCCCATTCCCGCCGACGACAACCACCGCCATTTCGGCGGCGGGCAGACCCAGGTCACCGTCGAGCTGGAGCCCGGCGAACACACCCTGCAATTGTTGCTCGGCGATTGGCAGCATGTGCCGCACCACCCGCCGATCGCCTCGGAGCGGATCACCATCACC
>JAABSG010000286.1 GCA_011390475.1 Geminicoccaceae bacterium | reverse complement strand
GGCCCGAGGCCTTGACCCAGAGGGTGTGGCCGTCCTTCATCGAGGTGTTGCCGCCGGCGGCTTGCACCTGTTCGGGGTCACGGCCGATCCTGGCGGAGTAGCGGGCGAGGGCGTCGAGATCAGGCACGTTAAATCCCTTGCTGGGCGAGGAGGGCGGTGCCGTAGGCGGCATCGGTGCTGGTCGCGGGCGGCATGGGCACACCCAAATGGCGGGCGCGGATACTGGTCCAGGCCGGGTTCCTGGCCCCGCCGCCCACCGTGCGGACGGTCCTGAGCTCGGGTGCGCCCAGCTCGTGCAGGCGCGCATAGGCCAGGGCCTCGATGCGGGCGATGCCTTCGAGGAGGGCCTGGAGGAAGCGGGCGCGGTCGCCCGGGATGTCGGGCGGCTCGAAGGTGAGGGCAGGGTCGGCCACGGGAAAGCGTTCGCCCGTGGCGGGGAGCGGGTGCCAGCCGAGATCGAGTGGCTCATCGGGGCTGAGCTCGGGCGTGAGGGCTTCGATCTCGTCGGTCTTGAAGAAGCGCATCAGGGCGCCGCCGCCGCTGTTCGACGCCCCGCCGGCGAGCCAGTGCCCCAGGAGCTTGTGGCTGTAGATGCCGTAGTCGGGGGCGAAAATCGGGCGGTCGGTGAGCAACTTGATGGTGAGCGTGGTGCCGAGCGCCGTGACCCCGTCGCCGGGACGGCTCGCACCCGTCGCGAGGAACGAAGCGCAGCCGTCGGTGGTGCCGGCGACGACCATGGCACCCTGGAGGGGCCCGTGGATCGCCGGGCCCAGCGGCGTGCCGGGCTCGACCACCTGGGGCAACAACCGGCGGTCGATGCCGAACTCGTCGAGCCAGCCGGGCCAAATTCGGGCGACCGGGTCCCAGCCGAGCTTCAAGGCATTGTTGTCGTCGCTCAATCCGAGGCGACCGGTGAGGCGGGCGGCCAGCCAGTCGGCCTGGTGCAGGGCGAAGCGGGCCTCGGGGTGGCGTTCCTGCAGCAGCAAGAGGCGGGCCGCGGGCGAGGCGACACCGTGGGCGGCACTCTCGGGTGGCGCCAGGGTGGCGATGGGCCCGGCGAGATGGGCAGCGCGACTGTCGTTGTAGAGCAGCGCCTCGCCACACGGCCGGCCGCGATCGTCGGTGAGCAGCAGTGTGCCCGAGGTCCCGTCGACGGCGACGGCCGCAATCCGGCGGGCGCGCGCCAACTCGGCCACGACCTCGTCCATTGCAGCAGCCCAGAGCGCCGGGTCGTCGGTGCCAGCGGGGAAGGGGCGGTGCGCCTCGGCGACGACGCTGCCGCCCGTATCGACCACCACGCCGCGCAAGCCCGAGGTGCCGCAATCGATGCCGAGCGCGAGGGGCGTGTCAGGCATCGGCGGGCTCGCTCGCCTGGCTCGCACACCAGGCCTCGAAGCCGCGGCGCTCGTCCGGGGTGAGATGGAGGTAGTGCTTGGTCCGGCGCTCGAGGATGTCGTCCGCCGTCTCGGCCCATTCGACCCGACGGAGATACGCCACCTCGCGCTCGTAGAGCAGCCCGCCGAAATGCCGGCCGAGATCGGCGATGCCGGTGGTACCCTCGAGCAGGCGCTCGGCACGGCTGCCGTAGAGCCGGGCGTAATGGTAGGCGAGGCCGGCCGGCAGCCAGGGATGGCGCTGCTCCAGAGCAGCGAGAAAACGCTCGAAATCAGCGTTCGGCAGGTCGCCGCCCGGTAGCGGCGCCTTGGCGGTCCAGGGCTTGGTCATCGCCGGGAAGAAGGGCTCGAGCTTGTTGAGCGCGTGCTCGGCGAGCTTCCTGTAGGTCGTGATCTTGCCGCCGAAGACGGAGAGCAAGGGCGCCCGGTCGGCGGCCGGACTTTCGGGCTCGACGTCGAAGACGTAGTCGCGGGTGACGGCAGACGGATTCTCGGCGTCGTCGTCGTAGAGCGGGCGCACGCCCGAGAAGCGTGCGAGCACGTCCTCGGCCCCGAGCTCGACCGCGAAATAGCGGTTCAAGACGCCCAGAAGGTAGTCGATCTCGCTCTGCTCGACCGCGACGTCGGCGGGATCGCCCTCGACGGGGATGTCGGTGGTCCCGATCAGCGCCTTGTCGCCCTCGTAGGGATTGACGAAGATCACCCGCTTGTCGGTGTTCTGCAAGAGATAGGCCTGGTCACCTTCCCAGAACTTGCGGATGACGATGTGGCTGCCCTTGACCAGGCGGACATGACGGCGGCTGTTGACCCCGGCGACGCGGCCGAGAACCTCCTCGACCCAGGGCCCGGCGGCATTGATCACGCAGCGGGCGCGGACGGTTTGCGTGCGCCCGGTGCGCCGGTCCTCCAACGCGATCAGCCAGTGGTCGCCCTCGCGCCTGGCACTTCGGCAGGCCGTGCGGGTGAGGATTTCCGCCCCGCGCTCGGCGGCATCGAGGGCGTTGAGGAGCACGAGGCGCGAATCGTCGACCCAGCAATCGGAGTATTCGAAGGCCTTGGTGAACTGCTTCCTGATCGGCGCTCCCTCGGGAGCGGTGCGCAGATCGAGGCTCCGGGTCGGCGGCAGCCGCTTCCTGCCGCCCAGGTGGTCGTAGAGAAAAAGGCCCAGGCGAATGAGCCAGGCCGGGCGCTGCTCGGGGCTGTGCGGCAGGACGAAGCGCATCGGCCAGATGATGTGTGGGGCGGCTTCGAGCAGCACCTCGCGCTCGATCAGCGCCTCGCGGACCAGGCGAAACTCGTAATATTCGAGGTAGCGCAGGCCACCATGGACCAGCTTGCCGGACCGCGAGGAGGTGCCCCAGGCGAGGTCTTCCATCTCGCACAAGGTCACGGCGAGCCCACGCCCCGCCGCATCCCGGGCGATCCCGGCGCCATTCACGCCGCCGCCGATGACCAGGAGGTCGATCATGAGGCGACAAGAAGATGTGGGGGAAATGATTTCCCCCACGCCCCCTCGGAACTAAAGGAACGGAGGGGCGCGGGGAGGCGCTGCCTCCCCCCATGCTTGCTTTTCATGAATCCCCCCTCAACATGGGTTCAAGAAGGGCTCACCCGCCCGCCAGCGGCGAATTTCCTCGGCGACCATGGATGCTGCAATGCGCACCGTCGTGGTCGAGGCGCCGGCGATATGGGGCGTGAGCGTGACCGACGGGTGGCGCAGCAGCGGGTGGTCGGCCGGCGGTGGCTCTTGCCAGAAGGTCTCGAGCATCGCACCCCGTAGGTGGCCGGACTCGAGGGCGGCCAAGAGGTCGTCATAGTTCACCATCGGCCCGCGGGCGGTGTTGATGAACCAGCTGCCCTGCTTCATCGCCCGGAATTGCGGGGCTGCGAGGAAGCCCCGGGTCTCCTCGGTCACCCGGGCGTGCAGGCTGACCACGTCGGCCTCGGCGAGGAGGCTGGCGAGGTCCGTCATCACCACGCCGTCGGCCGCGTCTTCCGGGGCGAGCGTCTTGTAGGGATCGGCGACCAGGATGCGGCAGCCGAAGGGCTTGAGGAGTTTGACCACCCGCGTGCCGATTTGGCCGTAGCCGATGAGCCCCAGAGTGAGCTCGGAAAGCTCCGGCCCGGTCAGGTCGGCGCGGTAGAGGTCGCCCCGCCAGATGCCCTGCCGGAGCGCCTCGTGGCCGGCGCGCATGAGGCGGGTTTCCATCAGGATGGCGGCGATGGTGAATTCGGCCACCGCCGAGGCGTTGCGGCCGGGCGCGTTGACCACGGCCACACCTTTGGCCTTGGCGGCTTCGATGTCGATATTGACCGGACCGCCGCGGCTGACGCCGATCAGCTTCAGCTTCGGGCAGCGCTCGAGGATCGAGGCCGAGACCGGGGCCAGATGCGTTACCAGCACCTCGGCATCGCCGATCATGGCAGCGATCTCGGCGGGCTCGCCCATGAACTCCTTCAGGCCCTCGAGCTCGCCCTCGGTGCAGGCATTGACGAAGGGCTCGTCCGGCCAGGCGAGCTCGTGCAACGCGCAATCGAAGCCCGCGGGCAGGGCCGCGGCGAAGACCTCGGGCGCCATGAAGCGGTCGCCGATGATCGCGACTTTGGTCATCGCCCGGGCACCTCCGCGAGGGTCCGCCATTGCGCCGGCATGGCCTCGCGGGTGGCGACGTAGACCGGAAACAGCCGGTCGTAGAGATCGGTCAGCTCGGGGTCGGGGGGGACGGTGTCGCCCAGCGTCGGCGTCACCCATTCAGCCGCACAAGCGGCCATGTCGGGATAGGCGCCGATGGCGACGGCGGCCATCATCGCAGCACCCGCGGCCCCCGCCTCCTCGCGGCTGCTCTCGCGCAACGGCACGCCCAAGGCGCTCGCCATGATCCGCTTGAACGATCTGGAGCGCGCGGCCCCACCGGCGACCCGGATCTCTTCGGGCACATGGCCCATGGCGCCGTAGCAATCGCGGGCGGCGAAGGCCAGGCCCTCGTAGACCGCGCGGACCAGGTCCAAGAGCCTGGTTCGGGTCGAAAGCCCGGTCAGCATGGCCCTGGCGTCGCTCGCCACGAACGGCCCGCGCTCACCCGCCTCGTGGATATAGGGGTGGTAGAGCGCGGCCCCGGGCCGGCCGTCGAGTACGCGGGCATCGAGGGCCAGAAGCGCCGCCTTGCGGCTGGGCTCGGGGCCGAAGAGGCTGGCGGCTTCGCGGACCCGGTCGGTGATCCAGTCGATGTTCAAGGTGGCGGCCATGTTGGACTGCATTTGCGCTGCCGAGCCCGGCACCGGGAAGGGCATG
>JAABSG010000285.1 GCA_011390475.1 Geminicoccaceae bacterium | reverse complement strand
GCGCAGGCGGAAATGACCCGCAAGGCGCTGGCCGAAGCGCAGCCGGCTGGTCTCGCGGTGCCCTTGGAGATGACCGAAATCGTCGTCATCAAGACCACGGGGGATCACGTGCTCGACCGGCCGCTCTCGGAGATCGGCGGCAAAGGCCTCTTCACCAAGGAGATCGAGGAGGCGCTCATCGACGGGCGGATCGATCTCGCCGTACATTCGATGAAGGACATGCCGACCGAACTGCCCGAGGGCCTGGTCATTCCGGCGTTGTTGCCGCGCGAGGACCCGCGCGACGTGCTGATCCTGGGCGAGGCGCTGGCCGCGACCTGCAAGGGCGTCGCCGACCTGCCCGAGGGGGCGCGGATCGGCACGGCCTCCTTGCGGCGAATGGCGCAGCTCAAGGCGCAGCGGCCGGACCTGGTGATCGAGACGCTGAGGGGCCAAGTCGGCACCCGGCTCAAGCGGATCGAGGAGGGCAAGTTCGACGGCACGCTCCTGGCCCTGGCCGGCCTCAAGCGGCTCGGCATGGCGGACCGGGCGACGGTGATCCTCGGCATCAAGGAGATGCTGCCGGCGATCGCGCAGGGAGCGGTGGGCATCGAGTGCCGGGCCGACGACGCCGCCATGCTGGAGCTCTTGGGTGCCATCGGCTGCCGGGCCACCAAATCTTGCGTCGATGCCGAGCGCGCGGCCCTCGCGGCACTCGACGGCTCGTGTCGCACGCCGATCGCGGGCCTGGCCGGGCTCGACGGCGAGAAGCTGTTGCTCTCCGTGCTGATCGCCCGGCCGGACGGCAGCGAGGTGCATCACCAGACGGGCGAAGCCACGGTCACGGATGGGCCGGCATTGGGCACCGAACTCGGTGGCAAGCTCAAGGCGCTGGGGGGGCCGGGGTTCTTCGTGCACTGACAACCGTCCGAGGGCCGGCCCTTGCGCGTTCTCGTCACCCGCCCGGAGCCGCAGGCGACGACGACTGCGGCCTTGCTCGAGGCCCGTGGGCACGTTGCCTTCAAGGCACCGCTGGCGCGGATCGAGCGGCTCGCGCCGCGCTTGCCCGACCCGGACGAGGTGGACGCGGTGGTGCTGACCAGCGCCAATGCGGTTTTGTCGTTGCAGCCTTATCGCCACCTGCCGGTCTTTGCGGTGGGGGCAGCCACGGCCCGGGCGGCGACCGTTGCGGGTGCGAGGTCGGTGACGACGGCCGCGGGCGAGTGGCAGAGCCTCGCTCGACTGCTGGCCGGGCCCGATGGGCCGCCGCCGGGTGCCCGGCTGCTGCATCTTTCCGGTGCCGAAATCAGGGGCGATCTCGCAGGCGCTGCGCGCGCGGCGGGGTTGTCGGTCGAGCGCCGCGTCGTCTACGTGGCGCGGGGGGAACCTTGGCTCGATCGGCGGGTTTTCGACTTGTTGCAGAACGCCGCGCTCGATGCCGTGCTCTTCTTCTCGCCGGCGCATGCGACGATCTGGCGCCGTCAGGTCGAGCGGGCGGCGGTCGGGGATCGCCTCTTTTCGCTCCTGGCCGTAGCCGCGAGCGATGCGGTCGCCGAGCCGCTCCGGGCTTTGTCCTGGCGGGCGCTCCGGGTTGCCGAGGCACCCGAGGTCGCACGGCTGATCGACCGCCTTGAAGCACGGCAGTGAAGATGGTAGCCCTTTTGCAACAGGGTGGAGATGCTGCTGATTCGTGGGTCGGGACAACCCCGCGTCCGATGCCGCCTCGCCATCGCGTGATTGTCGGGTCGGATAGCGCAGCTGCGCCGACCATTGTTGGGGAGAGCAGCGTCGATGTCGCAAGGCCGACCGAGCAATCCGTCCAAGGGGACGCAGCGGCCGGGAGAGGCGCGCCCACCGGAGACCGGCAAGTCGCCGGGCAGCCAGTCCGCGACCGCGCCGGACAAGTCCGCAGGCAGCCCGCCACCGGCGAGTGGTTCGCCCGCTGCGGCGAGCGGTTCATCGCCTTCCAGTAGCTCATCGCCCAGTGGCGCACCGCAATCCGCCCCGGCGAAGCCGGGTGCGCCGCAACCTTCGTCGACAACCCAGCAATCGGGTAAACCCGCTGGTGCATCTGGCGCGAGTTCAGCCAGTACGGCCGGCGGTCGGCCGACCGGGACCGGCTCGGGCAGCGCCGGTGCCAGCGGATCCCGCCCCGGCAGCTCAGGATCGGCCGGCAGTGGATCGGGTGGCAGCGCATCGGGTGGCAGTGGATCGGGCAAAAGCGGATCGGGTGGCTCTGGATCGGGTGGCAGCGGCGGGAAGCAGCCGACGGCAGCGGTTGCCGCTGCACCCACGCAACGTGGCGGTTGGCTGCCCGGTATCGTCGGCGGTGTGGTCGGCGCGGCGCTCGCCGTTTTCGGCGCGCCGCTGCTGCAAGGGCCGCCAGACTTGTCGCCCGAGGCCCAGTCCCGCCTCGCCTCGATCGAAAGCGACAGTTCGGCCAACGCCGAGCGGCTCGCGGCGCTCGAAAACGAGCTGGCGCCGCTGACCGAGCGCGTGGCCGCCATCGAGCCGCTCGCCGAGGATCTCGAACCCACGGTTCGGGCAGCGGTCGAAACGGCGGTCGCCGAGGTGCCGTCGCAGGACGGTGCCGCGATCGCCGCCCTGGCCGAAGAGGTCGAGGCGCTCGCCGCGACCACCGGTCAGTTGCAAGCGGCTGCGGCCGAAGCGACCGATCCGTTGCCGCTGATCGAAGCGCAAGGCGACCGGCTCGACGAGATCACCGCGTCGCTCGAGGCCCTCGAAGGCCGACTCGGCGAACAGGCCGAACGGAGCGCCGCGCTGGCGGGCTCGCTCGAGGAGCAGGTCGCCGCCCTCGACGCGGATGTCGGCGGCAGGCTCGAGACGTTGCGCGAGGCGGCGAGCGGCGAGGTGAGCGAGGCCCAGGCGGCGCTGATCAGCGAGATCGAAGTGGTGCGCGCCGCGCTGGCATCGGCCGAAGCCGAACTGGACGCCGTGCAGAGCGACGTCGCGGCCTTGCAGCAGGCGCGGAACCGGGCGGCGGTGGCGGCATTGCTGGTGCGCGACATCGACCGGTCGATCGAGAACGGCTCGCCGTTCGCCGAGCCGCTCGACCGCCTGATCCCGATGGCGAGCGACGATGCGACGCTGGAGACGACGCTCACCGAGCTTCGCCCCTACGCCGAAGCGGGTGTGCCGACGGTGCAGGCGCTGCGCGAGGGGTTGGTCGGGCTGGCCGAGACGAGCCCGACGCCCGATGTGGCGGGCTCCGAGTGGCTGGGCAAGACGGTCGAGAACATCACCGGGCTCGTTCAGGTGCGCAGCAAGGACGACGAGGCGGACGTTGCCACCGGCCGGCTCGGCGACGCCGACGCGGCGCTCCGGCAAGGTGACGTCCAGGCGGCGATCGAGCATGTGGAAGCGGTGGCCGCATTGCCCGACGGGGTCGATGACGCTGCCGCCGAAAGCTGGCTCGCCGACGCGCGCGCTCGGCTCGCCGCAGTCGACGCGCAGGCGCAACTCGATGCGCATATTCGTGAACTCCTCACCGCGACAGTCAACTGAGGCGACGCGGCGCCGAGGTCCATAAAACATGCTCAGGCTCATCATTTTCCTCATCGTCGCCGCTGCCCTCGCCTGGGTCGCGGTCTGGTTCGCCAACAACCCGGGCCAGGTGATCATCAGCCTCGAGGCGACCGAGACGGTCTTGCCGCTCGGCATCGCGATCGCGATCCTCGCCGCCATCACCGCCGCCGGCGTCGTCGTCTACGAGATCTGGCGCTGGGTGGTGGGGCTACCGCGGCAGATTCGCACCAATCGCGAGCACAACCGCAAGCTCCGTGGCTACCAGGAGTTGACCCACGGCCTGATCGCCGCCGCCGCCGGCGACGTGACCGGGGCTCGGGTGCACACCAAGCAGGCCGAGAAGTTGCTCGATTCGAGCGCTGCCACGTTGCTGCTCTCGGCGCAGACGGCGCAGCTCGAGGGCAAGGAAGACGTGGCCCAGCTCAAATTCGAGCAGATGCTGAAGCGGCCGCAGACCGAGTTTCTGGGCGTGCGCGGCCTCCTGGCGGACGCGGTCAAGCGGGGTGATCAGGTCGAGGCGCTCGAGCTCGCCAAGCGCGCCTACCAGCGCAGCCCCAACACCTCGTGGGTGCTGACGACCTATTTCGATCTCTTGACGCGCAACGGCAAATGGACCGAGGCCTACGAGCTGATCGGCGACATGGCCCGCGAGAAGCTGCTCGGCGGCCCCGAGGCGACGCGCCGGCGAGCGCTGATGAAGCACATGCTGGCGGTCGACGCGCTGGAAGAGGGCAAGGATCGGGAGGCGCTCGACTTCGGCCGCAGGGCCGCCGGGCTCGCCCCGACCTTCGCGCCGGCCGCGGTCGCCGCCGCCGAGGCCGCCAAGCGGATCGGCAAGCTCCGGCTCGCCAAGCGGCTGATCGAGGATTGCTGGACCTTGGAGCCGCACCCGGATCTCGCCCGCGCCTATGCCGAGCTGGTCCCGGGCGAGACCGCGGTCGAGCGTCTGACGCGTTGCGCCCGCCTGGAGAAGCTCCGCCCCGGCCATTTGGTGACGCAAATGGTGATGGCCGAGCTCGCCATGAACGCCCGGCATTGGGACACCGCGCGGCAGCATCTCGACCAGGCGCTCAACGTCCAGCCCACGGCCGGGACGTACCGGCTCTATGCCGAGTACGAGCGGGCCTCCGGTGGCGGCGATGCCAAGGCGCGCGACTGGCTGGCCA
>JAABSG010000284.1 GCA_011390475.1 Geminicoccaceae bacterium | reverse complement strand
GCACGCCGTAGCTGAACTTGGTCTTGTCGTTGCTCGCACCCACCATGGCGATGGATTTGACCGAGCGGAGGATGTCCGAGAGATAGTCTTGTGGATAGTCGTAGCGGCGAGCGATAGCGGCTTCGGGCATCTACGCCTCCTTCGGTCTGGCGATGGCCGATTTCAACTCGTGCGGCTCGAGCGGATCGAGGAACGGGTTGCGATAGAGCTTGTCGTGACTCTCGACGCCGATCTCGAGCGTGCAGTCCGAGCGCGGCCGGGCGACGCAGAGAATGACGTAGCCGTTGCTGAGCTGGCGGTTGTTCAGTGCCACCTGCCGACGCTGGTCGACCTCGCCCGCGGTCAGCCTGGCAGCACAGGTGATGCAGCCGCCGTATTTGCAGCCGTAGGGCAGATCGACCCCTTGCTCGCGCAGGGTGTCGAGCAGGGGGCGGCGGGCGTCGACCGTGTAGGTCGCACCGCCGCGATTGGCGATGGTGATGGTCGCCGTGGCGGTCACAGCCAGATGTCGCTGGTGCAATCGCCGCCGGGGTAGCGGGTTTCGTGGCAACGGCTCGGCCCGTTGGGCTCCTTGCCGAAATCGACGATGAAGTCCGGGTTGATCGTCATGCCGCCGTTCTCGACGTCGCAATCGATCATCACCATCACCCCGCCCTGGGTGCGGATCTCGGGGTAGAACTGGTTGTCCCAGGTCGAGAAGAGCGAGGTGGTCACGTAGAGCCGCTTGCCGTCCAGCGAGAGCTGGAACATCTGCGGGCCGCCGGCGACCTTCACACCGTTGACCTCGGGCGCCCGGCCCAGGAGGCCGCCCATCCAGACCTGACCGGTCAGTCTGGGGTGGTGCGGGTCGGTGATGTCGTACTGGCGCATGTCGCCGTGCAGCCAGTTGTTCAAATAGAGGTACTTGTCGTCCATCGACACCAGGATCGCCGACATCACGCCGGGCACCGGAATCGGCCATTCGGGATGCGGCTCGTTCGCCACGTCGATGATCTTCTCCCATTCCCATTTGCCGGCAGCCGACTTCCAGAAATGGATCACGTTGGTGCTGAGCGCTGCACCGCAGAAGCCGTGGGTGCTGTCCGGGTCGTGGTGGAACTTGACCTCGAGCGGGATCAGGCCGTCCTCGCCCAGATACAGGGTCTCGACCGGCACGCGCTTTTCGAAGTCCCAGATATGCAGGCGGCGGCCGTATTTCAGATGCCCCACCTCTTCGAGGTCGAAGCCGGGCATGAAGGTATTGGGGGCGGCCCATTCCGAGCTGACCATGACGTTGTGGCGCGGCTGGTACCAGAAATCGTAGCCGAACGGGATGTCGCCCATCGCGTTTTCCCAACGGCCGACGATCTCGAAGTCCTTGTTCAGATGCAGGTAGCCGCCGGGCGCCTCGCCCTTGGCGTCGCCGAGAAACGAGATGATGATCTCGGAGCCGAGGCAGTGGACGGTGTGCGGCCCCGAGAGATCGGTCTTGCCCTTGATCGTGGCACCGTCGATCACCTTGTGCAGGCGTGGTGCCCGGGGATCGGTGCCTGTATCGATCACGTGGATGTTGTTCGAGCGCACGCCCGGGACCAGCAGGTAGCGGCGCGACATCGACCCGTCGCCGTGGCAGGAGGAACAGGCGTTCCAGCCCATGTGGTGCAGCTCGTCGCCGATCCCCGGCATTTCCAGCCGGTGGATCACCCGGGAATAGGTCGGGCTGGCGGGATCCGCGTCCACCGTCGCCAGGTAGTCCGGCTTTTGAATGCCCGTCCCGGTGTAGATGGCGATCGTGTAGAGCAGCTTTTCCCGCGGCGCCTTCATCGCTTCTGCCGGACTGGCATAGCCTGGTCCGCAGCACGTCTCGTCCATCGCCCGGGCTCCTTCCCTGATCATGACTGGCCCTGATTCTGTCTGGCCTCGATTCCGCCTAGCCTTGATTCCCTGTGATGTCCCGTATATCGAAAAACTCGGTATCGCGAAATGAGAAACTATGCATCTCGAACGCCTGACACTGATCCTCGAGATCGTCGGCCAGAAGGGCCTGGCGACGGTTGCCGATATCTGCGCCCACTCGGACCTGCCGAAACCGTCGGCGTATCGGTTGGTTCAGGACCTGGTCGGTGCCGGGCTGTTGGAACCCGTGGCGCGAGGCCGGTTCGCCATCGGCAGCCGCCTGAAGCGGATCACGCAAAGCGACCAGTCCGATCGTGTTTTGCTCGAGTTCGTCGCCCCCGCCCTGCAGCAGGCGGCAACCGAGCATGGTGCTGCCTTCTTCCTCGCGCGGTTGCGCGGCCGCGCGGTCGAGATCATCCATGTGGCGACACCCGATAGCGGGGTGTCCTACCTTCATCCGGGCCTCGGCAAGCGCCCGCTGCACGCCTGTTCCTGCGGCAAAGCCATCGCGGCGTTCTCGCCCGACCTGCTCCTGGCCCGAAACCTGGAGGGCCAGCTGAAAGCCTATACCGAGTTCACGCTCACGCGAGTCGCGGATCTGGAGGCGGACCTCGAGGTCATCCGGCAACAGGGATATGCCGAATGTGTCGAAGAGATCGACCGTGGCATGTGCTCGGTCGCAGCACCGCTGGGCCAGACCGGAGCGGATGCCACCATGTCGATCGGTGCCGCAGGCTCGACGCGGGTGTTCACCGCGGCCTTTCGCGCCGAGATCGGGCAAGCGATCATGCGCTTGTGCCGCGAGCTTTCGGCCGGTTCGGGTAGACAGAACCACGACGCGCCCGCGAGACGGAGCGGCCCGCGCCGCAAGAGCGCCTAGCAGGCTGCTGACGACCTCGCGACGGGGGCGCTTTTGGGCGCCGGATCGGAGCCCGACGCCCGAGGTCCGGGATTTGGGCGATGCCGGGCGCGTGCCCGCCGGGCAGGGCGTGGAGTGGCAGGAAAAGAAGCAAGGGGACGATGATCGTCCCCTTGGACCCCCGCGGTTTTTCGGCGCCGGTGGCGGTTGGTGGTAGGGATGCCAGGCCCGCACGAAACGCTCGTGGCGGTGTGATGGCCGGTGCGTGAGGCCACCAGCCCAAAAAAACCGGATGGGCCCGGGAAGGCGTGCCTTCCCGGAATCTCCTCCCCTTCCTACACCCCCTGCTCAGTCCGCCGTCGCTTTGGTGTCGCGCGGGACCCGGTAGTCGACGAGGCGGCCGATGGTCCAGGCGACATCGCGCCAAGAGGCGACGTCGAGGGCGATGCGGGCCAGGGCGGCGGTCGGGAACTTGGTTTCGATCGATACGCGCTCTGCCTTGTCGCCGTGGCCGGCGAGGCGGGAGACGACGCTCTGCAGGCCGGGGTTATGGCCGACGATCAGCAGGCGTTCGGCCTCGTCGGGCTGGCGGCGGACGATCTCGAGGATGCGGCTGGGGGCGGCGAGGTAGAGGGTGGCGAGGTCGCTCTGCGGGATGGGCGGTGTGGTCGGCCAGGACTCGCGGGCGAGCGCCAGGGTTTCCTGGGCGCGTCTGGCGGTCGAGCAGAGGATGCGGTCGGGCAGCCAGCCGGCTTCGGCGATCAGGGCGCCCATCTTGCGGGCCGCCTCGAGGCCACGCGGGGCGAGACCGCGATCGTGGTCGTCGACGTCCGGCTGGTCCCAGCGGGATTTGGCGTGGCGGAGGACGAGAAGCTCGCGCATGATGCTCCCATTCACCGTGGCGGTCGGCGCCGCCGCGGAACGATACCGATGCGACTGCGCATGACAGCGACGCGGGTGATCTGTAGCATCAAGCCAGCATACTGCGAATAGCAACAGGCGCGCATAGCAACAGGATGGGCCGGATGATCTCCGCTGGCGAGCGATGATGAACGACGAGCAACCGACGGCGAACCAGAGCGTCGAGCCGGTGTCGCCCGTCGCCGAGCGCGAGCGCGAGCGGTCACGCGAGGCAGCGGCGCCCGATCCCGTTGCCGTCCGGCCCGAGCACTTCTTCAATCGCGAGCTCTCCTGGCTGGCGTTCAACGAGCGGGTGCTCGAGGAGGCGACCAACCCGGCCCATCCGCTGCTCGAGCGGCTGCGCTTTCTCTCGATCTCGGCCTCCAATCTCGACGAATTCTACATGGTCCGCGTCGCCGGCCTGAAGGGTCTGGCCGATGCCGGGGTCACGGCGCAGAGCCAGGACGGGTTGACCCCGACCCGGCAACTGGCCGCGATCAACGAGCGGGCCGGCCGGCTGATGGCCGAGCAGCAGCGCATCTGGCACGATCTCGTGGCGCAACTGCGCGGCGAGACGATCAGCGTGCTCGATCCCGAGGAGGTGACCGACGCGGAGTGGCAGGGCCTCAAGGAGCGCTTTGCCGACGAAGCCTTGGCCGTTTTGACGCCGATCGCGATCGACCCCGCGCACCCGTTTCCGTTCATCAGCAATTGCGGCATGGGGGTGGTGCTGCAGTTGACCCAGCACCGCGACGAGGACCTGATCGGCCTCGTCCTGTTGCCCGGCAAGCTCGACCGCTTCATCCGTCTGCCCGGCACCGAGCCCCGCTACTTGCCGCTCGAATCGCTGATCGCGCGCTGGGCCGATCTGCTCTTTCCGGGCTTCGGCGTGAAGAGCTACGGCTATTTTCGGATCATTCGCGACAGCGACATCGAGATCGAGGAGGAGGCCGAGGATCTCGTCCGCCTGTTCGAGACGCTGTTGAAGCGGCGCCGCCGCGGGCACGTCATTCGCCTGACCACCGACGCCCAGATGTCACCGGCGCTGCGCGCGTTTTTGATGCGCCAGCTGCATGTCGAGGCGGAGG
>JAABSG010000283.1 GCA_011390475.1 Geminicoccaceae bacterium | reverse complement strand
TTCATCATGGGCATCCGCCTGGTCGTCGACGAGAACTGGGCGAAGGGCCTCGACAGCACCCACGGGCTCGAGATCGCCCAGCGCCTGGTCGCCACAGGCCAGATCGACTTCCTCAACGTCATCCGCGGCCACATCGAGACCGACGCGGCACTCAGCGACGTCATCCCGCTCCAGGGCACGCCTGCCGCGCCGCATCTCGACTTCGCGGGCGAGGTGCGGGTGGCAACCGGTATCCCCGTCTTCCACGCCGCCCGGATCAACGACGTGGCCACCGCCCGCCATGCTATCACCTCGGGCAAGCTCGACATGGTCGGCATGACCAGGGCCCACATCGCCGACCCGCACATCGCCAACAAGGTGAGGGCAGGGCAGGAAGCGAAAATCCGCCCCTGCGTCGGCGCCACCTACTGCCTCGACCGCCTCTACGAAGGCCGCGAAGCGCTCTGCATCCACAACCCCGCCACCGGCCGCGAAGCCACCATGCCCCACGTCATCGAGCGCAGCACAGGGCAAAGGCAACGCGTCACCATCGTCGGCGCCGGCCCCGCCGGCCTCGAAGCCGCCCGCGTTGCCGCCGAACGCGGCGACGTCGTCACCCTCTTCGAAGCCGCCGCTGAGCCCGGCGGCCAGATCCGCCTGGCATCCCGCAGCAAACGCCGTCGCGAGCTTCTGGGCATCATCGACTGGCGCCTGGATGCCTGTGCTGCCGCTGGCGTCGAGCTCCACTGCAACACCCTGGCAGAATCCGCCGACGTCCTCGCCAGCACCCCCGACATCGTCGTCATCGCCACCGGCGGCCTGCCCAACACCGCCATCCTCGAGGCCGGCAACGACCTGGTCGTCTCCACCTGGGACATCCTTGGCGGCGACGTTCCGCCCGGCAACGCCGTCCTCCTCTTCGACGACAATGGCGCCCACCCGGCGCTCCAGGCCGCGGAACTGATCGCCGAAAGCGGGGCGGCGCTCGAGATCGTGACGCCCGAGCGCTTCTTCGCGCCCGAGGTCGGCGGTCTCAACCACGTCGCTTATGCCCGCTGCTTTCAACGCCACGGCGTGCGGATCACCATCGCCAGGCGCCTCCTCGCCGTCAGCCGCGACGGCAATCGCCTGAAAGCCGAAATCGGCAGCGACTATGGCCTGGACTTGATCGAAACGCGCACGGTCGACCAAGTGGTCGTCGAGCACGGCACGACCCCCCTCGACGCCCTCTATGTCGAGCTGAAGCCGCTCTCGAAAAACCGGGGCGAGGTCGATCAGGCGGCCCTCCTCGGCGGCCGCCCACAAACCCCGGAGCCCAACCCCGAAGCCGCCTTCCGCCTCTACCGCATCGGCGACGCCGTCACCTCCCGCAACATTCACGCTGCCATCTACGACGCGCTCAGGCTGGCCAAGGATTTTTGAGACTGCTTCAATGCCTGGAGCCGCTGCATGAACGCCGGCTAGCAAATCTCGTGTGCTATTGGTGACTCGACAAATCCAGTCACCCATGAAGGGCCTTTCTGCGGTGGACATCCCCCGGATTTTCAACGTCAGCGAAAGCGCGCACCGCATCCATAACCCGTTCACAGCCGAGAAGCTCGCCACGCTCGGCGCGGCGTTGCGCCTGGAACCGGAGACCCGCGTGCTGGACCTCGGCAGCGGTTCGGGCGAGATGCTGTGCACCTGGGCACGCGACTACCGGATCAGCGGCACCGGCATCGACATGAGCCGGTTGTTCACCGAGCAGGCGACGCTGCGCGCTGAAGAACTCGGGGTGGCTGATCGAGTCGCGTTCATCCACGGCGACGCTGCCGGCTATGTGGCCGACGAAAAGGTCGGTGTAGCAGCCTGTCTCGGTGCCACCTGGATCGGCGGGGGAGTCGTCGGCACCATCGAGCTTCTCGCGGCGAGTCTCCACCCCGGAGGGATTGTCCTCATCGGCGAGCCCTACTGGCGGCAGTTGCCGCCCACCGAAGCCGTTGCCGAGGGATGCCTTGCCGGTTCGATCGCCGACTTTCTCGTGCTTCCAGGGCTTCTGGCGTCTTTCGGCAAGCTCGACTACGACGTCTTGGAAATGGTTCTGGCGGACCAAGACAGCTGGGACAGGTACGAGGCGGCCAAGTGGCTCACCATGCGCCGCTGGCTCGATGCCAATCCCGACGACGCTTTCGCGCCAGATGTTCGAGCCCAACTGACCTCGGAACCCGAACGCTACGCCACATACACGCGTGAATACCTGGGCTGGGGCGTGTTCGCGCTGATGGCGAGGTGATGTGGTCTTCAGCTGTTTCGCCGATGTTGCCGCCGGCAGCAGCAATCCGCCGTCCACCAAGCCTTCAAGGGCGACGCTGCCGGGCTCGCTGCCGAAGGGGCCAAGAGGCATCCGGTGCCCAAGCTCGTGCGGCAATGGCGGATTGTTGGCGCGCCCTGCAGGACTCGAACCTGCGACCTGCTGCTTAGAAGGCAGCTGCTCTATCCAGCTGAGCTAAGGGCGCTCGCCGCCCGCCTTATAGCAGGGCTCCGGCGGTTGGGGAATCCTGGCGGTGTCGTCAGGTCTTATGGATGAAGTTGTCGGCGTAGGCCTTGGGGCGGACGACGCGCTGGCGGGGCTCGAAGACCTGGAAGGCCAGGCCCTCGCGGTTGCAGTAGGCGATGGCCGCCTCCTTGCTGGGAAAGCGCAGGCGGATCTGCTGGTCGGTATCGTCGGAGCCGACCCAGCCGATCAGCCGGTCGGCCTCCTTCCGCGAGCGCGGCTCGAGTTCGACCAGCCACTCCTTGGTCTTGCGCCGGCCCGACTGCACTGCGGTCTTGGCCGGCTGGTAGATGCGTGCCTGCATGGCCTGGACCCCCATCGTGATGCCGCTGTCGGGCGATAATCTAGGCGTCGGCGCCCGGTGTCGCAAGCCAGCGGCGGCGCAGGTCCTGGCCGTGCACCTGCAGCCAGCGCAACGCCACGACGGCGTTGGCCGCCACGATCCGCCCGTCCTCCAGCCAGGCGAAGGCGGTGGCGCGGTCGATGACGTGGCTCTTGATGTCCTCGCTCTCGGTGGCGAGCCCGTGCACGCCGCCGGCCTGCCGACTGTCGATCTCGGCGATGAAGACCGTGGTACGTTCGGTCACCGCACCCGGCGAGGCGATATAGACGCCGATCGTCTCGAGCCGCAGGGCCTCGACGCCGGCTTCCTCGACGATTTCGCGACGGGCTGTCGCGGCCGGCTCCTCGCCCGGCTCCAAGAGCCCGGCCACGGTCTCGAGCAGCCACGGCCCCTCGCCGTGATGCAGCGTGCCGGCGCGAAACTGCTCGATCAGGAGGAGTTCGTCGGTGACCGGGTCATAGGGGAGAACGGCCGCCGCATTGGGGATGTGCAGGACCTCGCGGCTGATCACATCGGTCATCTTGCCGTCGAAGCGGCGGTGCTGGAGGTCGACGACCTCGAAATCGAAGAAGCCGCGATAGGCCAGCCGGCGCTCGACGACGCGCACCGAGGCGGGGTCCAGGGCATCGTCCGCCCTGGCGCGACGATCGCTGCCATCGGTCAAGCGAATGCCTTGAACGTGATCAGCGTGAAGGTGTCCTTGACCCCCGCCAGGGTCTGCACCGAGTTGTTGACGAAGCGACCGATGTCGACCGCTTCATCGAGGTGAAACTTCATGATCAGATCGTATTGCCCGGAGACCGAATAGACCTCGGAGACTTCCTGGATAGTTTGCACCGCGGCATCGGCCACTTCGTAAGAGCGACCGAGCTCACATTTGACCATGACGAAAATCGTCTGCACGGACGCGGCCTCTCGCTAGCCCGGATTCAAGCGCTGACCTTGGTCGGCACCGGACGCAGCAGGAAAGCCGGCACGTGATCGCCGAGCCCGACCACCGGCTCGTCGCGGCCGCCGTCGCGATGCCGCTCGGGCCGGCGCTCCGGCTGTGCCGGCCGACCACGCCCGGGTTCGTCGCGCGACGCGGCTGCCGCGGCCGGCACCTCGGCGCTGGCTGCCTCGACCTCGACCGCCTTCGGCTTGGCCGCGCGCCGTCGACGCTTCGGCTTGGCCTCGGCGGCGCCATCGTCGACGGGCGTCGGCGCCGTTTCGGGTGTCGGTGTCTCGACGGCCGCTGCGGTCTCCACCGACGTTGCGGCTTCTGCCGGCACTTCGGGCGTCTCGGCCTTGCGCCGCCGCCGGCGCTTTGGTGCTTCGGTCGGGGCCTCGCTGGGCTCTGGGGCGGGCTCGGCCGCGGTCGCGACCGGCGTCCGTTCGACCTCGACCTCGGCCACGTCGTCGCTCGCCGGCCGGCGCCGGGACGGGCGCTGCGGGCGGATCAATTCGCCCGAAATGCCCTCGATCGGCTGGCGGACGAGCTTCTGTCCCAAGAGCTTCTCGATGCCGGCCAGATACTTGGCGTCGTTGTCGTCGGCCATGGTGTAGGCGCGGCCCTCCTTGCCGGCGCGGCCGGTGCGGCCGATCCGGTGGACGTAGTCGTCCGGATGGTAGGGCACGTCGAGATTGATGACGGCCGGCAGGTCGATGATGTCGAGGCCGCGGGCGGCAACGTCCGTCGCCACCAGATAGTCGACCTTGCCCGCCTTGAACGCATCGAGCGTCGCCTGGCGCTGGCTCTGGTCGAGATCGCCGTGGATGTCCTGGGCATTCCTGCCCTGGCGCTGCAGGAACTTGTTGACCATCGAGACGTCGCGCTTGCGGTTGCAGAAGATGATGGCGCTCGAAATTTTCTCGATGTCGATCAGCCGGTCGACCGCCACCCGGCGCTCGATCGCACTGATCGGCACCACGACGTCGACCACCTTCTCGGCC
>JAABSG010000282.1 GCA_011390475.1 Geminicoccaceae bacterium | reverse complement strand
ACCTCGATCCGCGGGGCACCGTGCACGCGTGGGCCGCATCGAAACGCCTGATTTGGTTGCGCTTCAGGATTCGGGCCGGGGTCGTTTCTCACCGAGCCTGTCCGAAAGATTTCCTCGGCATTTCATGAGCTTGGCAGTGAGCAGATGCGAGGAGTCGGCCGGCCGTCGATGCGGCGCATCGGCTGTCGGTTTACGACCGGCGCCGCCGAGATCCGCTGCGATGCGCGACCACCAGCATGCTCGACGACGACCGGGTCGGTCGCCATCTCCTTCCGGACGCAGCGGGAGTCCGTTCGCAAGGCCGAGGCCATGACGTCGACATCGTGGCCGTTGTCCCCGCGACAAAGGCAGGTGCAGCGCCGGCCAGGGTGAAGCGGTCGCGGGCTGGACGGGTGGCTCGGGGTCGACCGCGTAGCCGTCGAACCGACGCTTTGGCAGCGTCTCGGCCACTGGATCGCGTGGCACCTGGATGACGAAGTGGATCTGCGCGGGATCCGCCGCCGCGCTTCACGCCATCAGCCATGCCGCCATTTCGGCTTGGCCTTCGTTGCGATATCCGAACACTCTCTTGCCGACGCCGTCACCATCCGGCAGGCGGACCTGGTGGCTCTTTCTGCTCCGATCGCCGCCGGGATACCGTGGTTGCTCGGTCATGCGCCTTGCCCGCAAGTCGGAACGAGCTGCGGCGACTTTCGCCAATCCTCGCACTGGCGTTCAGGCTCGCCGATGCGAGCCCGACGCACGATCTCCACTGGACTCGCTCGCGGTCGATTTGCCGGGGCTGGCGTGCCCCCAGGGCCTACAGGCCATGGCTCTTCCAAAGATCAAATCGACGGCCGGCCTTCGATGCCCTCGGCCTGCCGCCGAAGCCGCCCCGTTTCGTCTCGGCCACGCTCGATGGTCCTGCCGCAAGCGCCTCGCTGTCTTCGCCCTTGGTATCGTGCCCGATCAACAACGACCCGCGCCGACTTTGCCATGGCTTCGGCCCCTCGTCGCACGGGGCGCGACGACCGATCGGCGATCCTCGACTTGCCGTCCGAGCGTGGCGCTCGGGCGAAAGTCGGGTCAGCGGTACAGCCGATTGGCGACCAGATAGGCGTAGGCCTCGTTGATTTGCTTGAGCCGCTCTTCGGCGGCGCGATCGCCGCCGTGCAGGTCGGGATGGTGGCGCTTGACCAGGGTCTTGTAGCGGCGCTTGAGCTCCTCGAGCGTGAAGCCGGCCTCCAGGTCGAGCACCGCCATCATGCGCCCGCCCGCACCAGTTTGTTCCGCGCCGCCTCGACCGGCGCCGGCGTCGCCCGGCTTGCGACCGGCTTCGCCGCTGTCGAAAAAGCCGAAGGGGTCGCGAAAGCGGCTGGTCCCGTCGATGCCGGCAGAACCGAAGCGCCAGCTCGGCCGGTGCCACGTCGTGTCGGCCCGGCGATGCGCCTCGATCTGGTGCTCGTTCATGCCGGCGAAGTAGTTCCAGCTCTTGTTGTACTCGCGGATATGCTCGAGACAGAACCAGATGAACTGGCGAAGATCACGCGTCGATTGCGGCGCCGGATAGCTGCCGGACGCCGCGCAGCCGGGCCAGGCGCAGCATGGCCCGTCGGCGGCGCGAGCCGCGCCGAGGCCGATCTCGGCATCTGGGCCCAGTGCGCCCCGTGACTTGCGTCCCGCTTCCATCCGTCCCGCCGTGCCCTGACCCGTCATCCCAACCCGTAGCCGACAGAGGTGCCGTATCGATCGCCAGGCCGCAAGCTGTCGACGATCGTTGCATTGGACCAGCCCAGACCACGTCGACTGCCGACGCCCTGCTCCTCGCTCCGAGAGCGAGGCCGAACCGTCGAATGCCGAGATTGCCGCCGGGCTACCGATCCCCCGTCCCCGGCAAACTATGGTCACTCGACGGCGAGGCGACAAGGCCGGCGTGCGGGTGCATGGCCCGGTCTCGGGCAGGGCCAGAGACGCCAGGGTCCGCGTCGAGCCCGCGACAACACGGCCGAGGGTGCCCCGGCGACTGCCCGCGACTGTCGATCGGCCGGCCGAAGCCGCCTCGCCCCGACCCTCAAACCTTGGGCAACGCGATCGTCTCGTCCTCGGGCACCTCGCCCGCACTGGCCAGCGCGCGGGCGAGGCTGCACAGGGCTTCCTGGTGCTTGCGGCTCGGCAGTGAGATGAAGTTGCGGGCGAGCTCGAGCAGCATCCGCTGCTGCGGCGTCGGCTTGAACTCGCGGTCGCCGTCCATGCCCTCGAAAAAGAAGGTGACGTCGACGCCGAGCGCGTGCGCGATGGTGTAGAGGCGACCGGCCGCGATACGGTTGATGCCCTTCTCGTATTTGTGCGCCTGCTGATAGGTGACACCGATCAGCTCGGCCATCTGTTGCTGGGTCAGCCCGAGCATGATCCGCCGCTCGCGCATTCTGGCACCGACGTGCCGATCGATGTCCTGGGCGCGCGAGCGGCCCGGACCAGTCTGCTTTTCGGGTAACGCCGTCATGGTCACGAACTTCCTTATGCCGTCGGGTGACATTGCCGGTCGGGCACCCGTGCCCGCCGACCGGGAAGAACGGCCAGCCGCCTTCCGCGCTCTACCAACGGTTACCGCCCGCCGGTAAAGTTTCCGTTAATTGCGGGACTTCTGACGCAAGTTTGGCAGTTCATGGTCGCCGAATCGGCATAATGCGTACGATGTTGCTTCCCGCGCTAGTGGATAATTTAGCCATGAGCGCGGAACGACCGCTCAATGGCTGTCGGCAAGGTTGCGATTAAGCGTCACCTGGCAGAGCCGGCCGGCCCATGACTGCCAGCCGTGTCGAGCCGCGGTGCGGACTGGTGCCGACGGGCCCTACCGGCTAAGACGTAGCTGCCTGCCGGCAAAGGTGAAAAACCCGGAGCCGCGGGGTCGTGGACAGCGGTTGGAGAGCGTGGATGGGCGAGGTAAAGGACGACATCGAAAGGCGGCTGGAGGCCGCACTGGCACCCGAGCGTCTCCACGTTCGCGACGATTCTGCCCAGCATATCGGCCATGCCGGGCATCGGCCGGAGGGTGAGACGCATTTTTTCGTCGAGGTCGTCAGCCGGCAGTTCGCCGGGCAGAGCCGTGTCGCCCGGCAGCGGCTGGTCTTCGCTGCCCTGGGCGACCTCATGCACCGACGCATTCATGCGCTCTCGATCAACGCCTCGGCGCCCGACGAAGCCTCGCCCGACAGCGTCTGAGGCTTCGGCGACGAAGTCGATCGGTCGTTCCGAGCCGAACGCCGGCGGTCAGCCCGTGGCGCCGTACTGGTTACCGAATATCAGGGCTTCGGTGTTCTCGAGTTCTTCCTGCAACATCGCGCGCACGGCTTCGTAGATATCGCGCACCGATACCATCCCGCAGACCTCCTCGCCCTTCAGCACCGGCAGATGGCGGTAGTGGCCGGCCTGCATCTTCTCGAGCGCCGCCATGGCGGTGTCATGTGGCGCCAGGGTCTCGGGATCTGCGGTCATGACGTCAGCCAGCAAGGTCGTCTCGGCCGGCAGCCCCTTGGCGACCACGCGACAGACGATATCGCGTTCGGTGACGATGCCGCGGAGCCGGTTTGCCTCCAGCACCATGATCGCGCCGATCCGGCGCTCGGCCATGAGGTTGACCGCCGCCTGGACCGTCGCCTCGGGCGGCAGGGTGCAGAGCGCCTGCTGCCCGTCGATGACGCCCGGAATAATGCGTCGTTGCATCTCTCGACCTCCCTGGGGCCACTCGCGACCTCGTGGCGACGGCAACCAGCATACCGGCCGGCAGCCGCGCGATCACCGTCGCGCGTCGACCCGACATTCGCCCCCACGACCAACTTGTACAGGGCCGGGGTCGTGGTCAAGCACGAGCTACCACCGGTCGGGTCGTTTCGCCCCTCGGATTCACCGCAATCGCGTGGTCCCTGGCCGTTTGGATCGATGGCCCATCGGGTCGCCGCTTTATTGGATCAACGCGCTTTCTTCTCGGCTTCGATGCCTTCCACGATCAGCCGCTTGGCTTCGTCGGCGTCGGCCCAGCCCTCGACCTTGACCCACTTTTCGGGCTCGAGGTCCTTGTAGTGCGAGAAAAAGTGCTTGATGCGCTCGAGGTCGATCTCGGGCACGTCCTTGTAGCTGAGCACCTTGCGATTGATCTGCGTGATCTTGTCGATCGGCTTGGCCAGGATCTTGGCATCGATGCCGGCCTCGTCCTCCATCAGGAGAACGCCGATCGGATTGACCCTGAGCACGACGCCGGGCTGCACCGGCAGCCGGCCGATCACCATGACGTCTACAGGATCGCCGTCATCGGCGAGCGTGTGCGGGATGAAGCCGTAATTGCAAGGGTAGAACATGGTCGTGTAGAGGTAGCGGTCGACGAAAATGGCGCCGCTCTCCTTGTCGAGCTCGTACTTGATCGGATCGGCGCGCAGTGGCACCTCGATGATGACGTTGACCTCCTCGGGCGGATTCGCGCCGATCGACAGCTTTTTGTAGTCCACTGGATTGGTCTCCTCGAAAACTGCGCCGCGCGGGCCACTCAGGGCCAGGCCACGGCAGGTGGCAGGGACATCAGGATGGCTTCGGGATTGCCGCCGGTCTTCAGCCCGAACTGGGTGCCGCGATCGTAGAGCAGGTTGAACTCCACGTAGCGGCCGCGCCGCACGAGTTGATGCGCGCGCTCCTCGGGTGTCCAGGGCCGGTTCATGTGGCGGGTGACGAGCCTCGGATAGACCTCGAGGAAGGCCTCGCCCACCGAGCGGGTGAAGGCGAATTGCTGCTCGAGCGCGTCGTCGAGATAGTCGTAGAAGATGCCCCC
>JAABSG010000281.1 GCA_011390475.1 Geminicoccaceae bacterium | reverse complement strand
GACGATCTCGCCACCGGCCGGGAAATGCGCCATGTAGCGCTGCGCGTAGACCTGCGTCCGCTCGCGATCGGACGGTGCCGGCAGGGCCACGTGCTTGAAGACCCGGGGGCTGGTGCGCGCCATGATCCGGCTGATCACGCCACCCTTGCCGGCGGTATCGCGGCCCTCGAAGATGACGATGACCCGCTTCTTCTCCGCCTTGACCCAGGCCTGCAGGCGGGTGAGCTCGACCTGGAGCCGGTAGAGTTCCTGCTCGAATTCCTTGCGGCCGAGCTTGCCGTCCGGCTTGTCCTCGCCTTTGGTCTTCTTGTCCTTGGCCATGTCGCTCACCCTGCAGAAACCCGAGATAGGTCAGTCTGACGACAGCGGGCGGGCAAGACAAGCGGCCGCTCGGCACGCGCTCGCCGCACCTGCCCGGGCTCAGCCGACCTCCTGCTTCACCTTGCCGCTGGGATCGAAGATGGCGGCCCGGACATGGCTCAGCCGCGGCTGCGGCTCCTTGATGAAGGGGAGCGGCCGGGTCAGGCGGATGACCTCGAGGCCGAGTCGGCCGGCGAGGAGCGCGTTGCCCGCACCCTGGCCGGCGCGGGCCGAGAGCAGGGCGGTGAGCGAGGCGCCGACATGCTCGACCGCGGCGTGGCTGACCGCATCGGCCAGCCCGGCGATCGCGGCATTGCGGATGCAGGTCTTCAAGAGGCTGATCGAGGCCGCCGGGCTCAAGGCGAGGCCGTAAATGCGGGCGATGCCGCGCAGCATCATGATCGTGCGCCAGAGCACGAGGACGCCATCCAGGAGGCCCAAGGGGCTGAGCGCCGTCAAGAGCCCGATATCGCGGCTGGCCTCGAGGACCTGGCGGTAGGCCCGCTTGTCCAAAGGCGCGAGGACCTGGCGCTCGTAGAGGACGACGATCTCGGCATCGTCGAGCCCGCGTTCGATCGCCGACTGGATGTCCGGTTTGGCGCGTTCTTCGAGCTGGCTATCGAGGGCTGCAAGGAAGGGCTCGGCCTCGCCGTGCAGCTCGGATGTGGCGAGCCTGGCGCCGGTGACCCTGAGCTTTTCCGCCCGGCGCACGCGGCGGATGTCGAAGACTTCCTTCCACAAGGCGGCAAAGGCGGTGAAGACGGCGACGCCCAGGAGCACTGCAAAGGGCCAGCCCAAGAGCGGTGCCCGCTCGATCAGGCCACCGAGATAATCCACCGCCTGGATCAGGACGATGCCGACGATCGCGATGAAGGCCACCAGTCCCGGCCGCTTCCACCAGGGCCGTGGCTTCTCCAGCGGCGCTGGCAGCTCGGGTTCGGGCGGGGTCTCGACCGGCTCTTCGACCCGCTCGAATTGGCCGGTCCGGGGATCGAGCTCGAAGGGGAAGATCGGACCTTTCTGGTTCATGCCAATTTGTCCCCGAGCAGAAACTCGATCGCCTGATCGAGCCTGAGATGCTGGCCCTTCTGCCCGGGCACGAGACGCCGCGGGCGGAACTCGCGGAACTGAAAGCGGCCCGACCGCCAGTCCTCGTCTTCGGGCAGGTCACTCGGAATCTCGCCCGGAAAAAGCACCGTCTCGCGATCCTCGTCCTTGAGCCGGCCGCGCACGCAGGAGAGCTGCTGACCATGATGCTCGGTCCTGACCGTATCGGTCGAGCGCAGCGCCGCCAAGGCCAGGACATCGGTCGTGAGCCCTGCGAACCGCGCCTTGCGCCGGGCGGGGGCGATCATCAGCTCGAGCAGCTGCTTGAGGTTGGCGTGCTGGTTGGCGGCCACGTGATCGGCTTTCGACGCCGCGAACAGCAGCTTTTCGATGTTGGGTTGGAAGAGTCGCGCTGCCAAGCTGTTGGCGCCGTAGCGAAAGCTCTCGAGAATGGTCGCCAAGGCCTCCTGGCAGTCGCTGAAATGGGCCGGTCCCGCGTTCAATGCGTGGAGGAGATCGACCAGCACGATCTGCCGATCGAAGCGGCTGAAATGGTTCTTGTAGAAGGGCTCGACCACCCGGCGCTTGTAGCGCTCGAAGCGCTTCTCCATGGCTTGCCGCAGCGCCTCCGGGGCATCGGGCGGCAACGGCGCGAAACCGGTCTTCGGGTCCGGATCGGCGGTGACCAGCCGGCCGGGCTGGACGATGCTCAAGGCGAGATCGTGCTGCACCCCGGCCAGATAGCGGCGGTAGACCTCGACGAGCGTGACCGGATCGCTCGCGTCATTCAGGCCCTGCAAGGCGGCCCGCCACTCGCCGGCGATGCCGGCCCGGGGTTGACGCTCGTCCCGCGCCATCGACTCGGCCGAGAACCGGCCGTAATCCATGCCCAAGAGCGGCAGATCGAGCAGCCATTCGCCCGGATAGTCGATGACCTCGAGGATCAGGCTGCCGGTCGGCGCCACCCAGCGCTGCACGAAGCCGGTCGCCTGAAACCGCAGCTCTAGCTTGAGCGTGGTGAGCGTGTCGGTGGCCGCGGGCCAGTCGGGCGTGTCGTCGCCGAGCACCCGACGGAAGCGCTCGAAGGGAAAGGCGGTGCCGCCGACCGGCAAGAGCCTCGCACCCTGGTAGCGGCCCTCGTGCACGGCGGCGACGAAGGGCAGATCGTGACCGTCGAGGAGATGGTGGACGAGGGCCGTGGTGAAGACCGTCTTGCCGCTCCGCCGGAGCCCGGTGACGGCCAGCCGCACATGCCGGTCGACCAGCCGATCGCCGAATTCGGCCACCTCGTTGCCGAGATCCTGGACGAAATCGCCGATCCGGTTCAGCCCGAACCAGTCTCCATAGCCGGGAGTGCGGTTCAAGAGAGGTCCCAATGCCCCAGAAGAAGCGCCACGAGAACCAGGAGTCCGAGCCCGCGATTGGCGCGAAACCGCATCAGGCAATCCTGCGCGTCGTCCAGCTCGAGCCCGTTCACCTGCCAGGCCAGAACCCCCGCCACCGGCAAGAGCGCCATGTAGAACAACGGCCCGAGCCCGGCCGCATAAGCCGCCGCCGCCAGGCAAGCGAGCATCACGCCGTAAAAGCCGTAGAGCCAGACATGGGTGGCATCGCCCAGCTTCAAGGCCGAGGACTTCACCCCGATCAAGGCGTCGTCCTCCTTGTCCTGATGCGCATAGATGGTGTCGTAACCCAAGGTCCAGGCGATTCCGGCGCCATAGAGGAAAAGGGCAGGGAGTCCGAGCCCGTCCATGACCAGGGCATAGCCGACCAGAACCCCCCAATTGAAGGTCAGGCCGAGGAAGGCCTGCGGCCAATACGTCACCCGCTTCATGAAGGGATAGGCGATCACGAACGGCATCGAACAGAGCGCGATGACGGCCGCGGTCCAGGGCAGGAAGAGGAGGACGACCAAGCCGACCCCGAGCTGCAATACCAGAAAGATCAGCGCCTCGCGCAAGCCCAGCCGGCCCGAGGCCAGCGGCCGGGCGCGGGTTCGCTCGACCAGCCGGTCGATATCGCGATCGGCCATGTCGTTGATGGTGCAGCCGGCACCGCGCATCGCGATGGCGCCGATGGCAAACAGCGGTGCCCAGAGCAGCGCCTCGGTGCCACCGGCGATCGCCAGGCCCCAGAGGCACGGGATCAGCAAAAGCCACGTGCCGATCGGCCGATCGAGCCGCGCCAACAGGCCATAGTCCTGCAGGCCGCGCGGCAACCGTGCGAGCCAGCCCAGCTGCTCGTCCGGCACGCGCGTGTATTGATCCTCGGCTTGTCCACTCATGGTGCTTCACTTAGCGTTCGGGGCGTTCACGGTAAAGGCGACGACAATCCGGCCATGCGCGATACCCGCCTCCATCTCGACCAACCGCTCGCCGCCGGCGGCGTTCCAGCCCTCGATGCGGCAGCGACCCACTATCTCAAAGCCGTGCTGCGCGCCCGACCCGGGCATCGCCTGCGCGTCTTCAATGCCCGGGACGGCGAATGGCGGGCGAGGCTCACCAGGCTCGAGCGCCACGACGGCACGATCGAGCTCGAGGAGCGGCTGCGCCCGCCCGTAGCCGAGCCCGGCCCGACGCTCCTCTTCGCGCCGATCAAGAAGCCGCGGCTCGACTGGCTGCTGGAGAAGGCGACCGAGCTCGGCGTCGCCCGCCTGCAGCCCGTGCGCTGCCGCCACGGCGTGGTCGAGGGGAGCAGGCCCGAACGCCTCGAGCAGCGGATCATCGAGGCGGTCGAGCAGTCGGAACGGCTTTCCGTGCCGGCGCTGCTGCCCGAAGTCGAGCTCCTGGCCGCCGTCGAGGCCGCGGTCGATGGCGTGGTGCTGGCCGACGAGGCCGGCGGTGCAGCGCCGCTGCCGACGCTGGCGGCGCATCCCGCGGCCGCACTCCTGGTCGGGCCCGAGGGCGGCTTCGCGCCCGAGGAGCGCGCCGCACTTCGCCGCATGGCAAACGTCTTTCCAGTCGGCCTCGGACCGACCATTCTGCGCGCCGAGACCGCAGCCCTCATGCTGCTCGCCTGCCACCGCGCGCGGGCCACAGAGACTGCGCGGGCCACGGAGACAGCGTCTTGATGAGCGACCTGCCATGACCCTGGCCCAGCATCCCGACCGCCTGGCCCTGGCCGACGAGCTGCACAGCCGGCCGCACACCGAGCTTTCGAGCCCGTGCGCCGTCTCGCATCTCGCCGTCATGACGCCGCCCGACGGCGACGGTCTCGCGGCTGCCATCGCCGATCTCTGCCGCCGCTACGGCGCCGCCCCACCGCATCAGGACCGCCACCACGCGGCCACGCTCGGCGCCTACAAGCTGCGCTGGGAGCAGCACACCGAGTTCGCCTCGCTGACCATCACCCAGGAAGGCGAGAAGGTCGGCTTCAAGCGGCCGCCGATCGAGCTTTTGCCCGAGGACTGGCTGGCTGGCCTGAACGGTCAGCTGATCGCCG
>JAABSG010000280.1 GCA_011390475.1 Geminicoccaceae bacterium | reverse complement strand
ATCTCATATCGAGATCACGACGCGTCTCGTCGTGACGCTCGCCCGCCTTCTGACGCCGCCTTGTCGACCGATTGTCACCGGTGGTGTCGCCCACAGCGAGGACGACACGACATGCCGAGTGCCGGACGTCTTCGTCACCTGTGCCGCGACACCGGCGAGCGGCATGTTCGACCAGCCACGTCTCGTGATCGAGGTGCTCTCGCCGCCCACCGAGGGCGAGGATCGGACGACCGAGCTAGACTTCTGCAAGACCTTCTCGAGCCTCGAGGCCATTCTCTTCGTCTGGCAGGACACCCGCCGGCTGGAACTGCACGAGCGGGCCACCGATGCCTGGATGGTCAAGGGCCTGATCGGCAGCGGCACGATGCACCTCGCGGATCTGGCGATCGACCTCGGGATGGACGAGATCTACGCGCCATGACGCAGCCGATCCTGAGCGAAGGCGAACGCCGCGCCTGGGTGGACCGGGGCTACCTCCACCTCGAAGGGTTCGTCTCGGCCGAGGCGTGCGCCGTGCTCCGCGAGCGGATGGCCGAGTTGCTCGAAAGTTTCGATCCGAGCGGCCTCGGCACCGTCTTTTCGACCGATGATCAGCGCCACGCCCAGGACCGATACTTTCTCGACTCGGGTGACCGAATCCGTTTTTTCTTCGAGGCCCTGGCGCTCGACGATCGGGGTTGCCTCACGGTCGAGAAGGCCCGATCGATCAACAAGGTGGGTCACGCGCTGCACGATCTCGATCCGGTCTTCGACGCCTTCTCGCGGCAACCGACGCTGGCCACGCTCGCCCATGACCTCGGGCTCGCGCAGCCGTTGCTCTTGCAGTCGATGTACATCTTCAAGCAGCCAGGGATCGGCGGCGAGGTGACCTGCCACCAGGACAGCGCCTTTTTGCATACCGAGCCGCTGAGCTGCATTGGATTCTGGTTTGCGCTCGAGGACGCGACGCTGGAGAACGGCTGCCTGTTCGTCGAGCCCGGCGGCCATCGACGCCCGCTCGCCTGCCGCTTTCGCCGCGACGGCTACACCACGCGGATGGAGCAGCTCGATCCAGCACCGCTGCCGACCGAGGGGCTGGTGCCGCTCGAGGCCAAGACGGGTGATCTCATCGTCCTGCACGGCCAGCTGCCGCATCGCAGCGCCGCCAACCGCTCGCCCCGCTCCAGGCAAGCCTACACGCTACACCTGATCGACGGCACGGCCAGCTACAGTGCCGACAACTGGCTGCAACGGGCGGCCGACAAGCCCTTGCGCGGGTTCGTCTAGGGGCGCTGACCGGGCATGGTGGCGGCCGGGTCGCCGAAGCGGCCGATATTGCCGACCAGTTGCTCGACCACGGTCATCTCGTTGCCGAGGGTGCGCGTGATCTCGGGTTCAGGCTGGATGGCCATCGCCTGATCCATGCCGTGCTGATCGACACTTCGGACGATGCCGCGATCGTCGAAGCTGATCGTCACCACCTCCTGCTCGGTGATGTTGCTCTGAAAGAAAGAACGGTTCTCGCGGCGCTGGGTGACGTAGTACCAGCGGTCGTCCTCGAAGGTGGCGAGCGCCGAGGGGCTGCCCATGAGCCGGGCCACCTCTTCCCGCGAGGTCACGCCCGGGGTGATCCGCGCCAGGCTCACCGGGTCGAGATTGTGCCCGTGCTGAACCACCTGCGGCGCGCAGGCGGCAAGGCCACTGGCCAGCCCGATGGCCAGGAGCAGCACCGCAGCACTCGATTTCACGCCCATTGTCACTACCTCTCTTGGCACACGGCAACCAGGCGACCGGACGCGCAATATCACCCGTGAGGCGTCCACCCCGCCAGCTACTCTACGATGTAGAATGTCAAAGAATCGCGAACAAGTCTCTTGGCCCGTCAGTCGCGGGCTTTTTGGCCAATTCAGTGGCTGGCTCAACGGCCGCAAGACCGACCGGGCTCGCCTGGCGAAGGCTTTTGCCGTCTACCACGTCATCGTCGGCCGGGCCCGCCAAACCGTCTTCTACGCCGAGTGGGGCGTGCCGGATACACCGGATGGTCGGCTCGAGCTGATCGGCGTGCACGCCGCCCTGGTGATCCGCCGCCTGCGCGCCGAGGGCGAGGCCGGCAAAGTCCTGGCTCAGGATATCTTCGACGTCATGTTCGCCGATGTCGACCGCAACCTGCGTGAGCAGGGTGTGGGTGACCTTTCCGTCGGCAAGCACGTCAAGCGGGCGGCGCAGACCTTTCTCGCCCGCTGCCACGCCCTCGATACGGCCCTCGATGCCGAAGATCAGGGCGCCATCGCCGCCGTGCTCGAGCGCAACATCTTCAATCGGGTGGTCAGCGAGAAGGGCGAGGCAGCGGCCGCGGCGCCGGGCGAGCCCGATCCGCCGACGCCCGGCATGCTGGCGCTCGCAGCCCATCTCCTGGCCGAGGAAGCGCGCCTGGCGGCTCTTGCCGGCAGTGACCTGCTCGCCGGACGTTGCGCGCTCGAGGGCCAACCGGACATCGCCTCCGCTTGACCAGGGGTTTGGTTCTGCCTAGCCTCGCGTCGGATAGCAGGCTACACTGCGGAGCTTTGCGATGTGCCAGATCCAGTCGGCGTGTCGAGGTTCGAGCGACCGATCGGCCGCGGCGATCGGTGAAGCAACGCAGCGGTGGTCGATCCGGGCTCGTGCGAATTGCTGGCGGTTCGAATTGGTCGAGGCCGGAATCGCAAGAGGCCGGGATCGGTAGAAGAATGTGGCTACGGCCGGCCATCGCCTGCGAAGGCATGGCTGCTCAGAGGACGAACGGCTTGGCGGACGACGTCGAATTCTCGCGGCTCTTCAAGTTGCGTCACCTGCCGGCGACCGGCGGGCACAGCTTCGTGCTCGAATCGACGCCGGGCGAGCGCCGAGCCGTGGCCCGCCGACTCGATCTCGTGACCCTCGCCGAATTCGACTTCGAGGGCCGGATCGAAAAGGGGCCGCGGGACGGCATCCTGATCGTGCGCGGCACCGTCGAGGCCGAGCTCACCCAGCGTTGCGTGGTCACGCTCGAGCCCGTGCCGGCCTGCCTCGAAGTGCCGATCGAGCGCTATTTCATCATCGACGGCACGGTTGCCGAGGGCGAGGTCGTGGTCTCGCCGGACGACGAGGAACCGGAGCCCATCGACGGCGATCTCCTCGATCTCGGCGAAATCGCGGTCGAAGAGCTGGCCTTGGCGCTCGACCCCTACCCGCACGCTGCCGATGCGCCGGCCGTGCTCCGCAGCTACAACGACGCCGCGGATGCGGCGGCACGCTCGGCCTTCGCAGCCTTGGCCGCGCTGCGTGACCAGCCCAAGAGGCGGTGACCTTGCGTCCGCCAATCGCTGACCACGCGGTCCGGACGAGACCGCCGATCGCGCGTGCGATCGCTGAGCTTCGCGGGCGAACCGATCGGCCGAGCGCGCCATGACCGTTACCGTGGCCCTCGACGGCATGGGCGGCGACGCCGCGCCCGAAATCGTCGTCGCCGGTGCCGCACTCGCTCGGGAGCGGCGGCCCGACCTGCGCTTTCTGCTCTTCGGCGACGAGGCTCGGATCAACGGTCTGGTCGACCAGCACCCGGGCCTTGCCGAGGTGACCGAGATCCGCCACACGCCCGATGCGGTAGCCGGCGACGCCAAGCCTTCGACGGCGCTGCGCCAGGGGCGCCAGAGCTCGATGCGGCTCGCCATCGATGCCGTTCGCGACGGCGAGGCCGGTGCCGCCGTCTCGGCCGGCAATACCGGTGCCTTGATGGCGATGGCGATCTTCGTGCTGCGCACGCTACCCGGCATCGACCGACCGGCAATCGCCAGCGTGATGCCGTCGAAAGGCAACCCGGTCGTCTTTCTCGATCTGGGTGCGAATGTCGAATGCTCGGCCGAGCATCTCTTCCAGTTCGCCGTCATGGGCGAGGTCTACGCGCGGGCCGTGCTCGGCGTCGCCAAGCCCCGGGTCGGGCTTTTGAATGTCGGCACCGAGGAACTCAAGGGCGACGGCGTGGTGCGTCGCGCCGCTGCCCTGTTGCGCGACAGCGATCTCGAGATCGACTACGCGGGCTTCGTCGAGGGTACGGACGTCACCGCCGGCACGGTCGACGTGGTCGTCACCGACGGCTTCACGGGCAATGTGGCCTTGAAGATCGCCGAGGGCACCGCGGGCCTCTTCACCCAGGCACTGAAAGACGCCTTCGGCAGCAGCTGGCGGGGCAAGCTCGGCTATCTCGTGGCCAAGCCGGCACTGCAGGGCCTGCGCGACCGCTTCGATCCCCGACTCTACAACGGCGCCCTCTTTCTCGGGGTCAACGGTGTCGTGGTCAAAAGCCACGGCGGCACCGACGCCGTCGGCTTCGCGTCTGCGATCAACGCGGCGGTCGACTTCGTCAGCCAAGGCACCAACGCCCGGATCATCGACGAGATGGGGTCGGTCACCACCGACGACGCGCCCAAGCCGCAAGCAGCGAACGGCTGATGCCGCGACATCGTCGCCCAAGGCCGCGCTGCGCTTGCGGCAGCCCGGTCGATCGCCGGCCTTGCGGTTTTTCTGGCCGAGTGACCGTGCACGGCGCTAGAACCGCCGCACGACCGAAGAGTTGCGCCTAGCCCGAGGAGGCCCTTGGCGGATGCGCCGTTCCATCATGCGCGCCGTTGGCGCCTACCTGCCCGAACGTATCGTCACCAATGACGAACTGGCGCGCGACCTCGATACCTCCGACGAGTGGATTCGGGACCGCACCGGCATCCGCCAGCGCCATATCGCGGCTGCCGGCGAATTCACGTCCGATCTGGCCGTCCATGCCGCACGGCGGGCCTTGGACCGAGCCGGGATCGCCGCCGAGGCCATCGATCTCGTCATCGTGGCGACCTCGACGCCCGACCACACCTTTCCGGCGACCGCGACCGC
>JAABSG010000279.1 GCA_011390475.1 Geminicoccaceae bacterium | reverse complement strand
ATGCCATTGGCGGCCGTGAGTCCATGGCTCTGCCACTCGACCCCGAGCCTGGCACCCGCGAGGCCGAACTCGGTCAGAAGGTTCTGCAGATCGACAGCCGGCATCGCCGCCTCGCCATCGACCCAGACCCGGATATCCTCGAGGATCGAGGTATGCCGCGCCTGCCGGAGGTCGGCTGATCGCGTCAGCAGCGCCATTCGGCCGTCGGCGGTCACCACCAGGCACTGGAAGAAGCAGTAGCCGAACGTGTCGTAACCGGTGAGCCAGTAGTGGCTTTCGGGCTTGAAAAGCAGCAGCCCGTCGAGCCCCGCTTCCCGCATCGCCGCCTGGAGACGCGCCGCGCGACTGGCGTATTCGCCGAGTTCGAACGCCGGCATGGCTCAGACCTCCGTCGCCCGGCGGCGCTCGAGCAGCCCAGCGAGGCGCGGCCAGAGCGCCTCGAACGCGACCGCACCGCAGATGATGACGATCGCCAACCACTCCATCGGGCTGACATCCTGCTGCAGTATCCAGAGCGCCAAGACGGCCGCGATCACCGGCTTCAAGAAGAAGAGATAGGCCGCGCGCGTGATGTCCGGGGCGGCGGCGAGGCCGCCGAGCCAGAACCACTGGGTGATGGTGGTGTTGAAGAAGCCGATGGTCAGCAGGGCCGCGACCTGGCCCGCGGGCATGGCACCCATGGTGGTGAAATCGACCCAGCGGCCGAACATGAGGCCGACGCCGAACCAGAGGCCGATCGCCGAGATCAGGATGGCGAGCGTGGTCATGCGCAAGGCGCCGTAGCGCGCGAAATAGGGCTTGGCGAAGATCATGAAGCCGCCGACGAAGAAGGCGCAGGCGAGGGCCAGGAGGACGCCGACGAGGTTGCGCCCGTCGCCCGCGAGCTGGGTCAGGGCCCCGTCGGTGATCAACAGAGCGATGCCGACGAGCGCCGCGATGCCGGTCACCCATTTGAGCCAGCCGATCGGCTGCTTGTTCCGCCAGAGATTGATCAGTGCGAGGAAGATCGGGATGGTCGTGACGGTGGTCGCCACCTGGGGCACCGAGGCGAAATCGAGCGCCCAGTGAAAGGCCAGATAAGCCACGGCAAAGCCCACGAGCGAGAGCGTGACGATCGGGACGAACGCTTCCTTCAAGGGTGTCCAGAGATCGCGCGAGCTCGGGATGGCGAGGCAGACGATGACCAGGCCCAAGGCGCCGAGCGTGAACCGCCAGACCGAGAACTCGGGGCCGGCGACCCCTGAGAGCACCTGGACGAACTCGGTCGTCGCATGGCCGATGACGCCGATGAAGACTGCGGCATAGGCAAAGCCGGCGTTGCGATGCCAGAGCCCGGGCACGGCAGCGCTCATGGCCGGCGCGCCACCTGATCCGCGATGGCGAGGCATGCGTCGATCACCGGCTCGGGCGTCTCGACCGGCAGCATGTGGCCGGCGGTCTCGACCAAGACCGCTGTGGCCTGGGGCAACCGGGCGAGGATGCCTTCGACAACGAGCGTATCGAGGAAGACCCGGTCCTCGCGGCCGGTCAGTACGGTCACCGGCAGATCGACGGTCTCCCAGGCGATCGACCAATCCGCGGTCGAGCCGGCCTGGAGCAGCCTGAGATCGGTAGCGTCCTCGGCGAGCGCCGCGTAGCCCTCGCCCTTCAGGAAATTGCCGCGGTTGGCCCGTTGCCAAGCCTCACCGAAGAGCAAGGGCGCATAGAGATCGCGGAGCAGCGGCAGACCGCCGACCCGAGCACAGGCAACCAGCGCATCGTTGAGCCAAGCGAGCCTGGGCCCGTCGGCGCGGAGCGTGTTGATCAGCACGAGTCCGACAGCGGCGGCGCCGGCCTCCCGGGCGCGGATGGCGAAATAGCCGCCGATCGAATGGCCGACATGGATCGGCAACGGTGGCTCGACTTCCGCCAACAGCCGGATTGCGTCCGCCGTCACCTGCTCGGCGGTGATCCGCACGTCGGCGCCGATCGGACTCTCCTTCTGGCCGCGATAGTTCCAAGCCAGCGTGCCGATGCCGGCGTCGCGCAAGGCAGGGGCGATGGCCGCCTCCCACATGCCGAAATCGCCGGTCAGGGGGTTGTAGAAGACGGCCGATGGCCGGCCGGGCTCTGGCGGCGTCCAGCGATAGGCGATGGCGTTGGCATCATCGAGAACGAGCGTTGACATGAGGCGTTCCAAGAGGGTTGGCCAACAGGCTTGGGCAGGGCTGGACGGCTTGCACTACCGTGACCTTCAGCCTAGCAGCAATCGCGAGTGTCGGAAGCCCGAGAACGCCGAAAGCTCCAGAACGAAGGATCGTCCATGCATTTCCGTATCCCCGGCCGCCACCTGCCCGACCACGAGGCCAGCTGCGAGCATCAGGCGCGGAGCGGGACGCATGGCTAAGTGGCTGATGAAGACCGAGCCCGGCGACTATAGCTGGGACCGGCTGCTGGAGGACGGCAAGACCGAGTGGGACGGGGTCAGGAACCACCAGGCGGCTGCCAACATGCGGGCCATGCAGGTGGGCGACCAAGCCTTTTTCTACCGTTCGCTCAAGGACCCGGCGGTTCTCGGCATCATCGAGGTTACCCGCAGCGCGTTTCCCGACCCGGACGATCCGGACGGCAGGTGGGTCCGGGTCGAGGTCGCCCCCGTGGAAGCGCTGCCGAACGAAGTGTCCTTGAAGGCGATCAAGGCCGAGGAGCGGCTGGCTGATCTGGCATTGGTGCGTCAGTCCCGGCTTTCGGTGATGCCGGTGAGCGACGCCCATTGGGAGCTCATCTGCCGGATGGCCGAAGCCGAAAGCTGAACCGATCGCCAAGCTGCCCACCTTCCTGCCGACCGACCGCCGCGGCCCCTTGGCTGTGGCACTCGGCATCGGCATTGCCGGCGGGCTCCTCTTCTGGTGGCTGAACTGGCCCTTGGCCTGGCTCTTGGGCCCGATGCTGGCCACCACCATCGCCGCCATGGCCGGGGCCAAGATCGCGGTGCCCACGGCGCTGCGCACGCCGATGCTGGCGATCCTCGGCGTCCTGCTCGGCAGCGGCTTCACCCCCGACCTCTTGGCCGAGCTCACCGGCTGGCTGCCGACCCTCCTCAGTCTGCCGGCCTATGTCGCCCTGGTGACCTGGGCCAGCACGGTCTACCTGCGCAAGGTTGCCCGCTACGACAGCCGGACGGCCCTTTTCGCCGGCACGCCTGGTGGTTTCGGCGAGATGGTGCTGCTCGGTGACCGAGCGGGCGCCGATGTCCGGCGTATCGCTCTGATTCACGCGGTCCGCGTGTTGCTCATCGTGCTTGCCGTGCCGCTCGTGGTGCGCGGCTTCGGCATGGACCTGCCGGCCATGCCCGCGGCCGAGGCCGCGGTGCGCTGGTTCGACATCGCAGCGCTACTAATGGCGGCGGCGCTGGGCGCCTGGCTCGGCGGTCTCGCCCGCCTGCCGGCCCCGGCGCTGCTCGGCGGCATGCTGGTGAGTGCCGTGGGTCACGCCACGGGCCTGCTCCACGGCGCCCCACCGCTCGTCGTCATCGGCTTGGCCCAGCTCGTTATCGGCTGCTCGATCGGTTGCCGTTTCGCCGGGTTTCGCCTGCACGACGTCATGGCGACCATGCTGGTCGGCCTCGGCCTCACTGTCGTGATGGCCGTGGTTTCGTTCGCGGCTGCCGTTGCCATTCACCTCGTGACCGAGACCGATCCGCTGCTCTTGATGCTGGCCCTGATGCCCGGCGGCGTCGCCGAGATGAGCGTCATCGGCCTAGCACTGGGCATCGACCCCGCCTTCGTCGCCACCCACCACATCGTCCGTATCGCGCTCATCGTGGCGGCGGCACCGTTCGTTTTTCGCTGGCTGGGCCCACCAACGAAACAAGACGCCGGCCCGAAGGCCGGCGTCTGAAGAAGTGGTGCCGAGGTCGGACGAGTCGATCAGTTCTGCTGCTGCTGTTGCTGCCAGTAGCCGTCGATGTCCTGTCTTGCGGTAGCGTACCCTTCACGCTGCGTGATCTGATCGGGATCGACCGAGGGGGCATTCGCGAGCGTCTCTTCTGTCGCGTCGAGCAAAAAGGTCTCGAAGCCGGGCGTCGTCCGGAGCAGCGACCAGGGCACTGCGGCGTAATTCTCGCCGAAGCCGAGGAAGCCGCCATGGCTGATGATGGCCACGGCGATGTCACCGTTCTCGGGGTCCATCACCACATCTTCGATCGAGCCGAGCTGCTCGTCCGCATGATTGCGCACTTCGGTGCCGAGGATGTTGTCGAGCGAGAGCATGTGCTCCACCTCTTCGACTGGCACGGCCGCTGCGATCTGCTCTACGCGCCAAGCGCTGACCTGGCCCGGCTCGACACCGGCCTCGCGAAGCTCGTCGACGTAATTGGTGTATGTGTCGTTCACCCGAGCGAGAAGGTACTGGCAACCCTCTTCGTCACCCTGGCGGGCCAGCACGGCGGCAGCGCTCTGTAAGGTGCGGATTTCTCGGCCGGGCGAAAACCTCCAGCCGATATCGCCCCATGGCCCCATACCCGTCCCCGGCTGGGCAGCGGGATCGGCCATTGCGGGATCAGCCGGGGCGACATCCCCAGCCGGCGCACGCGTCATGGGGTCACCGGCCATCCCGCCACGCCAGCCCATGCCCGGCCGGTAGCCGCTGAACCAATACCCTTCCTCGCTCATTTGCTGCGAGAAGGTGCGAAGGTCTTCGAGACATTGCTCGGCGATCTGGTCGTTCTGCCCGGTCGCCGTCGGTTCTGTCTGTGCCCAGACGGGGAGCGCCAACAGGGTCGCCGCCGTCGACATCAGCAATACGTTGCGCATCGTCTCTCCTCCAACTCTTCGTCGCGTCACGTTGCGTCGCGACTGCTTGCAGCGCGCTGTACAAGCAACGGCAGCAGACTGGAGAAGTT
>JAABSG010000278.1 GCA_011390475.1 Geminicoccaceae bacterium | reverse complement strand
GGCACCGGCTTCGACGCGGGCGAGGCCGTGTTGGATAGCGTAGTCGATGGCTCGGTAGTAGCAGGCCTCGAAGTGGAGGAAGTCGAAGTCCTGGAGCGAGCCCCAGAGGCGGCCGTAGAGGGTGTCGCCGCTCTTGAGGTTGAGGGCGCCGGCGACCAGTTCGCCGTCCTGATGGGCGGTGACCAGGACGATCCGCTCCGCGAAGGAGGCACCCAGCCTGTGGAAGAAATCGCGGGTGAGGTAGGCGCTGCCCCAGCGCTTGTCGACGGTGGCGAGGTAGAAGGGGTAGAAGGCCTCGAGGTCGGCTGGGGTGAGGTCGGGGCCGGTCAGGGTGCGGATTTCGAGTCCGGCGCGTTCGACCTCGCGGCGTTCCTTCCTGATCGCCTTGCGCTTGGCCGAGCGCATGGTGGCGAGGAAGTCGTCGAAATCGCCGTAGTCCCGGTTGTGCCAGTGGAACTGCACCCCCACCCGGCCCATGAAGCCGGCGGCCTCCAGTATCGCGGCCTCGGCCTCGTCGATGAAATTGACGTGAGCCGAGGAGAGCCCGAGCTGGTCGGTGGCCAGCTTGATGGCGGCGGCCAGCGCCGCCTTGCCGGACGCATCTCGCGCCAGGAGCCGCGGCCCGGGGACCGGGGTGAACGGCACGGCGACCAGGAGCTTGGGATAGTAGCTGCCGCCGGCGCGCTCGTAGGCATTGGCCCAGCCGTGATCGAAGACGTATTCGCCGTAGGAATGCCCCTTGACGTAGACCGGGGCGGCGGCCGTCGGCCGCTCGGCGTCACCGAGCAAGATGTGCAACGGCTGCCAGCCGCTCTCGGCCGTGGCCGAGCCCGAGGCCTCCAGCGCCTGTAGGAAGGCGTGGCGCAGGAACGGATTGTCGTCCGGGCAGAGTCGGTCCCAAATTGCAGCGTCGGTGCCGGCGATCGGCCCGGTCAGCCTGGCTTCCATGGTCGGGCCCTCGGCCGCCGCGTCGCAGCCGAGATCGGCCGAAGCCGCAGCTCGTGCCTCGGGTGTCTCTTCCAACCTCCCGGCCTCAGCGAATTTCGAAGACGGCGTCGATCTCGACCGCCACGTTCAAGGGCAGGCTGCTGGCACCCACGGCGAACCGCGCATGCCGGCCGGCGTCGCCCAAGACGGCCACCATGAGATCCGAGGCCCCGTTGATGACCTTGGGATGATCGGCGAAGCCGGCCGGTGCATTGACGAAGCCGCCGAGCTTGAGGCAGCGGACGATGCGCCCCAGATCACCGGCCAAGGCCGCCTTGGCCTGGGCCAGGATATTGAGGCCGCAGAGCATCGCCGCGTGCTGCGCCCGCTCTATGCTGACCTCGCCGCCGCCGTCGCTGCCGACTGGGCCCACGACCGCGAGCTTGCCGTCCTCGAACGGCAATTGGCCGGCGACGTAGAGCGTGCTGCCGCTGATCGTCCAGGGCACGTAATTGGCCGCCGGCGCCGCCGCCACCGGCAAGGCCAGGCCCAGCTCCGCCAGCCGTTCCTCGATTCCGCTTCCGCTCGCACTCGGCATCGGCTGTCCCCCGTTTTCGACTTCGATCTAGCCGGCACGGAACGCGCCGACCCCTTGGGCTGTTGCCTCAGAGAGCCATATACCGCAAGCTGTCGAGCAAGAAAGGTGTCGGCGGGGCAAAAGGCTCGGGGGGAGATCATTGAGCACACCACGACAAAAGGGCTTTGGCATGCCCGCCGAGTGGGCGCCGCACAAACGCACCTGGCTCGCCTGGCCGTGCCGGTCCGAGCTCTGGGGCGCGCATCTGGAAGAGGCGAAGCTGGCCTATGCCGGCGTGGCGCAGGCCATCGCCGCGTTCGAGCCGGTGACCGTCCTCGCCCGCCCGGACCTGACCGCCGACGCCTCGCTCTATTGCGGCCAGGGCATCTCGGTGCTGCCGCTGGCCCAGGACGACAGCTGGGTGCGGGATACCGGCCCGACCTTCCTGGTCAGCGCCGACGGCAGGCTGGGTGGTGTCGCCTGGACCTTCAACGGGTGGGGCGAGGTCTATACCGACCACGCCGAAGATGCGGCAATGGCCCGCCGGATGCTCGAGCATGTCAGGGCCGAAGCGTTCTCCAGCCGCCTCGTCCTCGAGGGCGGCGGCATCCATGTCGATGGCGAGGGAACCGCGATCCTCTGCGAGCACTCGGTGCTGGAGCCCCAGCGCAACCCCGACCTCGACCGTGCCGCGATCGAGCGCGAGCTCGGCTCGCACCTCGCGATCGATCGGGTGATCTGGCTCGAGGGTAGCCTCACCGACGACGAGACCAAGGGCCATGTCGACAACCTCGCCTGCTTCACCAGCCCGGGCAAGGTGCTCACCCTCGATCCCACGACCGCCAGCGACGCCGACCGGCCCGGGCTCGAGCGCAACTTGGAGACGCTGCAGGCCGCGACCGACGCCCGGGGCCGGACCCTCGAGGTGACGCTGCTGCCGCTGCCCAAGCCCAAGAAGCGCGACGACGGCAGGTTCTTGACCCTCACCTACATCAATTTCTACGTCTGCAACGGCGCGGTGATCGTGCCGATGTTCGAGGACGCGGCGGACGCCCAGGCCAAGAAGATCATCGGCCAAGCCTTCCCGGGCCGCAAGGTCGTGGCCCTCGATGCCTCGGCGCTGCTGCACGGCGGCGGTGGAATCCATTGCATCACCCTGCAACAACCCCTGCCACCGACGCCCGAGGCGACCGGAAACAGTGCGTAGTCGCACCATAGGACGCATATCTGAGCGAGGGTGGCGCAAATTCGTCGTGCCCGCTCTCGAGAGTATACCAATCACAACATGGTACAGTAATATCATAGATTGGTGGTTGGGACGGCGACACCCCGAGGCGGCACTCGCCGGGGCTTCAGCGAGCGGCGGTGGGTGCCGTTGTCTCGCGCGAACCAGTGAAGCGGAATCATTTTGAGCGACCCTTCGAGAGAGCGTAACGGCCGGCAGGTGTGGCGTCCCCAGCCGGCTCCGGAAGCCGGCCCGGATGTCGGGCCGAGCATGGAATCGCTCGAACAGACCGGTGCGGCGCCGGCAACCAGCGCTGCCCCCGAGAAGAGCGCCGCGAATGTGCGCGTGCTGACGCCGGCCCAGGACTCGGCGACCGCGGCCCTGTCGAACGAACTCGTCGCGATCGCCGAACGGGCCCTCGAGGATCGCCTCCAGGCCGAGCAGATCGTGGCCGGCCTTTGCCGAATGCAGGCGGCGCTGGTGACGACCGCCACCCAGTCGGCGATGGCACAGCAACGCAATGCGGCCAAATCCGAGCTCGAACGGCTGGTCCGACGCGCGGCCCTGGATGCCGTGCCGCCGGTGGTCACCGAAAAGCCGATCGCTCAGGCCTCGCGCAAGGCGACAGCACCGGCAGCGCGCAAGGTCGCCCCGCCAGCAGTGGCGCGACCGGATGCGCCGACACCTGCCGCAGAGCCTGCAGCAAAGCGTGCTGCAAACCCTGCCGCGAGACCCGTGATGTCGGCCGAGCCTGCGCCCGCGCATCCAGCCGCCGAGGCCGAGGTCGGTTCGCCGAGCCGACCCACTGGCCGACGACCGGCCAACCGCCCGGCCGGCCTCGGTGACCTGCCATCCACCGCCGATCTGCCCGGCGCCACCGATCCGCGCAGCCAGGCGGGCAGCCAGGCGGGCAGAGCCCGTGGCACCACCACGCCCCTCGCGGCCGCGCGTCCGCCTCGCGGGCGACGGCTGGCACTCGCCGTCGTCGCCATGATCGTGGCGGTGGGTGGGCTCGGCCTCGGCTATTTGGCCTCACAGCCCGACGACGATACGGTCCCGGGGCCATCGGCCGGTCTGCCGCCAGCGCCCGCGGCACCAGCCCCTTCGGCCGAGGCCCCCGTTGCCGAAGCCATCACGCCCGACGCCCTGCGACTCGAAGCGCCCGACGCCCTGCGGCTCGAGGCGAATGAGCCAACCGCCGGGCCACTGCGCGAGCGGGTCGCCCTCGACGCCCCCCCCGGTGCCGGATCAGGTGGCGCATCCGACGAATCGAGCAGCGCGGAAATCACGCCAGCGGCCTTCGGCGACGACGATTTGCGCATCGTCGTCCACTACCAGAACGACAGCCCGGCGGCGGCCCTCGCCAACGGTCTCTCGAACAGCCTCGCCCTGAGCAAGGACCCGCCGGAGGTGGAGCTGCGCCCGGTCGATTTCACCGTCGCCACCCCACGCATCCGCTACTTCTACGCCGACGATGCCGATGCGGCGGCCGCACTCGCCGCCTTCCTCGCCCCGCCGGCCAGCAGCAACGGTTGGCAAATCCAGAATTTCACCCATTTCCGCCCGGGGCCGGCCGTGGGCACCCTCGAAGTCTTCGTCCCCAGCGCGGGCGGCTGACCCGCCAACGGTGATTGTCAGGCATTCGGCAACGATCTGTCCCCCGACCACCGCTTCGCTTGCCCTCACCCCAGACCATTTCCTTCCTCAGCCACTGCAACGAGGGAGCGATGCGATGCAGCTCGAGACAGTCAGCCTGGCCGTCCGCGACCTCGGCCGTTCGGCCGCATTCTACCGCGAGGCCATCGGCCTGGACCTCCTGACCGCCAGTGACCGAGCGGCCGAGCTCGGCTTTGCCGGCAAGCATCGTCTGACCCTGGTCGAGCGCGCCACGGCGGCCCCACGCGGCGAGGCGGCCGGCCTCTTCCACGTCGCCTGGCTGCTCCAATCACGCGCCCATCTCGGCGCCGCCCTCGGCCGCCTCGCCCGAGCCGGCATCAGCCTCACCGGCGCCGCCGACCACCACGTCAGCGAAGCCGTCTATCTCGACGATCCCGACGGCCACGGCATCGAACTCTACGCCGACCGCCCACGCGCGACCTGGCAGCAGAACGGCGCCCTCGTCATGACCAACAGCCGCCTCGACCTCGCCGACCTCACCCGGG
>JAABSG010000277.1 GCA_011390475.1 Geminicoccaceae bacterium | reverse complement strand
AGCGCTATCCAGCGGTCGAGCGGGTGGTCACCGGCCACATCCACCGCTTCATGCTGCGCCGCTTCGCCGGTACGGTCCTCTGCACGGCACCGAGCACGACGACGGCGATCGCCTTCAGGCTCGAGCCCGAGGCCCCGGAAGCGTCCTACATCGAGCCGCCGGCCCTGCTGCTGCACCATTGGACGGCCGAGGCCGGGATGATCACCCATCTGGTGCCGATCGGCGACTTTCCGGGGCCGTTGCCCTTCGCCTGAGGTGCTCGACCCGGCTTCGAGCGGCAGGTTCGACGGAATGGTCGGGCCCGCGGGGCGGCGCTGTTTTCCCGCCGTTCGTTGCTTGCCCTGCCCTGCCCTCACGGGCTCTCGACTTGCCGGGCGGGCGGCTCGGTCCTAATTCGGTGCCAGGAGAGCAGGAGGATGGCAGGATGTTGACGCGATCGCGCAAGGGGTGGGCGTTGCCGGAGAGTGCGGCGACGCCGAAATCGGTTTGGCTGAGCCGGCGGCGATTGTTGGCGGCTGGGGGGGCTGGGGCGATGTTGGCGGCGGCGCCTGGGGCCGGGTATCTCCTGGGCGGTGGCGGTGGCGGGCAGCCGGCGGGTATGGCGATGGCCGACGAGGCGCCGATTGCGCCCGAGCTCTATCCGGCGCCGTTGAACGAGGCTTACGAGCTGGATCGGGAGCTGACCGACCCCGAGCTGGCCACGACCTACAACAATTTCTACGAGTTCGGCTCACAGAAGAACATTTCGATGGCGGCGCAGGCGCTGCGCCTCAGGCCTTGGACCGTGACCATCGACGGCATGGTCGAGGAGGAGATCACCCTCGACGCGGAGGAGTTGATCCGGCGGATGCCGATCGAGGAGCGGCTCTATCGGCTGCGCTGTGTCGAGGCGTGGGCAATGGCGGTGCCGTGGACCGGGTTCGCGCTCAAGGAGCTGGTCGATTTCGCCCGGCCGCTGTCGTCTGCCCAATATTTAGTCATGACGACCTTCGAGGACAGCTCGCAGGCACCTGGGCAGCGGCAGTTCTGGTATCCTTGGCCCTATACCGAGGGCTTGACGATGGCCGAGGCCACCAACGAGCTCGCCTTCATCGCGACCGGCATCTACGGCGAGCCGATGCCGCGGCAGAACGGGGCGCCACTGCGTCTGGCCGTGCCCTGGAAATACGGCTTCAAATCGGTGAAATCGATCGTCCGGTTCAGCTTCACGGACCAGCGGCCGACCACGTTCTGGGAGGAAATCGCCGGCCAGGAGTACGGTTTTTGGGCGAATGTGAACCCCGAGGTGCCGCATCCGCGCTGGAGCCAGGCGACCGAGCGCATGCTCGGCACCGACGAGCGGGTACCGACGCAATTGTTCAACGGTTACGGCGAACAGGTGGCCCATCTCTATGACGGGCTCGAGGGCGAGCGGTTATTCATGTGAGGCGGGAACCAGCGCATCCGGCGCGAAACCTGGAACTGCAAAAAAAGCTACACGAGCGAGTGTCGCGACAGCTTGACGCGCCAGCTTCGCGCGGGTACGAGAATTAGGCACACACTGCGCAAAAAAAGAGCCGGGTCCGAAGACCCGGCCAAGTAGATCAGGGAGGCTAAATGTCTGAGAGAGCACCCCCGAGGGGGGCACTCGAGGACAAAGCCGAAGGCCTCGTCCCAACGCCGCCGGAGCGGCGCTGCCTGCAAGACGCTCAGAGACACCGTCTTGCTGCACTGCAATAAGTAGTGGCGACCCCGTCCGATGACCAGCCCTTTTTTGCATGGGCAGGCATTTTTTTTTGCATGGCACAAATGTCCGGCGCCGACGCCCGAGAGCGCGCCTCACCAGACCGGATGCGCGGCCACTTTCTCCAGGAGAAAGTCGCGGAACACGGCGACACGCCGCGATGCCCGGAGCTCCTCGGGATAGACGAAGTAGGCGGTGAAGCTCGGCCCCTCGAGGTCCGGCAGGACCCGCGTCAGCGCCGGGTTGTTGCTACCGAGATAGTCCGGCAGCGAGGCTAGGCCGAGCCCGCTCTCGCAGCCTCGCAGCATGCCGAAGACGTTGTTGATGGTCAGTGTCGCCCGCCTTCCGTGCACCTCCTCGTCGTCGCGCCCGGCGGCGAGGATCCAATTCAGGCTGGGCACCGGCGGCTGCCATTTGTCACCGTAGGCGATCAGGCTGTGGCGATCGAGGTCGGCCGCCGATTCCGGCGTTCCCTGGGCGTCGAGGTAACGCTGGCTGCCGTAGATGTGGGTATGGACGGTCATCAGCCGGCGCTGGACGAGATCGGGCTGGGTCGGCCGGTGCAGGCGGATGGCGACGTCGGCCTCGCGCATCGAGAGATCGAGATCGGTGTCGGTGACGACCAGCTCGAGCGTGATGTCCGGGTAGAGCTGGCGGAAGTCGAAGAGGTGCGAGGTCAGCCAGACCGTGCCGATGCCGATGGTGGTGTTGATCCTGAGGTGCCCGGCCGCCTCGTCCTTGACCTCGCCCAGCATGGTCTCGACCGTGGCGATCTTCTTGGCCACCGCTTCGGCGGTCTCGAGCAGGACTTCGCCTTGCTCGGTGAGGATCAGGCCCCTGGCATGGCGGTGAAACAGCGGCGTGCCGATGGTCTCCTCGAGGGCGCCGATCTGCCGGCTGATCGCCGATTGGCTCAAGCCCAGGCGGTCGGCGGCCTTGGTGAAGCTGCCCGCGCCTGCCACGGCGTGGAAGATGCGCACCCGGTCCCAGTCGATCATCGCGCCTACCCTCCCCTGCCGCCCTGTCCCTCGGCCACAACATCGTCGGCGACGGGTCGGCTGCGGTTTCCCTTGGCCCGGGAGGGCCGGGGTCAGTTCTCTCGTTCGGCCAGATAGCGTTCCGCTTCCAGCGCGGCCATGCAGCCGCTCCCGGCGGCGGTCACGGCTTGGCGGTAGATCTTGTCCTGGACGTCACCCGCGGCGAAAACGCCCTCGACGCTGGTCTTGGTGCTGTCCGGAGATGTTTGGATATAGCCGTCACGGTCGATCTCGAGCTTGTTCTTGAAGAGCGCCGTCGCGGGGTCGTGACCGATGGCGATGAACAGGCCCTCGACGGCGAGGCGGCTCTTGGCCCCGGTCTTCAGGTTCTCCACCTCGAGGCCGGTCACGGTCTTGGGCTCGGCCGTGCCCAGGACCTCGACCACCGCGTGGTCCCAGAGGATCTCGATCTTCGGGTGCTTGAAGACCCGCCCCTGCAGCGTCTTGTCGGCCCTGAGCTCGTCGCGCCGGTGGATCAGCGTCACCTTCTCGCACATCTGGGCCAGGTAGAGCGCCTCCTCGGCAGCGGTATTACCGCCGCCGACCACGGCCACCGGCTTGCCCTTGAAGAAGAAGCCGTCGCAGGTGGCGCAGGCCGAGACACCGTGGCCCATGAAGGCTTTTTCGGATGCGAGGCCCAGCCAGCGGGCGACGGCGCCGGTGGCGATGATCAGGGCATCGGCGCTGAAGACGTCGCCGCTGTCGGCCTTGGCGCGGAAGGGCGGGCCCTCGAGATTGACCTCGGTGATGATGTCGAAGACCAGCTCGGCCCCGCAATTCTGCGCCTGCGCTGCCATCTGCTCCATCAGCCAGGGGCCCTGGATGGCATCCGCGAAGCCCGGGTAGTTCTCGACGTCGGTGGTGATCGAGAGCTGGCCGCCGGGCTCGAGGCCCTGGACCAGGATCGGTTGGAGATTGGCGCGGGCGGCATAGATCGCGGCCGTGTAGCCGGCCGGACCCGAGCCGATGATCAGGACCCGGGTGTGCCGTTCGCTCGCCATGCCTTGCTCCGATCGATCTTGCCGTTGCCGCCCGGTTCGGGGTGCCGCCCGGTTCGGGGCCGCTGCGCAGGAGCCCTACTGGGCGGGCTGGACCTCGCCGAAATCGACCGAGAGGATCTCGAAATAGCGAACGCCGCGGGGCGTGGTCACCTCGACGCTGTCGCCGGCCTCCTTGCCGAGCAGCGCCTTGGCGAGCGGCGAGGCGATCGACAGCAGGCCCTGCTGGATCTCGGCTTCTTCCGGCCCGACGATCTGGTAGAGGATCTCTTCGTCGGTTTCCTCGTCGACCAGCTTCACCTTGGCGCCGAAGACCACCTTGCTGCCGGAGAGCGAGGAGACGTCGATGACCTCGGCCCGGCCGAGCTTGTCCTCGAGTTCCATCACGCGGCCCTCGATGAAGCCCTGCTTTTCGCGCGCGGCATGATACTCGGCATTCTCGGAGAGATCGCCGTGCTCGCGGGCCTCGGCGATCTGTTTGATCACGGCCGGGCGCTCGACGTTCTTCAGGCGTTTGAGCTCCGTGCTCAGCCGTGCGTGTCCTTCGGGCGTCATCGGTATCTTCGTGACCATGATCACACATGTTCCAGAGAAATGGGCATTTCGGCGCCCGGGCATCCATCGGTGCCGCGTGCGCCGTCGAGAGGCTAGTTTACGCCCGCCATGTAGGATTGCAATGGCGCAACGGAAAGCTCGCCCTGGCCGAGGCGCCGGAGCCCCTCAACCAGCGAGCGAGCGCCTGCAACTGTCGTATAGTATGGCAGCTTCGCCATCAAGGCTTCTCTGCGCAGCGAGAAACTGTCCTTGATCGCCTGCCGGCCGCCCGTGGTGTTGATCAAAAGCTGGATATCCTGGTTCTTGATCAGGTCGACGACGTGCGGCCGGCCCTCGTGGACCTTGTTGACCACGGCGACCTCGATCCCGGCTTCGGCCAGGGCCGCGGCCGTGCCCCGGCTCGCCACCAGGTTGAATCCGAGTGCCTGCAAGTCGGCACCGAGGCGGACAGCCGCCGGCTTGTCACTGTCCTTGACCGAAAGGAAGACGGTCCCGCTCTCGGGCAGGACGACGCCGGCCGCGAGTTGTGACTTGGCGAAGGCCGTGCCGAAGTCGCGATCGAGCCCCATCACCTCGCCGGTCGATTTCATCT
>JAABSG010000029.1 GCA_011390475.1 Geminicoccaceae bacterium | reverse complement strand
AACTGCAGGGCCAAGTAGCCGAGCTCACCCGCCGCTGTCAGGCTGTGGACGCCCATCGCCCGACCGACACCTCGGCCGCGGGCTGCCGGTCCGACCATGTAGCCGGCATTGGCGACATGGCTGCCGAGGCCGGGCTTGTTGTCGGTGAGGTAGTAGGTGCCGACGACGACACCTTCGAGCTCGGCGGTGAAGACGGCCCTATGCTCGTCGATCCACCAGGCTTTGGCTGCGGCCTCGCTGGTGTCGGGGAGCTGGGGGTAGGTTTCGCCGGCTTTCAGGATCGGGGCGATGACGGCCCAGAGGCCGGGCCAGTCGCTCGCAGCGTATGGACGAATGACGAGGTCGGCCATCGACCGGGCTTCAAACAGACCGCTAGCCGAGCTTTTTGGTGACCTCGCCGATCGAGGCCTGCATCACCCGTTGGGCAGCGTCGCCGCCGAGCTTTTCGGTCAGCAGGCGACGCGTCGTGGCGACGGTGAGATCGGCGGCACGGGCGCGGACGTCGGCCAAGGCACGGGCCTCTTCCTGGGCGATGCGCTCTTCGGCCTGTTGGGTGCGCCGGTCGACCAGCTGCTCGAATTCGGCCTTGAGGCGGGTCTGCAGGCGCTCGGTCTCGAGCTTGGCGCGGGCCTCGATGTCGGCAGCCAAGCTCTCGCCTTCGTGCAGTTGACGACGGTGCTTGGCCAGCAGCTCCTTGGCTTCCTCGTGCAGCCGCTTGGCCTCGTCGAGCTCGTTGCGGATCGCCTGACCGCGCTTGTCGAGCCCGCCCAGGACGTGCTCCATGAAGGGCTTTCTGACCAGGACGGCCAGGATGATGATGGCAACGAGAAGCCAGAGTTCGAGCATCAGGCGACGTCCTTTCGCGCTTCGGCCAGGGCCGCCTCGGCCTCGGTCGCACTGACCTCGACGCCGATCAGCTGCCGGGTCGCGGCTTGCGCCGCTTCGACCGCGACCTCGTCCAGCTCGGCCAGAGCCTTCTCACGGGCCGTGTCGATCGCCGACTCGGCACTGGCGATCTTGGCCCCGAGTTCCTTGTCGAGGGCAGCACCACGCTCGCTGATGTCGGCGGTCACGGCATCGCGGGTCGCCTTGATCGCCTCACTCGCCTTGGCCTGCGCCTCGGCCACGACCTTGGCGTATTCCTCGGCGGCGGCCTCGGCCTCGGCGCGGAGATTGGCGGCCTTGTCGAGGTCGTTGGAAATGCGCTCCTGACGCGCCTCGAGGATGTCGGCGACCCGTGGCAGGGCTTTCGACTTCAAGAGGTAGTAGAGCAGCGAGAAGGTGAGGATCAGCCAGAGGATTTGGCTGGCATAGGTATTGGCGTCGAGTTGCGGCATGCCGGCGCCGGCGCCCAGGTCCTCGGAATGCTCGAGCCCAGCCGCCGCGGCGCGCGCCTCGGTCGTTTCAGCTATATCGGCATCGCCCGCGGCTTCGGTACCCTCGGCGGGGGCTTCGACTTCCTGGGCGGCTTCCTGCGCCAGGGCCTGGGCCGACAGGGTGGCGGCGCCGACGAGGCCGAGGGCCAGGGCCCAGGGCATCATCAACGTCAATGCCAGGGCGAACGCCTTGCGTCGCATCATCGGAGATCCTCGGTTGACATCACGTCGTCCAGCAACGGACGCCGCAACGGACGGTACTCTTGCACTGTCCGCCGCGGCGAGCCGCTCGGCTCAGGTGAAGAGGACGAGGAAGGCGATCAAGAGCGCGAACAGCGCCACGGCTTCCACCAGCGCGAAGCCGATGATGGCATAGGGGAAGACGCGCTGCTGGACCGACGGGTTGCGGCCGACGGTCGCGATCAGGGTGGCGAAAATATTGCCGATGCCGATGCCGACGCCAAAAAGGGCGATAGTGGCGATACCAGCGCCGATCATCTTCGCAGCTTCGAGTTCCATCGATCAACTCCACTCGGGGTTTGTCAGGTGACGTTTGGTTGAGGACAACGCTGCCGGCCAGGCCGGCGGCTCAATGCATGTGGATGGCGTCGTGCAGGTAGATGCAGGTCAGGACAGTGAAGATGTAGGCCTGCAGGAAGGCGACCGCGATCTCGAAGCCGGTCAGCGCCACGGCAACGGCCAGAGGCGCGATGCCGAAGACGCCCAGGGCCACGATGAAGCCCGCGAACACCTTCATCATGGTGTGGCCGGCCATCATATTGACGAAGAGCCGGACGGAGAGGCTGATCGGGCGGACGCAGTAGGAGAGGATTTCGATCGGCACCAGAAGCGGCACCATGTAGACCGGGGCGCCGTGCGGCACGAAGAAGCCCAGGAACTTGGCGCCGTGCAGGTAGAAGCCGTAGATCGTCACGCCGAGCCAGACGCACATCGCCATGAAGAAGGTGACGATGATGTGGCTGGTCCAGGTGAAGCTGCCGGGGATCATGCCCAGCATGTTGCCCATCAGGATGAACATGAACATGGTGAAGATGAGGGGGAAGAAGCGCATCCCCTCCTTGCCGGAATTCTCGCGGATCAAGCCGGCGACGAACTCGTAGGCCATCTCGACCAGGGATTGGAGTCGGCCCGGCACCATGGCGTGCTGGCGGGTGCCGAGCACGATCAGCCAGTAGACGGCGACGCTGGTGATCACCATCCAGAGCGCCGAATTCGTGAATGACAGATCGACACCCTCGATGAGGATGTTGACGATCGGCTTGACCTCGAATTGTTCGAGAGGACTGGCCACCCGTATACCCCGCTCAATCGCCGCCTGGAGGCACCGCGTACCCCGCTTTCGGCCGTCGTCCCGTCACTTCGGCGACTCCGGTCCCCCCGACCGGTCGGCGCCCTCGTTCATCAGCCGTTTCATGCCGCGAATGGCATTCAGCATGCCTGCCGCTGCCCCCAGCATGAAGCCGCCGATCATCAAAAACGGCCCGGTATCCAGCCACCAATCGAGCGCCCAGCCGACGAGGCTGCCGCCGGCAACGCCAGCGATGATCTCGATCCCGGCCTGCAGCCCCCGGCCCCAGTCCATATGGGGGCGGTCGTCCGCGTCGGGTCCACCGTCACGTGCCCGCCGCGTGCCTTTCAGCTTGGCGAGGCGGGCATCGAAATCGTCGAACCCGGACGGCTTTTTCGGCTCCGGCATCCGTCCCTCACTCCATCGTCCTCGGCATCGTCGCAACAGCACCACGGCTGCCGGCCCCGATGAAGCGCCGCGAACCTAGAAATGCGCTCGCGAGGTGTCAATCCTTCTGGCCCTGCGCGGATGCCGCAGGGCAGGCCTTCCAGCCCGGCGCGGATGCCGCAGGGCGGTTTCAGGCGCTTTCCTTGAAGCGCTCCGCCTCGTCGAAGGCGACCGAGACCAGCTTGGAGACGCCGCGCTCGGCCATGGTGACGCCGAAGAGCCGGTGCATCCGGGCCATGGTCAAGGGATGGTGGGTGACCACGAGAAAGCGGGTCTGGGTCTCCTTGGCCATCTCTTCCAAGAGATCGGCGAAGCGCTCGACATTGGCGTCGTCGAGGGCGGCATCGACTTCGTCGAGGACGCACAGCGGCGAGGGCTGCGTGAGGAAGAAGGCGAAGACCAGGGCCAGCGCCGTCAGGCTCTTCTCACCGCCGGAGAGGAGGCGGATGTTCTGCAGTTTCTTGCCGGGCGGCATGGCGTCCAGCTCCAGTCCGGCGGTCAGTGGATCGTCCATGCCGACGAGCCGGAGATGCGCCTTGCCGCCGCCGAAGAGGCGCTGGAAGAGGTGGCGGAAATGCCGGTCGACGTCTTCGAAGACGGCCTCGAGGCGGGTGCGGGCCTCGCGGTTGAGGGTGCCGATGGCGCGCTTCAGACGTTCGACCGCGGCGTCGAGCTCGGCGGCTTCGCTCTCCAGCCGCTCGATCTCGGCGCCGAGCTCGTCGCATTCGATGGAGGCTCGGAGGTTGACCGCACCCAGCCGCTCGCGGCTCAGCTTCAGCTTGTCGAGCCGAGCTTCGAGCGCCGCTGGCGGCTCGCTTTCGAGTGCCCGAGAGATTTCGGGGTCGTTCACGGCGGCCAGCACCGCGTCTATCGGCTGGCCGAGGCGGCGCATGGTCTCGCGCTCGAGCTCGGCCTGGCCTGCGGCCTGCCGCTCGCGCTCGGCTTCGGCCAGGGCCACGGCTTCGTTGGCCTCGGCGAGCTCGGCCTGGGCCCGGCGCCGCTCGCCCTCGAGCCGCTCCAGCTCGGCCTCGGCCGACTGCAGCACGCCGGACGCCTCGCCCGATGCCGCCTCGGCCCGCGCGAGCTCGTCGCCGAGCGTCGTGCCGCGGGCGTCGTCGAGCGCGGCCACTTGGCGTTCGGCCTCGGCCCGCAGCGTCTCGAGCCTGGCGGCCGCCGCTTCGCGCTCGGCCGTACGCTGCGCCAGATCGGCGGCCAGATGGCGGGCCTCCTCGCCGAGGTCGCGGCGTCGTGCCTCACAACTCGTTCTTTCGGCCGCGATGGCGGACGCCCGGCCACGGCAGTGCTCGGCTTCGGCGACCGCTTCGGCGAGTTGCTGCTCCAATGCCGCCCTGGCGCTCTGCGCCGCTGTCAGCGCCGCACTGCCGTCCGCGATCGCCGTATCGAGCGCTTCGAGCTCACCCTGGAGCTGCGCCTCCTCGGCGACCAGCCCGCCAGTCGCTTCCTGGCGGTGGCTCTTGCGCAAGGCGGCTTCGGACGCTCGGCGCTCGAAGAGGAGCCGGGCGGCCAGCGCGTCCTGGGTCGACCGCCGCTCGGTGGCTTGCGCTTCGGCCAGCGCCTCGGCCGCGGCGTCGCGCGCCGCTTCGGCCAACCGAAGAGCCGTTGCCGCTGCCACCGATTTGCTCTCGGCAGCCTCGAGCGCCGTCCGGGCGGCCGCGATCTCCGTCTCGAGCCCGGCGGTAGCCTCGCTCGCCAACGCCGTTTCGATGGCGGCGAGCGCCGTCTCGTGCTCGGTCCGCTCGGCCCCGACCCTGGCCTCCGCCGCCCGCAGCCGCTCGCACTCGGTTGCCCGCCGCTCAGCCGCCTCGCACGCCGCCTCGAGCTCGCGTGTCTCGCGCTCGATCCGGGGCAGCAAGTCGGCGCGCTCGGTGGTGAGCCTTCGCGCCTCGGAAGTTGCCGCCTCGAGTGCCGCCTCGGCCGCTTCGTGCGCCGCCTGGCCCTCGGCCGCCACCGTCGCCAACTCGGCGAGCCGGGTCGCGATGGCCTGGGCACGTTGCCGCTGGGCGAGTTTCTTGGCGATCGGATCGTCGGTTTCGACGCCGCGGACGAAGCCGTCCCAGCGCCAGAGGCCGCCATCCCTGGTCACCAGCCGCTGCCCCTGGGCGAGCGCGGCCTGAAGCTCGCGCGCCCGCGCGGCGTCGGCGACCACGCCGATCTGGGCCAGACGTCGGCTCAAGACAGGAGCGCCGCTGACATGGTCGGCCAGACTCGGCACACCCTCGGGCAGGGAGGCTGGTGGCGTCGAAGTCGCCTCGCTTTGCCAGAATGCGGCGGCGCCGGCCTCGGTGCCGGCCATCAGGTCCTCACCGAGGGCCGCGGTGAGCGCCGTCTCGAAGCCCGGCTCCACCGTCAAGGCAGCGAGGATGGGCGTCGTCTCGACGGTCTCGGCGAGCGAGGCCAAGGCCGCCGCCTCGGCCTCCAGCCTGAGCCGCTCGTTGGCGATCGCCGCGACCGCCCGGGCCGCTTCGTCGAGGGGAGCGCGACGTTCGTGCACCAGTGCCTCGGCTGCGCTGACCTCGCCCTCGAGGGCGCGAGCGCGAGCCTCGAGAGCGGCCAGCGCCTGTTCGGCCTCGGCCGAGGGGCCGGGTGAGGCCGCGTGCCCGGCCACTTCGGCGGCCAGGCGTTCGGCTTCCTGGGCCAGTTGCTGGAGCGCCCGCTCGTGCCAATGGCGGCGCTCGTGATGGCCCTGGATCGCCGTCCGTCGACGTTCGTGCTCGGCCTCGAGGCTGCTGAGCTGCCGGGTTGCCGTCTGCACGGCCGCCCGGGCCTCGTCGAGCGTCCGGCGCAAGCCGTCGATCGGTGCCGCTGCCGCCTCCGCCTCGGCTGTGGCGGCGTCGAGCGCCGCTGTCGCGGTCTCCAAAGCCCGATCGGCCTCCTGATGCTTGCGCTCGGCAACTTCGACCAGCGCGTCGTCGGCGACGTCGCCCAGTCTGGCGAGCTCCGTCTGGACCGCCCGGAGCCGCCGGTGGCGCTCGTCGTGGCGGGTGCGCTCGGCCTCGAGCCGTCGCTCGATGGCGGCCTCATCGCCTTGCGCCGCGCGCGTCTCGTCCTCGAGCCTGTGGCGGGTGTCGTCTGCGGCTACAGCCTTGGGCCCGAGCGCCTCGCTCTCGCTGGCGAGGGCGGCCAGTCGCGCCTCGAGGTCCGCTTCGGCCGTCTCGATCGCGGCGCGCCTGGCGGTTGCGGCTTCGATCGCCTGGGCGAGGGCGGCGAGCCGGGCCGCCGTCTCGTCACGGTCTTGGATGATCCTCGCGACCGCCGCTTCTTGCTGGGCCGTGGCCTCGGTCTGTCGTTCGTGCCGTTCGGTCAGGCGGGCGAGGAGAGCGGCGGCCACGGCGGCGGCGTCGCGCAGGCGCGGCAGCCCGGCGGTAGCCGCACCGTGTGCCGCTTCGGCGGCTTCGGCGAGTGCCCGGCGTTCACCCTGCGTCAGGCGCGCGGCCCTGACGGCTTCGCCTGCGGCCGCGAGGGCGGCACGGCCGGCGGTTATCCTGGCGCGGACGAGGAAAGCGTCGAGGGCGCGGATCTGCGCCTGCAGCTTCTTGTAGCGCTCGGCGTCCTTGGCCTGCTTCTCGAGGGCGGCGCGGCGGCTGGCGAGGATGCCGAGCTGGTCGGTGACCCGCTCCAGATTCGCCAGCGTCGCCTGCAGCTTGAGCTCGGCCTCGCGCCTCCGGCTGTGCATGCCACCGATGCCGGCCGCTTCCTCGAGCAGCCGGCGGCGTTCCTCGGGCTTGGCCTCGACGATGAAGCCGACCTGGCCCTGGCCGACGATGGCCGGGCTTTTCGAGCCGGCGCCCGCATCGGCGAAGAGCAGCTGGATGTCGCGGGCCCTGACCTCGCGGCCGTTCAGGCGGTAGAGCGAGCCCGTGCCGCGGCCGATGCGGCGGCTGATCTCCAGATCCTCGGATTTGGGCAGGACGGCGATCGCGGCGTCGTCGCCGGTGACCGGCGGGCGCTTCAAGCCGAGCGCCACCTCGGCGAGGTCGTAGGGTGCGCGCAGGCCCGAGCCGCCGAAGATGACGTCGTCCATCTCGCCGCCGCGCAGGCCCTTGGCCGAGCTTTCGCCCATCACCCAGCGCAGCGCCTCGACGACATTGGACTTGCCACAGCCGTTCGGGCCGACGATGCCGGTCAGGCCCGGGCCGATCTCCAGCTCGGTCGCATCGCAGAACGATTTGAAGCCGCTGACGCGAAGGCGGATGAATTCCAAGGATGCGACCACAAGATATGGGGCAGGTTGCCGGAGCCTACCGCCAGATCGCGTGAATGCAAGGTCTGGAAGGGCTCAGGGCAGGGCTGCCTCGATGACTGTGGCGAATTCGTCGACCGAACGGTTGCCCGAGACGACCTCGCCGTTGATGACGAAGGTCGGGGTCGAGCTGATGCTGTATTCCTCCTGGCCGTCGAGCCGCGTCTGCAACACCGCATCGAGCATGGCATCGTCGGCGAGGCAGGCCTCGGCCTGCTCGCGCGGGATCCCGCCGAGGCCGGCGAGTTGGAGCAACGATTCCGTGGGATCCGAAGAGCGTGCCCAGCGCTCCTGGCTCGCGAACATCGCCTCCAGAAAGGCGAAGTAGCGATTCTCGCCGGCGCAATGAGCGATCACCGCCGCATTGAGCGCGTTCTGGTCCAGGGGAAAGTCGCGATAGACGATCTTCGCCTGGCCGGTCTCGATGAACCGCTCCTTGAGCGCCGGCAGAGTGTCGGTGTGGAAGGCGGCGCAATGCGGGCAGGTGAGCGACGAGTATTCGATGATCGTCACCGGCGCATCCGGGTCGCCGAGCACGCGCTCGCTGACCGCGCCCTGACCGATGGCCGCGCCTAGCGGCAGCGCCACCAGACAGCCCAGGGCCACCGTTCCGCCGAGCCATTGCCGTCGATCCATCGATCACTCCCTCTGTGTTGCACATCGGATATAGGGCGCGGCCGGTGGTGCGCACAACCCGGGCTCGCGCCCTCGTGTCCAAGACACACCCTCAGCCGGCCGCCTGACGCCCCTTGATGCTGCGGCCGAGGGCAGCCAGGGCGGCGCCCAACTCGCTGTCGCCGATCCCTGCCACGCCGGCTGCCAGCACCGCCTCCTCGGCGTCGGTGAGCGGCCGCGTCGGTGGTGCGGCCGGCGCGGCCTTGGCCGGGCGGAGCGGCATCTGCAGGAGCTGCAGGCGGGCGGCGGCGCGAAAGCCGAAATAGTCGTTGACCCGCTCCAGCAGTTGCGGGGTGCTGTGCTGCAGCTCGAGCGCAGCACCGCCCGCGGCCTGCAGCACCAGCGTGCCACCCGTCTTGCTGCCGGGGCGAAAGGCGAGGCGGACAGGATGGCAGCGCCGGGCGAGGTCCGGCCCGACGATCGCCGGCCACTCCTCGATGACCGCCACGGCAGCGAAGCCGCGCTGCCGGGCGGCCGGCGTCAAGAGCTTGGTCAAGAGCCGCGAGACGGCAGCCGTCGCTCGGCGCCGCTCGGTGCCGATCGCAGCAATGGTCTCTGGCCCCTGGTGAACCGCCGTCCGCTGCACCACTCTACACTTCCAGCTTTTCGTTCTGCCGACAGGATAGTCGCCCCTTGCGTCCTTCGCCAGCCCTGCTGCCCGCTGCTCCCGAAGACCTCAGGCGAGCTCTGCTCGCCTGGTACGATGGCGCCCGGCGCGTGTTGCCCTGGCGGGCGCAAGCCGGCGAAACTGCCGATCCCTGGGCCGTGCTGGTCAGCGAGATCATGCTGCAGCAGACGACGGTCGCCACCGTCACACCGCGCTTCGCTGACTTCCTCGCCCGGTTTCCGACCCCGGCTGCCATGGCGGCAGCGCCGCTCGACGACGTGCTGCATGCCTGGCAGGGGCTCGGCTACTACCGCCGTGCGCGCAGCCTGCACGCGGCGGCTAGCGCCATTGTCGAGCGGCACGCTGGGCGCCTGCCCGATTCGCTCGATACCCTCGCAGAGTTGCCGGGCATCGGTGCCTATACGGCGGCCGCCGTTGCGGCCATCGCCTTCGGCCGGGGGGTCGTGCCGATCGACGGCAATGTCGCCCGCGTGCTGGCCCGGCTGCTCGCCCACGACGCCCCCCTCTCACCGACCAAGGCCGAGTTCCGCCCGGCGGCCGCAGCATTGGCCGCCCCCGAGCGGGCGGCCGACCTGGCGCAGGCGTTGATGGAACTGGGGGCCCTGGTCTGCACGCCACGCCGCCCCGCCTGCGCAGCCTGCCCCTGGGGCTTCGCCTGCCGGGCAAAGGCTCAGGGACAGGCTGCCGAGCTGCCCGGTAAGAGCAAGAAGCCGGAGCGGCCGACGCGGTATGCCACGGCCATGCTGATCGAGGACGGCCGGGGTCGGCTCTGCTTCAAGAAGCGCCCCGATACGGGGCTCCTGGCCGGACTGATCGAGCTGCCGACAGGGCCGTTGCGCGACCGGCCCTTCGCCAGCGAGGCCGCGCTCGTGGCTGGCCTGCCGGCCGCCCACTGGGTGCCGCTGCCGGGCGGGGTTCGCCACGTCTTCACCCATTTCGCGCTCGAGGTCGTTCTGGTCGAGGGCCGGCCCGCGGTGCCGATCGAGGGCGGCTTCTTTCACGGCCGGGACCGGCTCTTCGAGCTCGCCTTGCCGACCCTGACCAAGAAGCTGCTCCGCCACGCCGGGGTCGCGGTCTAGCGCTCGCCGCGCAGCTCCAGAAGCCGACGGTAGAGCGAAGCCCGTGGCCGGCCGGTTTTTTCGGCCACCAGTGCTGCCGCGCGACTGGCGCCGTGGATGGGCAGGGCCTCGAGCAGGAGCGCCTCGACGGTGGTCTCGTCGACGCTTGCGATCTCGTCCCCGGGCGGGCCGATAACCACTACGATCTCGCCCTTGGGCGCCGGCTCCTCGGCGAATGCAGCGGCGAGTGCGCCCAGCGTGCCACGGCGGACCTCCTCGTGAAGCTTGGTCAACTCGCGGGCGATCGCGGCCGGCCGCGGGCCCAGGATCTCGGCTGCATCGGCCAGGCATTTGGCCAGGCGGTGGGGCGATTCGAAGAGCACCAGCGTTGCCGGGATGGGCGCGATCTCGGCCAGGGTCTTGCGCCTGGCACTCGCCTTCGACGGCAGAAAGCCCTGGAAAAAGTAGCGATCGGTCGGCAGGCCGGAGATGGCGAGCGCCATGATGCCGGCGGACGGGCCGGGGACGGCGGAGACCAGGATGCCGGCCCGGGTCGCGGCCTCGACCAGCTTCATGCCCGGATCGGCGATGGCGGGCATGCCGGCATCGCTGATCAACGCCAGGGTGGCACCCTGGGCCAGCGCCTCGATCAGGCGGGGGCGCACCTTGGCGGCGTTGTGCTCGTGATAGGGCTCGAGCCGGACCTTCAGGCCCAGATGGGCCATCAGCCGGCCGCTGTGGCGGGTATCCTCGCAGAGCACGGTATCGACGGCGGCCAAGACGGCGACCGCGCGTGGGGAGAGATCACCCAGATTGCCGATCGGCGTGGCGACGAGATAGAGCCCCGAGGCGAGTTTACTCAGCCCTGCCGCTCGCCTAGGTTCTGCGATGTCGGCTGCGGCCGGCATGGTATCAATGTCCCGCGATGGCGAGGTCAAGCGTGTCCCTTCCCAAGCTCGCCGCTATCGGCCTCATGCTGTTCATGGCCGGCTGTACCCAGCGTGCCGACCCGGTCTACCAGGAACCGGAGCCGGCGCCAGCCTTGCCCGACGAGCTGGCCGAGCCGCTGCCGACGGGTCCGGTCAAGGTGGCGCTGCTCTTGCCGTTGACCGGCAGTGCCGGGGCGGTCGGCCGGGATATGCTCGAAGCGGCGCAAATCGCGCTCTTCGATGTCGGGCGGACCGACATGGTCCTGTTGCCGCGCGATACCGGCGGGACGCCGGCCGGCGCCGCCGAGGCCGCGCGTTCGGCGATCGACGCCGGCGCCGAGCTGATCCTCGGGCCCTTGTTCGCGAGTGCGACGAGCTCGGTCGCCCGGATCGCCGCGGAGCACGACCTCAAGGTCATCTCGTTTTCCAATGACGCCGCGGTTGCCGGTGACAATGTGTGGGTTCTGGGCTTTCGCCCCGAAGAGCAGGTGGCGCGGGTGATCGACTATGCGCGGCGCCAGGGGCTGACCCGGATCGGCGCCTTGGCCCCCGACGACGCCTACGGCCAGCGCGCGGTCAACGGCTTTCGCGAGGCGATGGGCGGCGCCGCTGGCTTCGGCGGGGCGGCGTTCGGCGAGGCGAGCCATGCCTTCTACCCGCCGGACGAGCGGGAGCTCGCCCGGGTGGTGCGCGAGTTCACCGGCTATCGCGAGCCGCCGCCGGGCGCGCCCCGGGGCAGCGGCAACACCCGCCGGTTCGACGCGTTGCTGCTCGCCGACGGCAGCGACCGGCTGCGCTCGGTGGCAGCCCTCTTGGCCTTCTACGATGTCGATCTCGCCGCCACCCGGCCGCTCGGCACCATGCTGTGGGAGGTCGATCCCCGGCTCCTGTTCGAGGAGACGCTGCAGGGTGGCTGGTATGCCAGCGTCTCGCCCGACAACGAGCGCCGCTTTCAGGGTCGCTTCTCACGTGCATTCGGCCGCGATCCGGTGGCCTTGGCTGGGCTCGCCTACGACGCGACGGCGCTGGCCGCTGTCGTTGCCAATACCGATCGCAGCTTCCCCACGGCACGGCTGGTCGACTCGAGCGGCTTTGTCGGCCGCGCCGGGATCTTTCGCCTGCGCGGCGACGGCACCACCCAGCACGGCCTCGCCATCGTCGAGATCGACAACGGCACGGCCCGGGTGGTCGACCCGGCGCCGAGCAGCTTCTTGGTTGCTTTTCTCAACCAATAGCGCGGGCAACAGACCGCCATTGCCGGCGCGTTTGTGGATGATGGTGGGGAAATCTCCGAGGAGTTGTGTCGAGGCGCAGGGTGGACAACTATTAGGTGTCCATATATAGGCTCTTTCTATCAAGAGTTTAGATATGGTGGCTCTGCTCATGACGTCTCCCGCTCACGGCAGCCCGAAATCCACGCTTTCCGATGCTGTTGCCACGTCGTCGCCCGAGCGGCACACGGCTGGATCGACTGATCAACCGGGCGCCCAGCCGACCGAATGGGCGGGCTCGGTGGTGGTCATGGAGTCGCTCCGCTGCCACCCGCAGCTCCTGGCCACGGGCGCCAATGACGGGGAGGTCGAGGAATCACTCCTGCAGAGCAGTCAACGGCCGATTGTTCGCCTTTTAGTTGTAGAGGACGACGAAGAGGATTTCGAGATCACCGAGGCGCTGTTGTCCAGGGCGCCGGAGACCCGGTTCGACGTGGTCTGGTCGACCAGCGTCGAGGCCGGCCTGCGCCGGCTCGCCAACGAAACCTTCGATGCCTGCCTGGTCGATCAGGGTCTGCCCGGTCGCTCGGGGCTGGATTTCGTCGACATCGCCATTCGCCGCGGCTTCGAGCGGCCGATCATCCTGTTCAGCGATGCCGTCGACGAGGCGCTCGAATATCGCGCGATCCAGGCCGGCGTCGCCGATTTTCTCGACAAGGAGGAATGCGACACCGGCCGGCTGGATCGCTGCATCCGCTTCGCCATCGCCCGATCCCGCAACACGCGGAGGCTCGACCCGCCGGCCGCGAGCGACGCGCTCACCGGCCTCGCCAACCGTACGCTGTTTCTCGAGCGGCTGGAGAAGGCGCTCGAGACCGCCCGCCGCAATCGTTTGGGCGCCGCGGTCCTGGCCATCGATCTCGACGGCTTTCGCGCCATCAACGAGCGGCTCGGCTTCGATGCCGGCGATCGTCTCTTGACCATCGTCGCCGAGCGCCTCGGCCACCGCCTCCGGGAAAGCGACACGATCGCCAGGCTCGCCGGCGACGGCTTCGCCATCCTGCTCGAGAACCTGCAGCGCCCCGAGGACGCGGCTCTGGTGGTGCAGAAGCTGATGCAGGTGATCGAAGCCCCGATGGCCTTGGCGGGGGAGGTTTTGCGCCTCTCGGCGAGCTTCGGTGTCAGCCTCTATCCGATCGATGCGAGCGAGCCGGGCGAGATCGTGCGCCTGGCCGATGCCGCGATGCACCGAGCCAAGGCCGCGGGTGGGCGTGCCTGTCGCTTTCACGACGCCAACCTCTCGGCCGCGAGCGGACTCATCGTGCCGCTCTTGGGTGAGCGGATGGTCGAGCCGGCGCCCAAGGGCGGCCTCGATCAGGCGCTGCAGGAGGGCCGCTTCGAGCTCTACTTCCAGCCGCAGATCACGCTCCGCTCACCGACGATGGGGCTGATCGCCAGGCCCCGGCTGCACGACGCCGAGCGCGGCCTGCTCGGCCCCGACCGCTTCCTGGGCATGATCGAGGAGCCGGGCTTTCTCGACCGGCTGATGCTCTGGATGGCCGAGGCCGGCGCCATCCAGATGGCCGCCTGGCGCAGCGCCGGCTGCCGGGTCGATCACCTGGCCATCCCGTTGCAGACGCCGCACGCGCTCGGCTGGCTGGAGCTCGCCGATCGCGGCATCGCGATCTTCGAACGGCACGGGCTCGAGCCCGGCTGCCTCGAGCTCGAGGTCGAAGAGACCCCACTCTATCAGGATCTGGTCACCAAGGCCGGCAACGTCGCCAAGCTCAAAGCCAAGGGCCCGCGCCTCGCGATCCGCGGCTTCGGCCAGGACATGGTCTCGTTGAGCCTGCTCCGCGACTGCCCGATCGATACCCTCAAGCTCGCCCAGGCGCTGCTCGAGGGGGTGCCCGGCGACCGCCACCGCACGCTCTTCGCCGATGCGGTGATCCAGCTCGGCCGTCATCTGGGCTTGCGCCTCGTGGCCGAGGGCGTGCCGTCCAACAGCCAGCTCCAGCTCCTCAAGCGCGCCGGCTGCGACGCCGCCGAGTGCACCATGAGCGACCCCGCCATGACCGCCGAGGAAACCCGCATCTGGCTCGCCCGCAACCAGCGGCGGCGCGAGACGCTGCTTTAGGGCGACACCGGGGTCGGCAGACGGCCAGTTTGCACTTGGCCGTCGGCGTTTCGCGGTCTACGGCCGCTACACCAGCGACTGTGAGGATGCGATGCGCGAGGTCAGCGCCGTTCAGGCGAGGAAAACCCTGGGGGCTCTGCTCGATGCGGTGGAGCAGGGCGAGGAAGTCGTCATCACGCGCCACGGCAAGCCCATGGCCAGGTTGGCCCGGGAACGCGAGGATGGCGTGCGCGCGAGCGCGCCCGCCGGGCGGGCGGGCGAAGCCATCTTGCGCCTGAGCAAAGGTGTCACGCTCGGCGGCCATTCCATCAAGTCGCTGATCGAGGAATGTCGCCCTCGAGCTCGAATCTCGACGGCTCGATGGATCGCCCGAACCCGCCTAGCCACGCTCACTGTGCACCAGGGGACCGGGATTGCCGGCGAGGATGCGCAGGAGGTTGTTGCCGGCCTGCAGGATGAACAGCACCCCGCCCGTGGTCATCGCCTGGCGCGGCCAGAAGAGGTTGAACATGCCGCTGTCGCTGAGGTCGGTGGCGCCGAGCATCGCCAGCTGGTGGCCGGCGGTGAGCAGCAGGTAGCCGAAATAGACGACCAGAACGTTGAGGAAGAGGGCCAGCACGATGCGGACCTTTTCCGGCAGGGCATTGAAGAGCGTGTCGACGCGGATATGCTGCCATGAGCGGATGTAGCTGGCAGCCCCCCAGAGCACGACGAAGGCCAGGCTGTAGCTGGTCAGCTCTTCGACCCAGATGAGCGGCGTGCGCACCACGTAGCGCATCACCACCTGAAGGATCAGCAGCGAGAGGATCAGCCCCATGAAGAACATGAGGGCGACCCGGACCGCCATGTCGATGCGGCCGCAGAGCCGGTCGATCCGCATGGCCCAGAGCCGAAAGGCGCTCATCATAGACCGCCGAGGCCCAGGAGTCGCGGCAGGGTTTCGCTGAGTGCCGGGAACATGATGACGGCGAGCGTGATGCAGACTTCGAGGATGATGAAGGGCCAGATGTAGCGGACGATGCTCATCACCGACATCTTGCCGACCAGCGCCGTCATCAAAAGGGTGCCGCCGACCGGCGGGGTGAGGTGGCCGATGCCCAGGGCCATGACGATGATCATCGCGGTGTGCACCGAGCTGAAACCCGCCTGCTGCGTGAACACCGGGATGATGATGGCACCGAACAGCAAGATCGCGGTGGTGCGGTCGATGAACATGCCGACGACGAAGAGCAGCGCCAGGATCATCGAGGAGAGGATCAGGGGGTCGTTCGAGACGTTGAGCAGCACGGCGGTGATCTCGGCCGGGATGTGCCGGGCCGCCATGACGTAGGAGAGCGAGAAGGCGGCCCCGATCAGTACCATGACGGCCGCTGTGGTCAGCGCCGTCTCCAGTAGGATGCCCGGCAGGTCGCGGACCTTGATGGTCCGGTAGATCACCATGGTGACGAGGAGACCGTAGGCGGCGGCGATGGCGCCTGCCTCGGTCGGCGAGAAATGGCCGCCGAAGATGCCGCCGACGACGACGATCGGCATCACCAGGGGCACCAGCGCCTTGCCGAAGGCGCGCAGGAGCTCCCTGAGGGTGGCCCGCGGGTAGGAAGGGACATCGAGCCGGCGGACCAGGAAATAGGCCATGGTCATGTAGCAGATGCCGATCAAGACGGCGAGGCTGAGCCCGGCGGCGAAGAGGGCGCCGATCGAGACGCCGAACGTGGCGCCATAGACGATGAGCACGATCGAGGGCGGGATCATCGGCGCCATGGTGCCGGAGACGGCGGTGATCGCGCCGGCGAAACCCAGGGGATACCCTTCCTTCTTCATCGCCGGGACGAAGACCGTGCCCATGGCGGCGATGTCGGCATAGGCCGAGCCCGAGATGCCGCCGAAAAAGACGCTCGAGAGGATGTTGATCTGCGCCAAGGCGCCCCGCATGTGGCCGACCAGCGCCTTGGCGAGACCGATCAGCCGCTCGGTGAGCCCGCCTCGCGTCATCACCACGCCGGCGAGCAGGAACATCGGGATGGCCAGGAGATTGAACGAGGTCATGCCGCCATAAAAGCGCTGCATGAGCACGACCAGCGCCGAATCCCGGCCGGCCTCGATCCAGTGCACCAAGCTCGCCAGGATCATCGCGAGAAAGACCGGGGCACCGAGGAAGATCAAGAGGAAGAGGATGCCTAGGACGGTCAGGACCAGCAAGGATGGGGCCCCCAAGATCGACCGGACAGTGCGGGGCCGGCGCCGCGCGTCACGGCTGCCGGCCCCTGGGTCCATCCGGTAGGTTCACGAGACGCTCGACGCCCTGTTACTGGGCGTAGAAGTTTTCCTCGATCCGGGCGATGGCATCACGGGTCGCCTGGATGAAGTCGGCATCGGCCACGTCGCCGACGAAGTCGTTGCCGACGGGCTCGGCCATCTCGCGCCAGATGGCCCGCTCCGCGGCATTGGGCTCGACCACCGTGGCCCCGGACTCGATGATCCGCGCCAGGGCCTTGTTGTCCTCGACCAGGGCGTAGGCGTTCTGCACGTTGGTGGCGAGCGCCACGCCTTCCTCGATCACCCGCTGATACGCCTCGGGGAGGCCCTCGAAGAACTCGTTGTTCACGATATAGGCGGTCACGTCGTACATGTGCGCGGTGAGCGAGACGTATTGCGCCACTTCGAGCAGGCCGGCGTTCCAGGCGGAGTTCAGCCCGCCCTCGGTCGCATCGATCAAGCCGGTCTGCAGCGAGGTGTAGCGCTCGGCTGCCGGCAGGGCGACCACGGCATCCGCGTCGAGCGCCGCCCACACCGCCTGGTGCATCGGCGCCTGCATGGTGCGGATCTTGATGTTGTGCTCGGCCATGTCGCCGGGCACCCGGATCGGGCCACGGGTGGTGTAGAGGTGGCGGACCGAGTTCTCGCCGGCGCCCAAGAAGCGCAGCTGGCCGTTGGTGTCGGCCTGCACCTGCTCGGTCACCCGGGCGATGTAGTCGCGGTCCTGGAAGAGCGACCAGGCGACGTGCCTGCCGGCGAACAGGAACGGCAGGTTCCAGACCTGGGCGGATGGGAACGCCCCGGCGAGGCCGCCGGCGTTGGGCGTCATGAACTGCAGCTCGCCCAGCCGCATCTGGTCCATGACCTCGCGCTCGTTGCCGCCGAGCGCCTCGACCGTGGTGAGCGAGATCTCGATATCGCCGTCCGTCGCGATCTCGACATAGTCCTTGAACGCCTGGGCCGCCGGCTCCTGATAGTCCGCGATCGAGGCGAAATAGGCGAACGTCGCCCGATACTCTTGTGCGTCGGCGGCGGTTGCGCCCAGCACGCCGACGAGCAGTGCCGCACCACAAGCGGCGCTCTTCGTGACAACGATGTTCATGGCCTTCCCCTGATGTTTTTGGGCCGGACTCTGTCGCCACGGTGTGCGTCGTGCGCGTTCGTGCGCGGACGACGGACGCGGCTTTCCGGCTGTCGACGCCGACAAACCTGCAGCGTTAGACGCCGAGATGCAACCCCGCGGGGCAGGAATGCGCCGGCCTACTCCGCCGGCGCTCCCTGGAGACTGCCGCCTCGCGGCGCCGGCCGGCGGGTGGCGAGGGCTCGCAGCCGCTGGCCCTGGCGGCGCCAGAACGCGGCCGTGGTGTGGCGGAGCATCAGGAGGGTCGGGGTCAGGATCAGGGTGAGCAGCGTGGCGAAGGCGAGGCCCCCGGCTACCGCTGTCGCCAGTTGGGCCCACCAGTCGGTCGAGGGGCCGCCCACGGTGATCTCGCGGGTGAAGAGGTTGATGTTCATCTTCAAGACCATGGGCATCAATCCCAGGATGGTGGTGACCGTGGTCAAGAGCACTGGCCGCAGGCGCTGGGCACCGGTGCGCAAGATGGCTTCGCGGATGTCGAGGCCGCGGGCGCGCAGGTCGTTGTAGGTGTCGATCAGGACGATGTTGTTGTTCACGACGATGCCGGCCAGGGCGATCACGCCGACGCCCGACATGACGATGCCGAAGGGCTGATTGGTGACCAGGAGGCCGAGCAGCACGCCCACGGTCGAGAAGACGATGGCGGTGAGGATCAGCCCCGCCTGGTAGAAGCTGTTGAACTGGGTCACCAGGATGATGGCGATGAGGAAGAGGGCGACGCCGAAGGCTCGAGTGAGGAAGGCCTGCGCCTCACGCTGCTCCTCGTCCTCGCCCTTGAAGACGACCGAGACCGCTGGATCGATCTCCTGGGTCCCGAGCCAGGCGCGGAGCTCCTGGACCTTGTCGTCGGCGAGCACGCCCGGCGCCACGTCGGCCGAGACCGTATAGACACGGCGGCCGTCGATCCGAGTGAGATCGCCGGTGCGCTGCTCGGGTTCGAGGCTGACGAAGCTCGAGATCGGCACCGCCCCTTGGGCGGTGTTGATGATCAGCCGATCGAGCTGATGCAGGGTCCGGTCCTCGACCGGAAAACGGGCGCGAATGTCGACCTCGTCGTCGGCGTGGTCGGGGCGATAGGTGCCGAGCATGACGCCGTTGCTGACCAGCTGGACATGCGCGCCCACCGTTGCGATGTCGGTACCCAGCCTGGACGCCTGCTCGCGGTCGACGCGCATCTTCCACTCGATGCCGGGAATGGGACGGCTGTCGGTCACCTCGCGCAGGCCGGTCATGCCGTCGACATAGTCGCGCACGGTCTGCACCACCGGGGCCAAGAGGCCGGGCTGGGTCGAGCCGATCTCGACCTGGATCGGCTTGCCGACGGGCGGGCCCGCCTCCTCCTCGCGCTGCTCGACGTGGATGCCGGCGAGGCCGCCTGTGCGCTCGTCGATCTCGGCGAAGATCTCCACCGCCGGACGGCGCTCCTGCCAGGGCTCGAACTCGAGCTGGAGGATGCCGATCACGTCCTCGTCGATGCCGTCGCCACGAAAGCTGAGCCCTGTGCGGGCATAGACTTGGCGGATGCCATCGAGGCCGACGACCTGGCTCTCGACCTCCCGGACCAGCGCGTCGCGCTCACGGATCGAATGGTCGCCACGGGCGTGGACGTGGAGCTGGGCGCGCTCGGGCTCGACAGTCGGGAAGAATTCGACGCCGCGGCCGAAGGTGCCGTAGGCCCAATAGGCGCCGACGGCGATCAGGAGGGCCGCCATGGTCGTCAGCGCCGGGCGTTTCAGGACCTTGTCGAGGAGGCGGATATAGGCGCCGGTGAGCCCGCCCAGATCGCGCAGGTCGCCGCCCTCGCTGGCGTTCAGGCGCCGCATCGTCTCGGGGTCGGTGGCCGTGGCCTTGCCGAAGAGCGAGCCCAGGGTCGGCACGAAGATCAGCGCCATGGCGAGCGAGGCGGTCAGCGTCGCGACCAGCGTGATCGGCAGGTATTTCATGAAGTCGCCGACGATGCCGGGCCAGAAAAGGAGCGGCAAAAAGGCGGCCAAGGTGGTGGCGGTGGCAGCGGTGATCGGCAACGCCATGCGCTGGGCCGCGAGCTTGTAGGCGTCGCGCTTGTGCATGCCCTCGGCCATCTTGCGATCGGCGAGCTCGGTGGTGACGATCGCCCCGTCGACCAGCATGCCGACGGCGAGGATCAGGGCAAACAGCACGATCATGTTGATCGTCAGGCCCATGAGCCCGAGGACCAGGATGGCCGTCAGGAACGAGCCCGGGACGGCGAAGCCGACGAGCAGGGCCGAGCGGAACCCGAGGGCGGCCACGATGACGATCATCACCAGGATGATGGCGGCCAGAACGTTGTTCTGGAGGTCGGTCAGCATCATCTCGACGGCGTCGGATTTGTCCTGGGCAAAGCCGACCTCCAGATTGGCCGGCCATTCGGCCCTGGCCGCGTCGACGACCGCCCTCACCTCGGCGATGGTGTCGATGATGTTGGAGCCGATGCGCTTGGAGACTTCGAGGGCCAATGCCGGCCGGCCGTCGACCCGGGCGAAGCCCTCGGGGTCCTTGAAGGTGCTCTGGACCGTGGCGATGTCGCCGACCCGGACCACGGCCTCGCCGTCGGTCTTGATCGGCAGGTTCATCAGGTCTTCGAAGCTCTCGAAGACGCCCGGCACCTCGATATCGAAGCGCCCGCCGCCGGCATCGAGCGCGCCCGCCGCCACGATCTGGTTGTTGCGATCGACGGCCTGGACCACCTCGTCGAGCTGGAGCCCGTAGCTCTCGACCTTCAACGGATCGATGATGACCTCGAGCAGCTCGTCGCGCTTGCCCGCGATCTCGACCTCGAGGACGTTGCGGACCGCCTCGATCCGGTCTTGGAGGTCACGGGCGATGCGGAGCAAGGCGCGCTCCGGCAGGTCGCCCGAGAGGGTCACCACCAGGACCGGAAAGAGCGCGAGATTGACCTCCTCGACCGAGGGCTCGTCGGTGCCGGCGGGGAGATCGGCCTTCGCCCGGTCGACCTTTTCGCGGACGTTGAGCACGGCTTGGTCGATATCGGTGCCGGTCTCGAATTCGATGGTGATCGTGGCCCGCCCCGAGGTCGCGACCGACTTGATCTCCTTGACCCCCTCGAGGCCCTGCAGCTCGCTTTCGACCGGGCGGGCGAGCAGGCGCTCGGCGTCGAAGGCGGAAATGCCCTCGTAGGGGATCGAGACGTAGACGATCGGGATCTGGACGTCCGGCTCGGCCTCCTTGGGGATGCTCGCATAGGTCGCAATGCCGGCGACCAGCAGCAGCGCCAGGATCGAGAGGACCGTGCGGACCCGGGCGAAGGCGGCGTCGATCAGCGTCTTCATGGGGCAGCGGTCCCGAGCCGAGCGGTGATCTCGCCCTCGTCGGTGGCCGCCACCGTCTGGCCGGGCGTCACGAAACCCTGGCCCACGATGATCACGTGCAGACGGTCGGGCAGGCCCGCGAGCCACACGGCATCGGCCTCGGCGCGGATGATGTCGGCCTCGTGAAACGTCACCGTCTGGTCCTCGGCCACTGCCTTGATGCCGAGCACGCCGCTGTCATCGAGGACGAGAATGCCGGGCGACACGCGGTGTGCGGGGACGGGCTCTAGGGTGATGGCCACGGCGGTGCTGATTCCGGCCGGGATGGTGGCATCCGGGTTCGGCACCGCGACCTCGACCCGAAAGGTGCGGGTGCGGTCGTTGGCCTGTCGGGCGACGAAGCGGACGCGCCCCTCCCGACGGGCGCCGCCCACGAGGCGGATTTCGGCCGCGTCCCCCACCTCGAGCGCCTGCACCCTGGCCTCGGGCACGTCGGTCACCACCAGGATGGGATCGAGATCGACGATCTCGGCCAGGGTCTCGCCGATATCGACGAAGCTGCCGAGCTCGACCGGCAGTGCCTCGAGCACGCCGGCGAAGGGGGCCACGATCTCGGTATGCGCGAGCTCGACCTCGGCGCGACGCAGATGGTAGCGGGCGACCTCGAGGGCGGCCCTGGCCTCGGCGACACGGGTTTCGGCCTGAAAGCCGCGCTCGCCGAGCTGCCGCGCCGCCTCGTAGTCGAGATCGCGCTGCGCCAGGCTCGCGCGCGCCTCGGCCAGGGCGGCCTCGCGGTCGCGCTGATCGAGCCTGGCCAGGATGTCCCCGGCCTCGACCCGCTCACCCTTTCGGCGCGGCAGCTCGACCACCCGGGCGGCAGTCTCGGCCGCCACCCGGACCGTGCGGTCGGCTTCGGTCCGGCCGTTCAAGACGACCTCGCGGGCCACGGCCTCGGCGGTCGAAAGGCGAGTGCGGACGGCGGTGAGGCGCTGCCCATTGCCGGCGGTGGTGGTGTCGTCGGCAGCCTGGGCCGCTGGTGCCGGGGCCTCCTCGCCGCTGCTGCCACCCGGCAGCCATCGGTCGAGGCCGAGATGCGGCGAGGCGAGCCAGCCGGCGACGGCAACGGCCAAGAGGACCGCGATCAAGGTGGAGCGGCGCATGGCTATTCTCCGGCCAAGGGCGGGGCGACCGGCAGCCGGTCGTTGGCGGCCTCGCGTGACGGCTCGTCGGTCTCGGTCGGTGGCTTACCGTTCAGCGCTCGGGCCAGCTGCGGCCGCTGCCGCTTGCAGTAGGCGAGGGCCGCGGTCAGCACGGTTCGCCCATAGCCCAGTGCAAAGCGCTGGCCGGGCGTCAGCTCGCCCGGTGCGTCCTCGGAATCGAACAGCGCCAGCTCTTCGACCAGGGTCTGCTCGAAGCGCTCGATCATTTCGCCCAAGACCGCATCGACCCGCTCGGGCGGCAGGAGATGAGCGAAGTACATGAGGGTCAGGAACTCGGAGCGGACCTTGTGGCGCGGCGGCGTCTGGACCAGTTCGTCGGCCAAGGCGGCACGGCCGGCCGCGGTGATCCGGTAGATCTTCTTGTCCGGACGTTTTTTCTGTTCGACGCTGATGGAGGTGACGAGGCCGTCGCGCTGCAGTTCTGCCAAGGCTGGATAGATCGAGCCGAACCCGGCGACGAAGAAATGCCGAAACACCTCCTCGCAGCAGCGCTTGATCT
>JAABSG010000276.1 GCA_011390475.1 Geminicoccaceae bacterium | reverse complement strand
GCGCTGGCTCCTCGACGAGGTGGGGCTGAACGAGCGCTGGTGCCTGATCCATTGCACCCATCTCGACGACGGCGAGGTCCGCGATCTGGCGGGCTCGGGCGCGGTTGCCGGTCTCTGCCCGGTCACCGAAGCCAATCTCGGCGACGGCATCTTTCGCGGCATCGACTACCGCGCGGCGGGCGGCCGGTTCGGGGTCGGCTCGGACAGCCATATCCGGGTGGACCTGGCAGACGAACTGCGCGCGCTCGAGTATAGCCAGCGGCTGCGCGATCGCCGCCGCAACCGGCTGGCTGATGCGGGGGAATCGGTGGGCCGCACGCTCTTTTGCGCAGCCGGCGCGGGTGGCACCCAGGCGCTGCAGCAGCCGATGGGGGCGATAGCAGCGGGGCTGCGGGCCGATATCGTCAGCCTCGATCCGGCGCATCCGGCCCTGGTCGGCAAGAGCGGCGACGATCTGCTCGACGGCTGGCTGTTCGCCGCTGGCAGATCCCCCATCGCCAGCGTTTATGCCGCCGGCCGTAGGCGCGTGGAGAACGGCCGCCATGTCGACGCCCGCTCGGTCGCCGCCCGCTTCACGCAGGTCATGCGGCGCCTGCTGGCAACTGATTAGGGCAGCCCGACCCGGGACGCTAGCCGTTCGCCGTGGTCGGATCGATCACCTGCGGCACCTCGGTGATCTTCGAGGCGGGGAATCCGGATTTCTCGGCATGCGCCCTGATCGCATCCTCGTCTTCGGCGAGGTAGATGCAGAAGGTCTTGTCGTTCGCCACGTATGAATGCTGCCACTGCACCCGTGGCGCCAATTCGGCCAGCGCATCGTTGGAGGTTCGTGCGGCGCCGCAGAGCTCGCTCGGCGCCATCGACCCGACGCCATTTACGTCACGCTCGATCAGATACCTCTTGAGCATCGACCCTCTCTCCTCTCTGATCTGCCTCTGGCACAATCACCCTCGATCCTAACAATGTCGTCCGTTGGGTTCAACGATTTCCAGGGCATCCGGTCCGGACGACAGGCAAGGTCCACCTTGGCGATCGAGACAGCCGGAAGGGAGCCCGTGGCAGGCATGACGTTCACCCAAGGGATCTGGCAGCAGACGGCGGCGCTTCGCAGGGCGATCGACGAGCTGCCGTTCAATCGCGAGCTGGCGGCGGGAACACTGAGCCGTGAGCGGTTCAAGTTCTACATCACCCAGGACAAGCTCTACCTCGACCAGTACGCCCGCACGCTGGCGATCGCCGGGGCCAGGGCGCCGGACCTCGGGGCCATGGACAAGTTCGTGGGCTCGGCCTTGGGTGCGCTCGCGGTGGAACGCGCACTGCACGGCCAGTTCCTCGAACAGTTCGGGATGAGCGAGGCGGACATTCTGGCGGCTGAGCCCTCGCCCTCCTGCCTCGCCTATACGAACTTCCTGATCGCGGCGGGGCATCACGGCTCCTGGCCGGTGCTGGTCGCCGCCATCCTGCCCTGTTTCTGGATCTATCACGACGTCGGTGTGCGGATCGCGAAGGACACCGTGCCGGACAATTTCTACCAACCCTGGATCGACACCTATGCGGACGACGCCTTCGCGGCCTCGGTGCGCGAGGTGATCCGGATCACCGACCAGGCGGCGGCAGGGGCTGGGGCAGCCGAGCGTGAAGCCATGGCCCGGGCCTTCGTGCGCTCGACGCAGTACGAGTGGCTGTTCTGGGACAGCGCCTATCGCCTGGAGGCCTGGCCGATCGCCGGCTGAGCCTCGGGCAGGTCGAGGCGCACTTCGAGGCCGCCGGCCGGCGCCTCGGCGAAGGCGAGCGTGCCGCCATAGGCCAGGGCGATGTCGCGGGCGATGGCCAGGCCGATGCCGTGGCCCGGGGTGGTGCTGTCGAGCCGCATGAAGCGGGCGCCCAGCTTGTCGCGGTCGCCGGCGGCGACGCCCGGGCCATCGTCCTCGATGACGAGCGTGACCCGGCCGGCGGCCGCCGTGGCGCCGATTCCGACGGTCTCGCGCGCCCATTTGGCGGCGTTGTCGAGAAGGTTGCCCAAAAGCTCGGCGACGTCGTCCGGATCGACCGCGACCCGGAGATCGGCCGGGACGGCGACCTGCCAGTCGAGGCGTTCGCCCGCCGGGGTTCGCTGCAGCGTGGCGACGAGACGGTCGACCAGCGACGCCACGGCTGACGTCCGGCTGCTCGCCGCCGGGCTGGCGAGGCGGCTTCGCGCGAGCTCGCGGTCGACATGGCGTTGCATGTCCAGAGCGAGGCCCTCGAGCGTGGTGGCGCTCGAGGGCTCGCCCGCTTCCCGCAGCCGCCCGGCCTCGGCCCTGAGCACGGTGAGCGGGGTCTTGAGGCCATGCGCGAGATCGGCGGCCCTGGCCCTGGCCGCCTCGAGCATGGCGTCGCGGCTGTCGAGGAGCGCGTCGACCTCGTCGGCGAGCGGCTGGATCTCGTCGGGAAAGCGCCCGGCGAGGCGCTGTGTGCCATGCTCGCGGACCACGGCGACCGCCCGGCGGACCTCCTCGACCGGCTTCAGCCCGAAGCGGATCTGCGCCCAGGCGGCCGCGGCGAGGACCGAGGCGAGCGCCACGAGGCCCCAGGCGAGCTGGCCCGCATACTCGGCCAGCGCGGTTTCGATCGTGGTCCGGTCGATGGCCGTCGCGATGCGCAGGCGGCGCTCGCCCCGGGCGGTATCGACCAGCAGCGAGCGTTCGTGGGCAACGAGCCGCGAGCCACCCGGCCCGACCAGCGCGTGGCGATGGCTGACGCCGGGCTCGAGATGGTCGGGCGCGAGGTCCAAGACCTGGTCCCAGAGCGAGCGCGAACGCAGGGTGACATCATCCGGGGCGATCTCGATCTGCCAGTAGAGGCCGCTGAGCGGCTGGCGAAAGCGGGGGTCGGCGAGCTCGCCTCGGAGCTCGGCCTCGCCGGTCGCGGTGAAGGTGAGCTGGGCTGCGAGCTGACGGGCGAAGGTGCCGAGCTCGTCGTCGACGCGCCGCTCGAGGTGGCGCTCGAAGAGGCCGGCCAGCGCCAGCCACGCGACGATCAGGGCCAGGGTGATCGTCGCGATCTGGGCCAGGACGAGGCGCAGCCGGAGCGAGTGGCGGGTCATTCGCCGACGGGTACAGCAATGGTGTAACCGAAGCCGCGGCGGGTCTCGATCAGCTCGACACCCAGCTTTTTGCGCAACCGGCCGATCAGCACCTCGATCGCGTTGCTGTCGCGATCGTCGTCCGGACCGTAGAGCTGCTCGATGAGCTCGGCTGCCGGCACGACGCGGCCGGCCTGCAGCATGAGGTAGTCGAGGAGGCGGTATTCCTGCGGCGAGAGGGGCTTGGGCAGACCGTCGACAGTGACCCGCATCGCCCGCGGATCGAGGCTGACGGGGCCGATCTCGATGACCGGGCGGGCGTGGCCGGCGCTTCTGCGGATGATGGCGCGCAGGCGCGAGATCAGCTCGGCGGGCTCGAAGGGCTTGGGCAAATAGTCGTCCGCACCGGCGTCGATGCCCTCGACCCGCTCCTTCCAGGTACCGCGGGCGGAGAGCACCAGCACCGGCATGGTCCGGCCGTTCTCGCGCCAGCGCTTCAAGACGGCGAGCCCGTCCATGCCGGGCAGGCCGAGGTCGAGGACGACCGCGGCATAGTCCTCGACGTCGCCTTGGAACCACGCGGTCTCGCCGTCGGCCACCGTCTCGACCCGGTAGCCCTGGGCCTCGAGCGTGACCGCTACCGCGGCCGCGATCCGCGCGTCGTCCTCGACCAGCAGCACCCTCACCGCTTGCGCTTTTCCTTCAGGACCGTGGCATCGGCGGCGTCGATCTCGAGCTCGATCAGCCGGCCGGTGCGGTCGATATAGGTGATCTCGTAGACCCAGCCGCCGTCCTCGCGGTCGAGCTCGGTCTCGACGATGTCGCCGTCGATCACCGCAGCCAGGCGCTCGAGGATGGTCATGAGCGGCAGCACCTCGCCGCGCTCGAGGGCGGCCCGGGCGCGCTCGTGGTCGTCGTCGGCCGAGACCGTGCCGGCGAGGAAGAGGAAGAGAGAGGCGATGGCGAGAGACTTGCGCATGGTCGATAGCCTAGCCGCCAGCGGCTGACAAAACGCTGACAAGGCCGGTCAGGGTCCGGACAGGGCGCTCAGGGTAGTGTCCGGGGCGTCGGTCGACCGGCCGACATGGACACAGCATAGGGAAGACATCCATGCGCAAGCTTCTGATCCTCTCCGCCGCCCTCGCCCCCCTCGCCCTGGCGGCCCCTGCTTTCGCTTCCGACGACGACGTGGTTTGCCCAGAGCTGGCCGCCGACGAGTGGCTGCCGATCGGCGAGATCGAGGCGAGGCTCACCGGCCTGGGCTATCAGGTGCGTGAGATCGAGCGCGAGCGCAACTGCTACGAGGTCGAGGGCACGGACGCCAACGGGGCGACGTTCGAGGCCTACGTCAACCCGAAAACCGGCGAGATCGTGCCGCGCCGCAATCGGCAGCGGCGCTGAACGCACCATGACCAGCGGCAATGCCGCCCGGACCGATCCGGCAGAGACCTCGGCCGGGTCCCGGATGGTCCGGGTCTGGGACCCGTTCGTGCGGCTCTTTCACTGGACACTCGTCCTGCTGTTCGCCGCCGCCTGGCTCACGGGTGACGAGCTCGATCGGGCGCACGAGCTCTTGGGCTATGCGATCATCGCGCTCATCGTCATGCGCATCGTCTGGGGCTTCGTCGGCAGCGAGCACGCTCGGTTCCGCGATTTCGTCCATAGCCCCGGCACCGTGCTGGCCTATGCCCGGGACACCATCGCCGGCAAGGCCGAGCGGTATCTCGGCCACAACCCCCTGGGCGGGGTGATGGTGCTCTTGCTCGTCATCGGGCTCCTGGTCACCGCCGGCAGCGGTTGGCTGATGACCCTCGGTGGCGACGCGAGCGAGTGGCTCGAGGAGGTGCACGAGGTGGCAGCGAACGGCATGCTGCTGCTCATCGCGCTGCATGTCGCGGGCGTG
>JAABSG010000275.1 GCA_011390475.1 Geminicoccaceae bacterium | reverse complement strand
TCGACGCCCGGATCGATCACCTCTTGGTCGACGAGGCGCAGGACACCAGCCCGCTGCAATGGGCGATCATCGAGCACCTGGTAGAGGAGTTCCACAGCGGCGAGGGCGCCGAGCGCGGCGACCGTACGCTGTTTGTCGTCGGTGACGAAAAGCAGTCGATCTACAGCTTTCAGGGCGCCGATCTCGAAAGCTTCGCCGCCGTCCGCGACCGCTTGATGGGCAAATTCGCGGCAGCCGAGCGCCCGCTCGAGCGTACCGTCCTCGACCTCTCCTTCCGATCTGGTCCCGCCATCATCGAAGCGGTCGATGCGGTCCTGGCCGATCCCGAAATCCGGGTGTCGGTCGCAGGCGAGGCAGAGGTGTCGCATCAGACATTCCGTCGAAACGCCATGAGCAGCGTCGAGATCTGGCCCCTGGTCGAGCCCGCCGAGCGCGCGGCACGGGCCGGCGAAGGCTGGCAACTGCCGACCGAACGCTTCGATGCCGACGAGGCGGAAGCTCGCCTCGCCGAGCAGATCGCCCGCACCATCGCGGGTTGGCTGGAGAACAGTGCGGTCCTCGAAGCCACGGGCAGCCCGATCCGCGCCGGCGACATCCTGATCCTCCTGCAGCGCCGTGGCATCGCCCAGGAACGCATCCTCAAGGCACTGAAAGAGCGCGGCATTCCGGTCGCCGGCGCCGACCGCTTGAAGCTCACCGACAGCATCGCCGTCGAGGATCTCGTGGCGTTGGGCGAAGCCCTGCTCCTGCCCGAGGACGATTTGACCCTGGCAGCTCTCTTGAAGAGTCCTCTGGTCGGCCTCGACGAGGACGACCTCTTCCGCCTCGCCTTTGCCCGCGAAAAGAAAAGCTTGGTCGATCGTCTTCGTACGCTGGGTGAAGCCGGCGAGGCGCCCTTCGCCGCCGCCTGGGAGCGGTTTCGGGGCTGGCTCGCGATGGCCGACTTCATGCCGCCCTTCGAACTCTTCACCCGTATTCTCGGCCCGGAGGGCGGCAGGCAACGCCTTTTGCAGCGCCTCGGCCCCGACGCCGCCGAGCCGATCGAGGCCTTCCTCGCTCAGACGCTGGCCTACGAGGAGGGCCACCCGGCCTCGCTGCAGGGCTTCATCCACTGGCTGGGCCTCGAATCCGAAAGCCTGAAGCGCGACATGGAGCAGGGCACCGACGCTGTCCGGGTGATGACCGTGCACGGCTCGAAGGGTCTCGAGGCCCCGATCGTCTTTCTCGCCGAAGCCGGGCCCTACCGACCGCAGGACGCCAAGGATCGGTTGCTGTTCGATCCGAAAAGCGGCCTGCCGCTCTGGCGGGCGGCCGCGCCTGAGCGCGATCCGGTCAGTCAACGCATCGCCGAAGCCCTCGAAGCCCGGCAGGCGGCCGAACGCTGGCGCCTGCTCTACGTCGCCATGACCCGCGCCCGCGACCGGCTCTATGTCACCGGCTGGGCCAAGCGCAGCCAGCGCTCGGATGGCTCTTGGCACGACGTCATCAGCCGAACGCTCGGCAGCCTGCCGGGTCTCGAGCCAGGGGCGTCGGACGGCAGCCGGCGGTTGGTCCGCGGTGTCGCCGGCAGCGAGGCGCTATCGCCTGTGCCAACGGCGCCCACCACACGACCGCTGCCGGCCTGGGTCGGCAGGCCACCGCCGCCCGAACCGCCGACGCGGCGGCTGGTGCAGCCGTCACGTGAGGAGGCGGCAGCATTGCCGGCGAGTTCGCCATTGGCCGGCGGGGCGAGCGAGGCCCGGCTGTTCGGAACGGCCCTGCACCGTCTGCTGCACGAGATCGCCGCACAGCCCGAGGCGGACCGAAAGGCGATGCTGGATGCGCGACTCGCCGCCTGGCCCGGTCTGGACGCGGTGGCTCGAACCGAGCTCGCACGGCAGGTGAGGGGTGTTCTCGATCTGCCCGAGCTGGCGCCGGCTTTCGGTCCGCAGAGCCGCTCCGAACAGCCGATCCTCGGCCGGATCGGCGAGAGCGTGATCGCGGGCCAGATCGACCGCTTCGCCGTCACCGACACCGCCGTCTATCTCGTCGACTTCAAGTCCAATCGACTGCCGCCCGCGACCGCGGCCGCGGCGCCCGCGGCTTATCTCCGCCAGCTCGCGGCCTACGCGGCACTGCTGGAGCAACTCTATCCCGGTCGGGTGATCCGGGCCGGGCTGGTGTGGACCGCCGTGCCGCTGCTCATGGCCATTCCCGAGGCGCTGCTCGAGGCGCACCGGCCCGGCGGCGTCGTGGCGGCTTGACGAGCGTCGGTGGCTGATCCAAGAGTCTCCTCCCGCAGCGGTGTGGCCTGGGGCCACACCGACACACCAGCACGGATAAGCCAGCATGACTGTGCAACAAACCAGCGATGCCGCGTTCGACGAGGACGTCCTCAGATCGTCGACCCCGGTCGTCGTCGATTTCTGGGCCGAGTGGTGCGGGCCCTGCAAGATGATCGCCCCGCATCTGGAAGCGTTGGCCGACGAGATGCGCGAGCAGGTCAAGGTCGTGAAGGTCAACATCGACGACAACCCGCTGACCCCGACGAAATACGGCGTGCGTGGCATCCCGACCTTGATGCTCTTCAAGGACGGCGAGGTGGCCGCCACCAAAGTCGGCGCCCTGCCGAAGACCAAGCTCGTCGAGTGGGTGCAGGAGAGCATCTGATCTCGAGCCCGCAGCCATGTCCGACCAGGCAGCGTCACTCGTCGATCCGCGGCTGAGGGCCTTTCTCGACGACCACCCGCTGATCGAAGCGGTCGACATCATCCTCCCCGACATCGTCGGCATCCCGCGCGGCAAGCGGTTCGACATCGGCGAACTCCAAGCGGCGCTCGCTGGCGACGCTGTCTTCTCGACCACGCTCTACGCCATCGACACGACCGGCGCCAATGTCGACCGCAGCGGCCTCGTCTGGGAGGAAGGCGACGCCGACCGGCCTATCCGCCTCGATATCGACACCCTGGCACCCGTCCCCTGGTCGGAAACGCGGGCGCAGATCCTGGGCGGGCTCGACGATTTCGACCGCACCCCGTTTTTCGCCGACTCCCGCGCTCTGCTCGCCCGGATCGCCGAGGGCTTCCAGGCACACGGCCTCTCGCCGGTCACGGCCCTCGAACTCGAGTTCTATTTGCTCGATCCGGCGCTCTGCCCGGCCGGCATGGGCCAGGTGCCGGTCAGCCGCCGGCTCGGTCGCCGCTCGCGAGAATGCGAGGTCTACAGCTTCGACCGGCTGATCGAGGTCGACGCCTTCCTCGACACCCTTCGCCACTACTGCAGCGTCCAGGACATCCCGGCCAAGGGGGCGGTCTCCGAATTCGCCCCGGGCCAGTTCGAGGTCAATCTCAAGCACGTGACCGACCCGGTGACCGCCGCCGACCATGCGCTCCTCTTCAAACGTTGCGTGAAGGCGGCCGCGGAAGCCACCGGCTATCGCGCCTGCTTCATGGCCAAGCCCTTCGAGGAGACGGCCGGCAGCGGCCTGCACATCCACCTCAGCCTGACCGACCAGGCGGGCCGGAATGCCTTTGCCCAGGGCGAGGCCGGTGACCAGTTGCTCCGCCACGGGATCTGGGGGCTGCAGCAAGTGATGGGCGAATCGATGCTGCTCTTTGCGCCCAATGCCAACAGCTACCGCCGCCTGCAGCCGCTCTCCTATGCCCCCACCGCGCCTACCTGGGGAATCAACAACCGCACCGTGGCGCTGCGCGTGCCGGCAGGGCCCGCCATCGCCAAGCGGATCGAGCACCGGGCACCCGGCGCCGACGCGAATCCCTATCTGGCGACGGCCGCGATGTTCGCGGGCGTGCTGCATGGGCTGGAGCACAAGGGCGATCCGGGCCCGCCCGTTGCCGGCAATGCCTACGCCCAGGCGCGGCGCACGGTGCCCACCAACTGGGCCGAGGCGCTGCTCGCCTTCGAGACCGGCAACAAGCTCGATCGCTACCTGGGCGCGCGCTTCAAGAAGCTCTACGCCGCCTGCCGCAGGGCCGAGTTCGATCGCTTCGAGGCGCGACTGACCTCGCTCGACTTCGAATGGTATCTTTCGGCCGTCTGAGGGCTCAGCGGTCCAACGCCGCTGCCTCGGCGGCCGGAAAATCGATGTGGATATGGTTCTGGTCCGGGTCGAAGACATTGACCTGGATGATCGGAAAGCCCGGCGGCCGGCCGATTTCGTAGGCGATGCCCCGGTCTTCCAGCCGGCGCAGAAAGCCGTCGAGCCCGGTCGCTCGGATTGCGAAATGCTCGATCTTGGGTGCGATGGCCGCCTGTTCCTCGGCGACTTCGACCAGATGGACGATCGGCTCGCCGGCGCAGTAGAGCCAGGCGCCGCCGAAAGAAAAGCCGGGCCGGGGTCCAGTCTCCAGACCGAGGACGTCCCGATACCAGTCGATCATCGCCGCGAGCCGGTTGGTCCGGACATTCACGTGATCGAGTCGCTCCATCGCCATGGCCGCCTCCCTTGTGCTTGCTCGCTCGGTCGTATCGCAGTTCGCTGAGCCGAGCCAGCCCGGGCGCACCGGTCGGGTCCTGCCGATCCCGAGCCGGCCCCGTGTCGTCAGTTCGCCGGCGGTTGCCAGGCGACGGTTGGTTCCAGGGACGTGATGTAGGCGACGAGATCATCGGTCTCGAGGCCCAAGACCTCGACCAAGGGCGGCATGCCGAGATGCGGGGCCACCATGGCGCCGCGCATCTGCCCTTCGGAGCGGTAGACGGCAATGGCCGCGAACGATGGCGGCTCCTCCTTCATGGCCCCGCCGGGGGCGACATTGTGACAGCGGGAGCACCATTCGGTGCTGATTTCGGCCCCCCGTGCGATGTCGCCCTCGGCCGTGGCCGTGCCGGCGAGACCCGGTGCGGCGACGAGGCCGGCGGCCAGGAGCGGTCCGGCCAAGCATCGCCCGGCCCAGCATCGCCCGGCCCAGCATCGCCCGGCCCAGCATCGATAGCGCATTGGTTTTCCTCCCTCGATGATTGCTGTCGATGACAAATGAGACTACGCGAAGTCGTGTTTTCGTCCAGTCTTTCGCCAACCTCGTCGCTGCCCCCGACCGCTCCGGCAGCAT
>JAABSG010000274.1 GCA_011390475.1 Geminicoccaceae bacterium | reverse complement strand
ACCATCACCCGCCGCGGCAAGCCCGTGGCCAAGCTGGTGCCGATCGAGGTGGAGGAAGATCCTGCCGAGGCGGCGCGACGGGCCAAGGCGCGCGAGGAGGCGCTGGCCTTCTTCCGCAAGGGCTTGCCCACCGACAGCCAGGAACCCTGGACCCGCGACGAGATCTACGAGGAGCGGTTGCGGCATCTGTTGAAGGATGAGAAGTGAGGCTGACATTGGACACCAACCTTCTCGTCTATGCCACGGATGCCTCGAGCGACAAGCACGCCGCCGCGAGCCGTCTGCTGGAGCGCGCCGCAGAGGCGGATTCCATTCAGACACTGCAGTCGCTCGGCGAGTGCTTTCACGTGCTCAGGCGCAAGCGACATCTCGGCCTGGGACTCGCACGCACAACGGTCGACAACCTGCGGCGCCTCTTTCCCATCGTCGAGCACCGGCTCGATGATTTGGATGCCGCAATTGCCGTCGTCGGCGCGCATCAGATCGCGTTCTGGGACGCCATGCTATGGGCGACCTCCAAGCGTGCCGGCTGCAGGTTCATCCTGTCGGAGGATTTCCAGGACGGCCGCACCCTTGACGGCGTCACCTTCGTCGACCCCTTCAACCCCGAGAACGCCAAGCTCCTCGACCTCGCCCTCCCCTCGATCAACGGTGGCAGCCCATGACCGACACCATCCACTTCAGCCTCGACGGCAAGACGGTCGAGGCCGCACCCGGCGAGACCATCTGGCAGGTCGCCAAACGCGAGGGCGTGGAGATTCCGCATCTCTGTTATCTCCCCGAGCCCGGCTACCGCGCCGACGGCAATTGCCGCGCCTGCATGGTCGAGATCGAAGGCGAGCGGGTGTTGGCGGCCTCCTGCCTGCGCCAGCCGACCGAAGGCATGAACGTCAAGGCCGCGAGCGACCGTGCGACCAAAGCCCGGCGCATGGTGATGGAACTCCTCCTCGCCGACCAGCCGCCGCGCGAGCAGTCCCCCGACCGAGACAGCCGGCTCTGGAGCTGGGCCGACACGATGGGTTTCACCGAAAGCCGCCTGCCCCGGGCGGCGCGCTGGCAGCCCGACCCCAGCCATCCGGCGATGGCCGTCAATCTCGACGCCTGCATCCAGTGCACGCTCTGTGTTCGCGCCTGCCGCGAGGTCCAGGTCAACGACGTGATCGGCATGGCGTATCGCGGCCACGAGGCGAAGATCGTCTTCGACCAGGACGACCCGATGGGCAACAGCACCTGTGTGGCCTGCGGCGAGTGCGTCCAGGCCTGCCCGACAGGCGCCCTGATGCCGGCGTCGATCATGGACGACCAGGGCATCGGCGACCGGTCCACCGACCGCGAGGTCGAGAGCGTGTGCCCCTATTGCGGCGTCGGCTGCAGACTCACCTTCCACATCAGGGACGACCAGATCCGCTACGTCACCGGTGCCGACGGTCCGGCCAACGAGAACCGCCTCTGCGTGAAGGGCCGCTTCGGCTTCGACTACGTCCACCACGCCGAGCGCCTGACCGTGCCGCTGATCCGCAAGGAGGGCGTGGCGAAGCATGCCGACGACGTCGTCGACCCCGCCGACCCCTGGACCCATTTCCGCGAGGCTACCTGGGAGGAGGCCCTCGAGCGCGCCACCGCCGGCCTTTTGGCCATCCGCGACAGCCACGGCGGCAACGCCCTGGCCGGCTTCGGCTCGGCCAAATGCTCGAACGAGGAGGCCTACCTCTTCCAGAAGCTGGTCCGCACCGGGTTCTTGACCAACAATGTCGACCACTGCACCCGGCTCTGCCACGCCTCCTCGGTGGCAGCACTGATGGAAGGCATCGGCTCTGGTGCCGTCACCGCTCCCTTCAGCGAGGTGAAGAACAGCGACGTCATCGTCGTCATCGGCGCCAACCCGACCGAGAACCACCCGGTCGCGGCCACCTACTTCAAGCAGGCGGTCAAGCGCGGGGCCAAGCTCGTCGTCATCGACCCGCGTGGCCAGACCCTCAAGCGCCACGCCACCCACATGTTGCAGTTCACCCCCGGTCGCGACGTGGCGCTCTTGAACGCCATGCTGAACGTCATCGTCACCGAGGAGCTCTACGACCGCCAATATGTGCAGGCCCACACGGAAGGCTTCGAGCGACTCCGCGAGCACCTTGCCGCCTATCCGCCCGAAGCCATGGCCCCGATCTGTGGCGTCGATACCCTGACCATCCGCGCCGTCGCCCGGCTCTACGCCCGGGCCGAGGCCGCGATCGTTTTTTGGGGCATGGGCATCAGCCAACACACCCACGGCACCGACAACTGCCGGGCGCTGATCAGCCTCGCCATGCTCTGCGGCCAGACCGGCAGGCCCGGCACCGGCCTGCATCCGCTCAGAGGGCAGAACAACGTCCAAGGCGCGTCCGATGCCGGCCTCATCCCGATGGTCTTCCCCGACTACCACAAGGTGGGCGAGCCCACCTACCGGGCCAAGCTCGAAGCGCTCTGGGGTGACGTCAGCCTCGACCCCACACCCGGACTCACCGTGGTCGAGATTATCAACGCGATGAATGCCGGCAGCATCAAGGGCATGTACATTATGGGCGAAAATCCGGCGATGTCCGACCCCGACACTGCCCACGCGCGAAGCGGCCTCGCCAGCCTCCAGCATCTGGTCGTGCAGGACATCTTCCTGACCGAGACCGCCCGCTTCGCCGACGTCGTGCTGCCGGCCTCGGCCTGGCCCGAGAAATCCGGCACCGTCACCAACACCAACCGCCAGGTGCAGATGGGCAGGAAGGCCCTGCCATTGCCGGGTGACGCCAGGGAAGACTGGTGGGTCATCCAGGAAATGGCCAAGGGGCTCGGCCTCGACTGGCGCTATGCGGGCCCGGCCGAGGTCTTTGCCGAGATGAAAGGTGCCATGCCGTCGCTCGACCACATTACCTGGGAGCGCCTGGAGCGCGAGGGGACCGTTGCCTACCCCTGCCTATCCCACGATCACCCGGGCCTGGGCGTGGTCTTCACCGACCGCTTCCCGACCGAATCCGGCAGAGCCACCCTCGTCCCCGCCAAGGGGGTCGACTCGGCCGAGCATCCCGATTCGACCTATCCGATGGTGCTGACCACCGGCCGCACCCTCGAGCATTGGCACACCGGGGCGATGACCCGCCGGGCGAGCAAGCTCGACGCCCTCGAGCCCGAACCCTTCGTCGGCATGAACGGCCGCGACATGGCAGCCCACGGCATCGCCCCCGGCACCCGCGTTCGGGTCGCAACCCGGCGCGGAGCGATCGAGCTGCCCGCCCGACGCGACCCCGCGATCGCCCAGGGCATGCTCTTTATTCCCTTCTGCTTCAACGAAGCGCCAGCCAACGCGCTGACCAACCCCGAACTCGACCCGATCGGCAAGATCCCGGAATTCAAATATTCCGCGGCCCGGGTGGAAAAGCTCGAACCAACGGCCGCGGAATAGGCGGCGGAAGAAACCAGCGCCGCGGCGGTGCCATCGCCGGAGCGTTAAGAATTTCGCAAGGAAATAGGGTTAGTCTCCGGCGACTAGTCGTTGGTGGTCGCCGTCTGCCGTGTCGTTTCGCGGTCCAGCACCCCACCGACCACCCGCCTCTCGCGAGTCCGGAGACCGCTTCATGGCCCTCGATCCGAATCTGCCGATCCTGATCGTCGACGACTACAAGACGATGCTGCGGATCATTCGCAACCTTTTGAAACAATTGAGCTTCACCAATGTCGACGAGGCCTCGGACGGCAGCGAGGCCCTGGCCAGGCTGCGCGACAAGAGCTACGGCCTCGTGATCTCCGACTGGAACATGCAGCCGATGACCGGGCTCGACCTGCTGCGTGAGGTCCGCGCCGACGTGGCCCTGCAGCACCTGCCCTTCATCATGATTACCGCCGAAAGCAAGGCCGAGAACGTGGTCGCGGCCAAAGAGGCCGGCGTCAACAATTACATCGTCAAGCCGTTCAACGCCGAAACCCTGAAGGCCAAGATAGCGAGCGTCCTGGGCACGGCCTGAGACCCGCCAACCGGCCGGCTTGCCAGCACCGTGCAGGATCGCCGCAACCGAAACGGACCGGAGGCGCTCGCCGCGCGGCGAGAGGGACCCCGAGAGCTTGCCGTGGGCGAGGCAGAGCAGCCGACGGCGGCAGCGGACGACGATAGCGAAAGCATGTGGGCGTCGCCAAAAGTCGGGCGCGGCCGCGGCCCTGCCGGTTTCTCGTCGAGGCGAGCCCGCAAGAATTTGGCACGGGAACGCCCTGTCCTGGCCGAGGGGATGCTCAAGCTCATGCTCATCCTCTTGGCCTTTTTCGTCTTTCTGCACAGTCGCTCCGAGCTCAGCCAGGATCGGGTCGACCCGATCCTCGACTCGCTGGCCCTCCGCTTCGCGTCCACCGTGGCTACCGGCAGCGATGAAGCGGCACGGGCGACGGCGTTGCACGTCGATCCCGGCATCCACCTCAGGCGGCGGGTGGTCAGCCATCTGCCGATCAGCGCCGGCGAGGTCGAGGTCCCGGGTGCGCTCCTCGCCTTCGACCTGGACGAAGCCACGCTCTTCGAACCGGAGACCGCCCTGATCGTGCGCGATCGCCTGGTCCTCTTGCACCGCCTGGCCCAGGCATTGAGCGAGCACGAGGTGGGAAGGGGCAGTGTTCTGGTCGTCACCACGGGCTGGCCGGACGAGGCGACGACCCTCACCGCCACCCGTTTGCGCACGCTGGAATCGATCTTCGCCGACACGGCCTTGGCGACGAGCCGGGTCAGGCTCGGCGTGGCCAATCTGCCTGCCGGAATCTGGCGCTTCTCGATCCGCGCGGGTCACGGTCATGCGGCTTGAGACGGCCAACCTCGCGCCGCGGGCCTGGACGATCATGCTCGCCGACGTCGTGGCGTTGATGCTCGCCTTCTTCGTCCTGAGCTTCTCGATGCGCGAGTTCGTGCCGATCGAGCCGGCCCGAGCGCCGCTGCAGCCAGAGGTGGTGGCGGCGCTCCAGGCCCCGTCCGCCGATCAGCGCCGCGAGCTCGAGCAGGAACGGGCCGCCACCCCCGCTTTCGCCTATCTCGCAGCACTCGTCGAGGCGAACAGCCGCCACGCGCTC
>JAABSG010000273.1 GCA_011390475.1 Geminicoccaceae bacterium | reverse complement strand
CGGACCTCACCCGGGCGGGGTCGCCGCCGGCCTTTTATCTCTCCTGCGGCGTGGACGATTACTTCGGCCTCGCCGAGGGAACGCTGGCCTTCGGCCGAGAGCTGGCGGCCGCCGGCGTGCCGGCCACGGTGCGAATCCTGCCCGGCCGTCACGACTGGGCCTTCTGGCGGGCCGAGCTGCACGAAGCCCTCACCGCGCTCGGCACGGCGATCGGCTGAGCCCTTTACCTCACACGTCCCATTCGGGGGCGACGGCGATATCGACGACCCGGCCCTCGGGCGAGCCCAACCCGTGAATCCGCGCCATCTCGGCCGACGAGAGCTCGAAATCGAAGACCTGGAAATTGGCCTCGATCCGCGCCTCGCTCGAACTCCTGGGGATCGCGATCACACCGTCTTGCTGCACCAGCCAGCGTAGCGCCACCTGCGTCGCCGACTTGCCGTGGGCGCGGCCGATCTCGCTCAGCACCGGATCGTCGACGACCTTGCCCCGGGCGAGCGGGCAATAAGCGGTGAGCGACATGCCCTGCTCGGCGAGCTTGGCCAAGACCTTGGTCTGGCTCAAGAACGGGTGATACTCGACCTGATCGGTCACCAGCGGGGCGGCCGACAGGCGCACCGCCTCGTCGAGCAGCTTGGTGGTAAAATTGCTGACCCCGATATGCCGGGTCTGCCCCGCCTCCTTGACCGCGTTCAAGGCCCGGATGGTCTCGGCCAGAGGCACCGTCTTCGACGGCCAGTGGAGCAAGAGAAGGTCGAGCTGGTCTACACCCAAGAGTTGCAGCCGCTCGTCGGCGGCGCGCCGGAAATCCGCCTCGGCGAAATGATCGGGCCAGATCTTGGTGGTGAGAAAAACGTCGTCGCGCCCCAGCCCCGACGCCTTCAGCCCGGCTCCCACGGCCACCTCGTTGCCGTACATCTGCGCCGTGTCCAAGTGCCGGTAGCCGACAGCCAGCGCGTGTTCGACCAATGGCTGGACCCGATCGTCCGGCAGCGCCCAGGTGCCGAAGCCCAGAGCGGGGATACTGGCCCCGTTGGCGGTGACGTCGTGCATGATGACCTCCCCTGCGCGGCTTCTGCCGGCGATAATGCAACGGCGCCCTCGTCCCGACGCCCCGGACGGTCTATACCCCGCAGCAGCACCCGACCCCAACCCCGGAATCTAGTGATGACCGAGATCGACCCCGGCCTCAGGCTCGCCGCCGCCGAAGCCGTCGCCCGCGAAGCCGGCAGCCTCGCCCGCATTTTCTACGAGGGCCGCGACAGCCTCGTGATCGAGAGCAAGGGCGCGCAGGACCTGGTGAGCAAGGCCGACCGCGAGGTCGAAACCCTGATCCGCGACCGCCTCGCCGCCCTCTTCCCCGCCGACGGCTTCGTCGGCGAAGAGCACGAACACGACCTCGTCGACGCCGCCTCCGGCGGCCATTGGGTGATCGATCCCATCGACGGCACCTGGTGCTTCCTCAACGGCATCGGCGCCTGGTGCGTCAGCCTCGCCTACGAGCGCGCCGGCCGGATCGAGACCGGCGTCGTCTACGACCCCATGGCCGGCGAGCTCTTCTCGGCCCGCCGCGGCGGCGGCGCGCACATGAACGGCCGGCCGATCACCGTGGCGCCGTCCACCTCGCTCGGCGACGGCACGGTAAGCCTCGGCTACTCGCTCCGCTGCCCGCACGAGGAAATGCTGCCGCTCTTCGAGAAGCTCCTGGCTTCGGGCGGCATGTACCATCGCCACGGCTCCGGTGCCCTGGGCCTCGCCTGGACCGCCGCCGGCCGCCTGATCGGCTATGTCGAGCCGCACATGAACAGCTGGGACTGCCTCGCCGGCATCCTCCTGATCGAGGAAGCCGGCGGCTTCGCCAACGACTTCCTCGAGAACAACGGCCTCCTCGACGGCAACCGCGTCATCGCCGGCCCCCTCGCCCTGAAAACCGAGCTGGAGCGGCTGACCAGCCACTGGCGCTGATCCAGATCCCCGAAGCGCCCCTGGCGCTGATCCAGATCCCCGCAGCGCCCCTGGCGCTGATCCAGATCAAAGCGCGCCCGCCCAGTTCGTGATGCATCACGCTCGACCGACACGAAGGGAACCGCCGATGACCAGCTATCTCGAGCTCGAGAAAAAGTACCAGGCGCAGAGCAAGGCGCTGCACAAGGACGGTGGCGCAGCGCTCGCGGCTTTCCGCGACCTGGTGAAGGCGGCCGGCACCGACAGTGCGCTGAGCCACAAGCAAAAAGAGCTCATTGCCCTTGCCATCTCCGTTGCCGTCCGCTGCGAAGGCTGCATCGTCTTCCACAGCCGCGCCTGCCTCCGCCTCGGCGCCACCCGCCCCGAGATCCTCGACATGCTGGCCGTCGCCGTCGAGATGGGCGGTGGCCCATCCGCAATTTACGGCGCTCAGGCGCTGGCCTGCTACGACGAGATGGCGGCGGCCCAGGGCTGAGCCGACGGACAGCACCGCCGTATCACGCGACAATCGACCGAGCGATCATTCGGCAGCACGCTGCTGCGGCGCCAAAAAGCTCGCATCGTAGCCGGCGATCTCGATCAACCGATCGCGATCATTGAACGACACGAAGCCGTCGCGCCAGCCGAGGCAGCCCATCTCCCGCAGCTGCTTCAGCGTGCGGCTGACATGGACGCTGGTCAGGCCGAGCGCATCGGCAATGTCGATCTGTGTCAGCGGGCAGCGAAAGCCGGCCTCGTCGGCCCGGCCGACCAGGCGCAGCCGGTCGCCGATCTCCAGCAGCAGGTGCGCCACACGAGCGAGCGCGGTCCGCCGGCCGAGGCTGACCAGATGCTGCCGGACGATCGCCTCGCTCATCGCACTCGACCAGCGAAACGCGGCGGCGAGCGGTTCGGTCGACTGCGTGATCGCCTCCAGGACCGCTGCGTCGAGATCGCTGATCATGCATTCGGTGAGCGTGGTGACGAACGTGCCGGCGCTCGGTGGCGAGGCGGCGGGCCAGCCGAGCAGATCGCCGGGTAAATGGAAGCCGAGGATCTGCCGACCACCTTCGGGCACCATCGTGTACGAGACCGCCCAGCCATTGGCGATCAGCAACGGCACCATGTCGCCGCCGCCTTCGCCATCGCCGCCTTCGCCGGCGCTCGGCGTGGCGTGGTCCTGCAGCGTCGTCTTCGCCGGCACCAGCCTATGGCGTGTATCCAGTCTGGCGAGCCGCTCGACCGCCGCGGCCGACAGCGGACCCATGATCTCGAGCTTGCGCCGCAACGCCGTCGTGCCGAGCGAGGCGGCAACGGTGCGCTCGGCGGCGAACACTTCGTGGAACGCCAAGCCGTCGAGCAGCAGCTCGCGACTCTCCAGCGAGGCGCGAGCGGCACGCGACCGCCGCCCTTCGGGCGAGACCGAGAGCTCCACCGAGGCGCCGGTGATGCCGATGACCGCACCGCGCGAATCACGCAGCGGCTCGAGATGCAGATCGAACGTGCCGCGTCCTCGGGGTCCCATGGTCGTGACCTCGCGGCGCATCGCCCGGCCGGTTTCCAGCACGGTTCGCTTCAGCCGTTCCAGCGGGGCGGCGAGCGACGCCTCCATCAGTTCGGCGTCGGTCCTGCCCAACACCACGCTCGACGCGTAGCCGAGCCGTGGATTGTGGCACCATGTATAGTGCAGCTGCAGATCCTGCTGGAACAGTGTGATCACGCTGTCGGCCAAGGCCGCCGCGAAGCGGTCGCAATCCGCCTCCAGCGTCTGCTCGCGCGCCATCTGCTTGGTGACATCGAGCATCACGCCGATGGTGCGCCGCGCGGCGCCGTCGCGGTCGCGGAAGATCGCGACGCGTGCCTCCAGCCAAACGATGCTGCCGTCACCGCGAACGACGCGAAATCGCTCACGAAAAGCGCCGCGCCCCGGATCGGAAAAGGCCGCCGAAGTCGCCGCCGAGACCCGCTCGCGATCATCCGGGTGATAGCGCGCGCGGATCGAGGGGATGGTCGCAGCACCACCGTCGGAGATGCCGAACAGCTGCCGCAGCCAGGGCGAAAGCGAGACCTTGCCGCTCGCCAGATCGGCTTCCCAGCCACTGACCCCGACAGCAGCGAGGCCGGTCTCGAGCAGCTCGTCGCCCGCGAGCGCCCGGCTCACCACGTCGACCGTCATCGCGGACGCGGGTTCGATCTCGCCCATTCGATCGCCGCCTGCAGCGTCTGTCGCCATGGCTCGACCTCGATCAATTTATCGCAACAACATCGAGAGTTGCTGGCAAGCTATGCGTTCAGGCCCATATTCCTGTCAACTGGAGAAACTCGAAACTTTGTTTATATCAAGCTTCAACTTATTTGCTTAATAGTTGATTAATGCCGAATGGTATGCGTCTCGGCAACGCCCGGCACCACGGCCCGTCGAAGGTAAGGGGTGCTCGCGGTGCTGCCCGGCGACGGGCCCCGTGGGGCCGAACGCCGCACCGGGCCGGCGGCTGCGCACGGGTTGGCCCGCTACGCTCTTTACGCTAGGACCCCGGCGTCGCGGTTCGCCGATCCGGCGAAAAGCCCCATCGTCGTCGCGCTGTCCGCGGAACCGGAGTTCAACCGATGCCCCGCCTGCTGATGCTCGCCGCTCTGCTCCTGGCTCTGGCCGCCGCCGGTGGCTCGCCCGGCCGGGCGGTCGCGGCGGATGAACCCGCCGCCACCGGCTGGGAAGGCACCTGGGCGACGCGCTGGCGCGACAGCGGGGCGCGGATGAGCCTCGAGCAGGACGGCGAGCGGGTCACCGGCAGCTATACGCCGCAGGAGGGCCGGATCGAGGCGCGGGTCGACGGCAACCGGCTGATCGGCCAGTGGATCGAGCCCGGCGGGCGGGGCGGCTTCGAGTTCACCCTGGCACCGGACGGCGCGACCTTCAGCGGCCGCTTCGACAACGGCGAGTGGTGGACCGGCGCGCGGCTCGACGAGACCGCCGTGCCCCGCTGGCCGCGCCACGCCGAATCGCCGCGGGCCGTGGCGCGCATCGTCGCCGAAGCCCTCAACCGCTACCGCGACGGCCGCTTCGAGGCGGTCAACCCGGTGCTGGCACTGCTCGACTTCGGCGAGGAGACACCGCCCTTGGAGGTGCGCATCGATCGCGTCCAGCGGCTGTTCG
>JAABSG010000272.1 GCA_011390475.1 Geminicoccaceae bacterium | reverse complement strand
CCCGGAGCGGGTGCAGGCTCGCAGCACCAAGAGCCACAATACGCTCGTCATCGACGACGCGGAGCAGTGCGACTTCTACGGTGCCCATCGCTGTGGGCGACGGGCACGGCCGGTCGTCCTTGGCTACACGGGCACCGCCGACCACTTCGTCTTCGAAGGCACGCATGACGGGTTCGACCGGCTGCCCGGCCGGCCGCGCCACGTGCGGCGGTTCGAGGCCACACCGGGTATAATCAGGATTACCGACCGCATCGAGAGCACGTCGAACCACACCGGCAAAGCGGGCCTGCTGCTCCACCCCGAGTGCCGGGTCAATATCGCCGACGGCAAGGCCACTATCACCAACGGTCCCGTGGTCGTTCGCCTCTCGAGCAGCGCACCACTCACTGCCGAGCCGGCCGAATGGTTCCCCAACCTCTACACCCGCCAGCCGACGACTCGCCTGCGGCAGACGCTGGCGGGCGATGAGAACGAACTCGTCACCGAGCTCCGTCATCTGGTGCGCGGCCGCTGAATCCCGCCAGACGAGAAGGCCGGCCGCGGCGGGTCAGGCGAAGGGACCCACGTCCCGATCGGCAAGCGGCAACGGCGTCTGCCAGGCATGGCGGGTCTCGGGCGCATCGGGAACGCTGTCGGTCGTCGTCTGCCAGTCCGGCACCAAGACGACCGGCCCCTGGTGCTGGCGGATCCGATTGCCCGAGGCCGGATAGACGCTCGGCGGATCCCAGGAGATGTAGTGGCCGACGCGCAACTCGCCCGAGAGCCGGTTGCCGGCGACGATGCAGCCCTCCGATGTGTTCCGTCCCGAACCCTCGTGCGGCATCGGGTAGCTGCCGGCCGGGCGGTTGCCGGCCACCAGCCAGCAATTGGGGGTCATGCGTCGGTGCGCGCCGGTCTGCACGTTGCCGAGCCACAGATTGGGTCCGTCAAAGTTCCAAAAGCCGCCGGCGTCAATGATGAGGTTGGCCTCGTAGCGGTTGAACCGGCCAGAACGGTTGCTGATGTTACCCCAGCAGTTCTCCAGCGTGTTGCGATAGACGAGACAGTCGGAGGCTTTGACTGAGACCACCTCGTCGTCGTCGTTCCAGTTGACGAAGCGGTTGTACTCCAGCCGACCGTTGGCGCCGCGAATCGCCGCATCGTTGTCGGCGAAACCGACCTGGATGGCCTCAGTCGCATTCAACTGTGCCCCGTCAGCACTGCGTTGGCCCGGCGTGTCGCGGAACAGGCAGCGGCGGATGGTGAAGTTTCGCGTCCCCGCCGCGATGCCGATGCTGATGCCACGCCCCCCCCAGGCAACCCATTCGCAATAGGCGATATCCAGTCCGTCGACCCGGTCGGTGCGGAGCGCGATGCTGGTGCCCTCAGGCCGGTCACGAAACCGGCAGCGCCAGATCTCGACGTCGGCCGACGGCATCGCCTGGCCGATGCGCATCGTGCCATCGAGAAAATCGAGGCCGTGGACGATCAGGTGGCGGCCGCTCGGATCGAGGCTCTCGGTGATCCGGGCACCGAGAAGCTCGGCCGCGCGGACGACGACGGGAGCCTGCGGCGTGCCCGTCCGGCTCCAGGCGCCGGGTCCGGCATAGTGGCCGTTGGCCAGGACGACGTGGTCGCCCGGCTCGGCTACCGACAGGGCCTGGGCGAGTTCGGCATCGTTGCGTACGACCAGCTCCCGGGCGGCCGGTGGCAGCGGGGTAACGCCCAGTTGGGGTTTGGGTAGGGGCTGGGCCAAGCCAGGTCGACCTGGGTCGAGACCCGCACTGCCGCAGACGAGCGGCAGCAGGCGCAACAAATGACGGCGGGAGAGACGTCGATCAGCGGGTCGCCGCATGTCGGTCATGCATCGTTCCTCGCCCAACATCTTCGCATCGTGGCGCGCTCGGTCAACCGATCAGCTAACAGCCGACCATCAGCCTGCCCGGTTCGTCAGGGGCCGGACTTCTTGCCCAGCCGATTGGTCGGTGTCCTCGATCGGGTCGGCTGGCAGCAGCGGGACATCGGCCCCATGGTCGGCGACCGTCGGCAGGTCCGCGCAATCCGCCGAGGTTGCCGCGGGCGCCGGATGCTCCCAGGTGTAGGCCAGAAGCTGGCTGCGGTCGGGCAGCGGCAGCGGTGTCGCCCTCGCTTCGATCAGCTGCTCGACCTCGACATCGCGCATCGTCGCCTCGGGGCCGAAAGTGGTCTCACCCCACCACTTGCGGTAGGTTACGAAAAGCCCCGTGGCGTGACAGTCGATCAGGCGGGCGAGGCTTTTGGCCTCAGCGATCAGCGGCACGTCCGAGCGGAAATCGGGCATGAACGGGCGGTGCTCGTCGGGAGCGTTCTCGCGCCATTTGCTGGCGCTCAGGAGGACGTCGGCACGCCTGTAATAGTAGAGCATGCCGAGCTCCTCGGTGGTCACCACCACCTCTGCCCGCTCGATCCAGGGACCCAGCACGGGCTCGGCTGCGGCCCAATCGGCCCGGGCCGGCTGCGGCGGAATCGCGACATCGGCGAGCATCGTCACGCTGCGCAGCCAAGCCGGATTGATGATCACGACGGACAGCAGGGCGAGCCCGAGGAACAGCCCGGCAGCGGTCCGGGCATGGCGCTCGGAGAGCCAGGTGAAGGCCGGGACAAGCCCGTCGCGGAGCCGGCCGAGGAGGCCCTGGGCGGCGCTCACCATGTAGGCGAGCCCGAGCCCCCAGAGCACGAACAGGAAGGGCTGGGCGAAGAAGAGGTAGCGGAGATTCTTGGCAGCGGCGAACGAGCTAAAGAGGAAGCCCACTACGAAGATGGTGAGCGCGAAGCTGGCGAGCTTCGGCCGCTCGATCAACGCGCAGACCGCGATGACGCCGGAAATGGTCCACAAGGTAGGATAATAGAGAACGTACCAGCCATGATAGAACCAGAACTCGTCGGAGCGCAGCTCGTTGAACAGCATCGCCGTTCGATAGCGTCCCCAGAGCTCGTCGAGTAGGCCGGTCACCCAGGCACCGGCTAGGCCGAGCAGGGCGGCAAGAGCGACCCCGGCCACGACTAGAAACTTGACCCTGATCGACACCTGCCGATCCAAGAGCCACGGCAGGAGCAGCATGCCGCCGACCCAGAGCCCGAGACCAGCGACGCCGAATAGGCTGGTCGGCTGGAGCTGCACGGAAAATCCGACAAGCAGCAGGGCTGGCAGTGCTGTCAACACGTGGCGCCAGAGCGGCCAGGGGCGTCCAACCTGGAGATAGACGAGCCAAGCCCCGAGGAAAAAGCTCAGGCCCTGCAGGCTGTAGAAGCGGGCAAACTGGGCAACGGCGATCGCAAAGGGCGAGAGCGCGAAGAGTCCAGCGCCGATCCAGGCGGCGAGCGGGTTGGCCTCGCGGCGCAGGAAGACGAAGACGGCGACCACCAGCGCTGCCATGAGCGCCACCGATGGCAGCCGTGCCGCCGTCAGGCTGGAGCCGAAGAGCGCGATGCTCTGCGCCACGAGCCAAGTAGTCGGATAGCCGCGCCAGTAGCGGCCATCCTCGCCGATCGCCGGCTCACCGGTCGCGAGCAGCCCCTCGGCGGCGAGGATGTGGTAGAGTTCGTCGCCGTCCGGCAACCGCTCGAGGTTGATGCTGTAGAGAAGGAGAGCGGCAACACCGATCAAGACCGCTGCGAGCAAACCTCCACCCAAACGCCTCGACAAGCCAAACAACTCTGTTATCAAGCGAAGCGTACCTTCCGTTCAACCAATGCTCGGCAATTCGTTGATTCGTTCACGTGTTCAGTATCTGGTGCCTGAAAAGTCTTTCATCCGCAAGCTCCTCGTGCTGACGAGCGGCACCGTGGTGGGGCAGGCTCTCCTGTTGTTGAGCTCGCCGCTCCTCACCCGCTTTTTCACCCCGGCGGAGTTCGGGCTGTTCGCCGTTTTCGCGGCCCTCGCTGCCATCTTCGGGGTGATTGCCTGCCTGCGCCTCGAATTCGCGCTGCCGGTGATCCTGGACGAGGACGAGGCGGCGGGGATGGCGATGGCCGCGGTCGTGGTCGCCGTGGCGATGAGCCTGTCGGCCGGCCTCCTCGTCTGGCTCGCAGGACCCTGGTTCGTGACCCTGGTGTCGGCCGAGGTGTTGCTCGGCTGGCTCTGGCTGCTGCCGCTCGCAATGCTGGTCTGGGGGTTAGGCTCGATCTCGAGCTATTGGTCGATCAGGCGCGGCGGCTATGCGACGAACGGCTTCAACCGCTCCTTTCAGCTTGGCTCACAGGCTGGCAGTCAGGTCGCGCTCGGCGCCCTCGGCGCCGGCCCGCCGGGGCTGATCCTCGGCTATCTGCTCGGCTACGGGGTCCGCCTCGGCCATTTCATCGCCAAGCTTGCGCCCACCGATCGCCGGCTGCTGCTCGGCCAGCCGCCGGCACAGCTCTGGCGATCCGTCCACCACCATTGGCACTATCCGGTCTATTCCTCCTCCTCGTCGCTGCTGCACAGCATCAGCGAGATGGTGCCGGCGATCCTCATCGCCGGCCTCTACGGGCCGGTGACGGCCGGCCTCTACGCCCTCTGCCAACGCGTCATGGCCGCCCCCGTCAAGCTCTTGAGCGAGACCGCGAGCCAAGTCTTCCTCGGCGAGACCCGGGGGCTGGATGGGCCAGCACTGCATCGTTTCTTTCTGCGCACGATCACCCTGTTCACGGCACTCGGCATTGCCGGCATGCTGCCCGTCCTCCTCTTCGCGCCGCCGGTCTTCGCTGTCGTCTTCGGCGAGGCTTGGCGAGAGGCCGGGGTGCTGGTGCAGCTTTTGGTGCCGCTCTTCTTCAGCCGATTTGTGGTCTTTCCGATCTCGCAGCTGGTGCACGTCCTCAGGCGGCAGGACGTCTACCTGCTCTCGGCAGTGCTCACCACTCTCGCGCTCGTCGCGAGCTTCGGTAGCAGCCTGCTCCTCGGCCTCGGTGTCCATGCGACGGTGCTGCTCTTCAGCCTCACCACCGCTCTCGCCAATCTCGTCACTCTGGCCATTTCCTGGCGCCTCGTCGCCGGCCGCGCAATCGCTCGGTCGGCGACGACTCCCTGAACGGCGGCCGACCGCCGCGGCAAGCGACCGCGACGACGAACGTCGGCTCGGGTAAACTTCTGCGGGCCACGCGAGCCGACTGCCGATCTACTCTTGAGAGAACAGTGAGCGTCTCTGAAGCAAGCTGTCT
>JAABSG010000271.1 GCA_011390475.1 Geminicoccaceae bacterium | reverse complement strand
GCCGGTCGCGCTGGCTCTTGACCATGGGATAGATCAAGAAGCCCAGAAAGAGCATGAGGGCTATGTGGGTCGGCCGCTGCTCCATCGCCGGCAGCGGGCGGTAGCCGGCGGTGTAGAAATGAAAGAGCGAGGAGCCCGCGGCGACGAGGGCAAAGACCTGTGCGTACCAGCCGGTGAGTGTGCGGGTTTCGCCCAAGGAGTTGGCGCCGCTGCCGCTGCTGATCTTGTCGACATCGATGATGCCCTCACCCTCGAGCTCCGGGCGTTGCCATTCGGCCTCGCGCACTCGCCGCTCCTGCTTCGCCATGCCGCCATCGCCCCCGCGCAAGCGCCGGCCGTGGCGATCGATCGACCTCGACCGCCACGGCCATCAAATCCGAATAGTCCGGAAGTTCAGAGGATGCCTTGCTCTCGGTAGAAGCGCTCGGCGCCCGGATGCAGCGGATAGGGCAGCCCGTCGAGGGCGTTCTCGAGGGTCATGTAAGCGGCAAGAGGGTGGACCTGGATCAGCCGGTCCTTCTGCTCGAACATCGTCTTGGTGATCTGGTAGACCAGCTCCTCCGAGATGCCTTCATGGGTCGAGAAGGTGACGGGCGAGGCGAAGGTCTGGATCGCCTCGTCGGTGCCCGGGACGCTGCCCGCCGGCAGTGTGTAGGGATAGTCCAGGCCCTGGTCAGCCATGTGCTGGATGATGTCTTCATCCACGCTCAACACCGTACCGAAGCCGGTGTCGATGATCTCCTGGATGGTCGCCGAGCCGGGCGCATCGGGCGAGACCAGCGCGTCGATCTGTCGGTTCCGGACCTGGTCGATCGCCGCCTGATGCATCGTGTACTCGGCCTGGATATCGGCATAGGTCCAGCCCAGGTGCTCCATGATCTGCCGCCACCAGGCCTCGCCGTTCGAGCCCTGCATGCCGACCGCCACCCGCTTGCCCTTGAGGTCACGGATGCTCTCGATACTGTCGTCGATGACGACGAACCACTGCGGGTTGGGATAGACCGTGGCGATGGCGCGCAAGCCGTCATAGCGGCCCTCGGGCCGATCAGCGAAAACGCCGGTGTTCTCGTAGGCCTGGAGCGCCACGCTGCCGGTCACGTAGGCCACCTCGACCTCCTGATCGGCCAAGAGATCGAGGTTCTCGACGGTGCCGCCGGTCGCCTGGATGGTCGCCTGCATGCCTTCGACATCCTCGTTGAGGATCGAGGCGAGGCCACCGCCGAGGCGGTAGTAGTTGCCACCGGATCCGGCCGTGGCAATCCGCACGAAGTCCTGAGCCGCCACCGGCTGAACGGTCGCCGCCTGCATGAGCGGCACAGCCACGAATCCGGCCGCAACGGCCGAAAAAATCTTTCGCATTTTGGTACTCCCCTGATCGCGCCGAGCCGTGTCGTGTGTGTGCTCCTATACTCGACATCGCCAACCTATACACGACCCGAGCCCAGGGCCAACCCCCCGGGCACTGTTCGGTTTGCGGGCTTGATGTGGATCAACGGGCGATAAGCCGATAGTTGCTATAGAACGACCAGCTCGAACGCCGGGCTGCGTTCGATGCCGGGCGTTCGTCGGGGAAGGCATTCAATGCTGCAGATTCGCATTCACGGGCGGGGCGGCCAGGGCGTGGTCACCGCGGCCGAACTGCTCTCGATCGCGGCCTTCGAGCAGGGCCGCCATGCTCAGGCGTTTCCGAGTTTCGGCTCTGAACGCACCGGTGCGCCGGTGGTCGCCTTTTGTCGGATCGACGACCGGCCCATCCGGCGGCGCGAGCCGATCCTCGCGCCGGACGTGCTGATCGTCCAGGATCCGACGCTGTTGCACCAGGTGGACGTCTTTCAGGGTCTGCAGCCCGAGGGCTACGTCCTGATCAACAGCCGCCGCAGCTTCGACGAGTTGGGGCTGGGCGAGATCGCGGACCGCTTTCGCCACGAGCGGCTGATTACCGTGCCGGCGAGCGAGATCGCTCTCGAGCATCTCGGCCGGCCGCTGCCGAACGCCGTGCTGCTCGGCGGCTTCGCCGCGCTTTCCGGGCTGATCACCATCGACGCCGTGGCGCATGCGATCGACGACAAGTTCAAGGGCGAGGTCGCGGCCAAGAATATCGCCGCCGCCCGCGAGGCCTTCGAAGTGGTCACCGAGCGACTGCGCGGGCCGTCCGCTCAAACCCCGACCGCGACAGAGGAGAGCCGGCCATGCTGAAGCAGATGCCATGCTGAAACAGATGGAAGGCTCGGTCGCCGTTGCCGAGGCCGTCGCCCTCTGCCGCCCCGAGGTGATCTGCGCCTACCCGATCTCACCGCAGACCCACATCGTCGAGGGCCTGGGTGCCCTCGTCAAAAGCGGCGCTCTCGAGCCTTGCGCCTTCATCAACGTCGAGAGCGAGTTCGCGGCGATGAGTGTTGCGATCGGCAGTTCGGCCACCGGTGCCAGGACCTACACGGCGACCGCCAGCCAGGGTCTCCTGTTCATGGCCGAGGCCGTCTACAACGCGTCGGGACTCGGCCTGCCGATCGTCATGACCGTCGCCAACCGGGCGATCGGCGCACCGATCAACATCTGGAACGACCACAGCGATTCGATGAGCCAGCGCGACAGCGGCTGGCTGCAGCTCTTTGCCGAGAGCAACCAGGAAGCGCTCGACATCCACATCCAGGCGTTCAAGCTCGCCGAGGAGCTCTCGATGCCGGTCATGGTCTGCATGGACGGCTTCATCCTCACCCACGCCTACGAGCGCGTCGACATCCCGACCCAGGAACAGGTCGACGGCTTCCTGCCGCCTTACGAGCCTCGGCAGGTGCTCGATACGGCCGAGCCCGTCTCGATCGGGGCGATGGTCGGGCCGGAGGCCTTCATGGAGGTCCGCTATCTGGCGCACGCCAAGCAGACGATGGCGCTGGAGCGGATTCCCGAGATCGCCCGGGAGTTCGAGGCCAGCTTCGGCCGCGCCGCCGGCGGGCTCGTGCGCCGCTACCGCACCGAGGACGCCGAAACGATCGTCGTGGCCCTGGGCTCGGTCGTCGGCACGCTCGAGGAGACCATCGACGCCATGCGCGAGCAGGGGGTCAAGATCGGCCTGCTCTCGATCCGCTCCTTTCGCCCCTTCCCCTTGGCCGCCGTCCGCGCCGCACTTCAACACGCCGAGCGGGTGGTGGTACTGGAGAAGAGCTTCTCCGTCGGCCTCGGCGGCGTGGTATCGACCGACGTCCGCCTCGCGCTCTCCGGCATCCAGCTGCACGGCTACACGGTCGTTGCCGGGCTCGGCGGGCGGTCGATCACCCAGGCCTCGCTCGAGCGGGTGCTGGCCGAAGCCGTCGCCGACAAGCTGGAGCCCTTGACCTTCCTCGATCTCGACTGGGGCATCGTCAACCGCCAGCTCGCTCGCGAGGCCGCCATGCGGCGCAGCGGGCCGATCGCCGAGAACCTGCTCCGGGATCTCGGCACCGTGCAGGCCAAGGTGCATTGAGGAAGCTCTCATGACCCAGCCCGTCAAGTTCTACCAGACCGGCACCTTCACCGTCGGCAACCGCCTCCTCTCGCCCGACGAGCGCACCGTCCAGGCCTCGATCAACCGCAACAACTCGCTCAATTCGGGCCATCGCGCCTGCCAGGGCTGCGGCGAGGCCCTGGGTGCCCGCTATGCCGTCGATGCCGCGATGCGCGCCACCGGCGGCCAGCTGATGGCGGCCAACGCCACGGGCTGCCTCGAGGTGTTCTCGACCCCCTACCCCGAGACCTCCTGGCAACTCCCCTGGCTGCATTCGCTCTTCGGCAACGCGGCTGCCGTGGGCACCGGCATCGCCGCAGCGCTCCAGGTCAAGGCGGAAAAGGCCGGCAAGGCCAGGAGCGACGTGCGGGTCATCGCCCAGGGCGGCGATGGGGGGACGACCGATATCGGCTTCGGGTGCCTGTCGGGCATGTTCGAGCGCAACGACGACGTGCTCTACATCTGCTACGACAACGAAGGCTACATGAACACGGGCGTGCAGCGCAGCTCCGCCACCCCGCCGGCAGCCAGGACCGCCACCACGCAGGCCCTGGGCGACGCCCCGGGCGCCCCCTTCGGCCAGGGCAAGAACCTGCCCTTGATCGCCATGGCGCACGAGATCCCCTATGTCGCGACGGCAACCGTGGCCGATCTGCGCGATCTGGAGGCCAAGGTCGAAAAGGCGATGACCTTCCATGGGGCGCGCTACCTGCACGTCTTCGTACCCTGCCCGCTCGGCTGGGGGTCGGCCGCTTGCGATACCATCAAGCTCGCGCGCCTGGCCCGCGAGACCGGCATCTTCCCGGTCTTCGAGGCCGAGAACGGGGCCGTGACCGAGGTCACCAAGATCCGCCACCGCGTCCCGGTCGAGGCCTATCTCCGCCCGCAGAAGCGCTTCGCCCATCTCTTCGGCGATCCCGGCCACCCCGAAACCGTCGCCCGTATCCAGGCCGCCGCCGACCGCAATATCGAGCGCTTCGGCCTCCTCGACGAGAAGGCACGGCCATGACCATGCAAAAGCCGTTCGCGATCACCCTCGACCCCGGCTCGTCCCTTGCCAACAAGACCGGCACCTGGCGGACCGAGCGCCCCGTCTATGTCGACCGGCTGCCGCCCTGTAATGCCGAGTGCCCCGCCGGCGAGGACATCCAGGGGTGGCTTTATCATGCCGAAAGCGGCGACTACGAGGCCGCCTGGCGCCACCTCACCCGGGACAACCCCTTCCCGGCGATCATGGGGCGAGTCTGCTACCATACCTGCGAGAGCGTCTGTAACCGCGCCCATCTCGATTCCGCGGTCGGGATCAACTCGGTCGAGCGCTTCCTCGGCGACGAGGCCTTGCGCCAGGGCTGGCGGTTCACGGCGCCATCGACCGACACCGGCCGGCACGTGCTGGTGATCGGCGCCGGCCCATCGGGGCTCTCGGCCGCCTACCATCTCCGCCGCCTGGGCCATCGCGTCACCATCATCGAGGCGGGTCCGCTGACCGGCGGCATGATGCGCTTCGGCATCCCCAAATACCGGCTGCCGCGCGACGTGCTCGATGCCGAGGTCCAGCGCCTCGTCGAGCTCGGCGTCACCATCCGCCTCAACGAAAAGGTGACCGATCTCGCCGCCACCATGGCCACCGAGAAGGCCGATGCCGCCTTTCTCGCGATAGGGGCGCACATGGCCAAGCGTGCCTACATCCCGGCCAAGGATTC
>JAABSG010000270.1 GCA_011390475.1 Geminicoccaceae bacterium | reverse complement strand
GTCGGCAGCTGGGCCATCAAGGCGCGGATGTCGGCGAAGCTGCCGACCGGTGTCAGTGTGCTCAAGCGATCTCTCCTCGGACCGGCAGCTTCGGACGGGCGCCGCCATATGCCGCGCCAACTTGCTTTGACGGGCGGCGGATGTCGAGATAGCCGGAGCGGTAGTCGGCTGGAAATGGGACTTCGATGCTGCGTGATCTGAAAATCGCCGTGGTCTTCTTGACCCGCTGGCAGCTGCGGCTGGACGGGCGGGTCGGCATCGGCGACCTCGCCTCGGTGGTGCATTTCTTTCCGGTCGTCGGACTCCTGGTCGGGGCCGTGGGCGCCGTCGTCTATCTGGCGGCCAGCTTCGCGCATCTGCCGAGCCTGCCGGCCGTGGTGCTCACTCTGGGCGCGATGGCGCTTTTCACCGGGGCGCTGCACGAGGACGGGCTCGCCGATACGGCCGATGCGCTGGGTGCCCTGCCGGATCGTGAGCGGGCGCTCGAGGTCATGCGCGACAGCCGGATCGGCAGCTTCGGCGCGATCGCGCTGATCCTCGTGCTCGTCGGCAAGCTCTCGGCCGTCGCCGGTTTCTGGGACGGGCTGCAGGCGGCGGCCGCGATCGTGGCGGCGGCCAGTTTCTCCCGCGCGGTGATGCCGGTCGTCCTCTATCTGCAGCCGAGTGCCCGGGGCCGCGGCCTGGCCGCCATGACCGGCAAGCCCGCGATCGAGCGGGTTCTGGCGGCGCTGGCGATCGGCATTGCCGCAGCGATCGTGCTCCTGCCGGCGGGCCAAGCGCTCACCGCCCTGCCGGTGGCAGCATTGGCCGCAGCACTGGCCGCCTGGGCCCTGGGCCGGGCCTTCGGCGGTTGCACGGGTGACACGCTGGGGGCGGTGCAGCAGCTCACCGAGCTGGCGTTTCTCTTCGCGCTGGTGGCCTGGCGGTAGGCGCCCGGGGGCGGCGTCGAAGCGCGTTGACATCCCGGTCGATTCCGCAAGGTTGGCGGCGTCGTCATCGAGTCAGGAAAAGCCCTTTTGCCCGAGCCCAAGCCATCCTCCGGCCGCGTTCACCTCGTCGGCGCCGGCCCGGGCGACCCCGAGCTCTTGACCCTCAAGGCGGCCCGGCTCCTGGCCGCGGCCGATGTCGTGCTCTACGACCGGCTGATCGGCGACGCTGTGCTCGACCATTGCCGGGCGGATGCCGAACGCATCTTCGTCGGCAAGCGGCGAGCCCGACACCGGATGCCGCAAAGCGCGATCCACGAGCTGATGATCGACCGGGCGAGGCGGGGGCTCGACGTGGTCCGGCTCAAGGGCGGTGATCCCTTGATCTTCGGCCGGGCCGGCGAGGAGATCGCGAGCCTCGTAGCAGCCGGGGTCCGGGTCGAGGTGGTGCCCGGCGTGACCGCGGCCTCGGGCTCGGCCGCCGAGCGCCTGTTGTCGCTCACCCACCGCGATCTGGCACAGACGCTGGTGATCACCACCGGCCACCGCCAGGACGGCACGCTCGATCTCGACTGGCCGACCCTGTGCCGGCCGCGGCAGACGCTGGTGATCTACATGAGCCACTATACGACGGGTGCCATCTGCGCCGGGCTGATCGCCAACGGGCTCGCCGCCGATCACGCCGCCTGTCTCGTCGAGAGCGCTACCCGGCCGGAGAGCCGGCACATCACCGGCACGCTGGCCACCCTGCCGGCAATGGTCGCGGCGACGCCGATCGAGGGCCCGGCGCTGTTGATCGTGGGCGAGGTGGTGGGGGCGAGCGCCGGCCTGGTCGGCTGAGGATCGCCGTCAGCGGCCGAGCAGGCGGGCGACGAGGCGGGCGAGGCCGCTTTTGGGGTGGTGGTGGTCGGGGGCGAAGCCGAAATCGCGCTCGAGGGCGTCGAGGTCGAGCTTGACCGCATCGGCGAAGCGGCCCTTCAAGGCCTGGGCCGGGACCAGCCGTTCGAAGCGGGCGGCCTGGTGGTGGTCGCCGCCGAAATCGACCACGAGATCGCCCGTGGCCCGATTGATGCGCACCCGCTCGCTGCTGTCGGCCAGGATCTCGCCCAAGAGATCGAGCAGCGGTTTGTCCTTGAGCCGCTCGATCTCGTCCTGCGCCACAGGGCGGGCCCATTGCGGCGCCTCGCCGAGCGCCTCGGCCAGGATGTCGCCGAGCGTGGTCGAGGAGACCCGGAGCAGGTCCGGCGGGTGGTGCGGGTCGCTGGCCAGGGCTTCCAGAAGGTCGCCGAGTTGGGGGACGAGGCGATCGAGATAGGTGCGATAAAGCGCGGTGCCGACGCCGGAAAGGGCGGCCCTGGCCGGTGCCTCGGACATGCCGCGCGGCCTGGCACCGTCGATGTGGCAGACCACCATGCGTTTTCTGAGATCGGGGGTGACGGCGGTGACGTCGCGGTTGGTGCTGATCAGGATCGGCGCGTAGCTCGAGCCGCTGTCGTGGTCGAACTTGACGAGGTCGGGCACGTACTGGGTGAAGCGGTCGCGGTTGACGTCGTCGACCAGGAGCGGGATGGCGCCGAGGCGCTCGCGCAGGCCGAGTGCCCGCTGGGTGGTGAAGTCCTTGCCGCGGACCATCTGCTCGAGGCCGAACATCGAGCGGCTGATGACCCGCGAGAACATCGTCTTGCCGCCGTCCGAGCGGCCGTAGAGCACGGCATGCACCGGATAGGCCAAGGGCGAGCCGTCGTGGCGCAGGGCCGCGCTGCGCAGCAACGGTGCTAGCGGTGCGGCGTAGAGCCAGGCGAGCAGCGCCCAGTAGCTTTGCTGCAGGCTCGCCGCGTCGCCGTAGAACCGGCCGAAGCCCTCGAAATAGGGGGCGAGCAGGGCGGCGTCCGCCTCGACCTCGGGCCAGGGGACGGGCGAGCCGAGCCGGTGCCATGGGCGGCCGTCGAGGGTGACGATGTCGCCTTCGAGATCGATCCGCGCTTCGGGTATGCGATCCGATTTCTCGGTGATCGGCTGGGCGGCGTGCGCCCGATAGGCACGGGCGAAGCCCTTGGCACTGACCACCGTCGCACCGCTCTTGTTCTTGTCCAGGGTCAGTTGCTGCAACTCGGCACCCAGGACCCCGGCCTCGCGCAGCGCGGTGGCCGAAAGCTCGTTCATGACGGGCGGGTGCTGGCTCTCGACGATGACGCCCTTGGCCTCGAGGAAGCGAAAGCACGGCACTTTTTCGAGCGGCACGGGATCGGCTGGGACGTCGAGGGCTTCCGGCCGGTTCGGACCCGCGGGCACCACCAGAAGGTCGGCGGCGACCGGGTCGGCCGCGGCGTCGTTCTCCTCGTAGAAGGCGGCGAAGTGGCGATAGGCGGTCTCGCCGTCGGCGACCAGGAAGGTCTCGCCTTGGGCGCCGGAGAAGGCCTGGAGGCTCAGATTGGCGGAGCCCGCAATGGCGCGAAAGCGGCCCTCGCCGGCCAGGAGATAGAGCTTGGCATGCGACGGTGCCCGCCGCAGCAGGCGAAAGCGCAGGCTCTGGTCCTGCACGCGCTCGAGCAGATGCGCCCCACGCGCCGAGAGCGCCGGCCGCACGCAGCGCTCGATGAAGGCCTTCTGGTCGGCGAGCGCGTCGGTGAAGCGGTAGCTCGCGGCCGTTGTCGCTTGCTCGAGGGCGGCGAGCTCGCAGGACAGCACGCGCTCCGAGCCGAAGGTGATCTCGACGTCCTCGAAGAGTGCCGCCACATCGAGGATCGCCGGCACGCTGGCCGAGAAGGTGAGCGCCCGCAGCCGGTCGAAGCCCTCGAAGAGCTCCCGCCAACCGGTTTCGCGCACCCTCTCGACGGTGATGTCGAAGACGCGGATCGACGGCCCCGAGTGCTGCCCGTCCGGCCGGGCGCTGTGCGGACGCGGCGATCCGGTCGTATCGAACAGATCGTTCATGGTGGCCAATCTCGTGATGCGCCTGAGAGGGTAGGGCCAAAGGCGGCCGGCAGGCAACGGCTGGTGGCGACCTAGTTGCCCCGCTCGGCCTCGAGGCGTGCAAGCAATTGCCGCGCTCGCGGGTGGTCGATCACCGCGAGTGCGTCGAGTGCCGCCTCGGCGAGGTCGTCGCGGCTGCGGGCGAGCCGGGCGAGAAGGATCACGCAATCCTCGTCGGCGATGGCGGCCACGGCGTCGATCACCATAATGGTGGGGGCCTCGCGCAACAGGCGGGTGAGCGTCGGCAGCACGTCGCGCCGCCCCATGCGGCCGAGCGCACAGGCAGCGGCCGTGCGCACCTCGGCGGCTTCGTCATGGGCGAGCTCGAGCAGCCGCGGCACCAAGGCGAGCTGCTGGCGGACACAACCGCAGGTGGCTTCGCGCACAGTCGGGGCCTGGTCGGCCATGAGCTCGAGCAGGAGCGACGTCGGCAGCCGCGTGCCGAGCCGGGCTGCGACAGAAACCGCCCGCTCGCGATTGGGGCCGAGAACGACGCGCTCGACCAGCAGCGTGCCGGTGGCCTGGGTTGTCGCCGCGCCGCCGATCGCCGCGATCGCGTCGAGAGCCGCGATTTGCTCGGGCACAGGGCCGTCAGCGCCGAAGCCGGTGAACCGTCGACAGAGCGCCAAGAGTGCCGGAACCGCACTTTGCAACCGCCGCTGCCCGGCCTCGGCGGCGAGCGCTGGCGCTTCCTTCAGCCGCGCCAGGGGGATGGCGGCCACCAGGGTTGCATCGTCGAGGTCGGCAGGCACGAGTGTGGGCGTCGGCGCTGCGACTTCGGCGGTGCGCGCCTCGTGCCGGGTGCCGCCGCTGGAGAAAAGGTCGAGCTGCCGTTCCGCCATCCGCGCGCCTCGTTTTCGGCTCATGGCAAGCTATCGCGAGAGCGCGCTTGCCGCAATTCGTCCGGCGCGCCGCGGACTCGGCCCGAGCGCTCACGAGCCCTTGGGCTTGCGGCCCCTGGGATCGAGCTTGAAGAGGGCCGGCGAGGTGCGGATCAGGGCGACGAAGCTCGGGCGTTTTTGGCCCGGGGCGATCGGGCGGCGGCCGATGCGGTAGATGGTGAAGGCGAGGAAGGCGGTGTGGACCGAGCAGATGTAGTAGAAGAGGGCAGCGCTGCCGTACCAGGCGACGGCGGTGGCGCCGAGGAGCGGGCCGACCATGGCGCCGATGCCGAAGACCAGAAAGAGGCCGGCTGCGACCTCGACGAATTCGTCGGGCTGGGCGAGGTCGTTGGCGTGCGCCACCGAGAGTGAATAGATCGGGATCGCGAAACCGCCGAAGAGAAAGCTGGCCGCGATGACCAGGCCCACGGCGCTGCCGG
>JAABSG010000269.1 GCA_011390475.1 Geminicoccaceae bacterium | reverse complement strand
GTACCGGCTTCGTCACCGGCGCCGAAATCGTCGCCGACGGTGGAATGACCCGCAAGATGATCTACGCGGACTGACGAGCAACGAGCCGACTATCCGGGCTCGTGCTGCGCGACGGGATGGCCGGAGCAATGGCCGACGAACGGGCGGGTGGCGATGTCCTGCCGGTCGAGGTGCCGCCGCCACCGAGCCCACGCCAATGTTGGACTCGCCAGGGCATCGCCGACCGGCCGGTCGAGCGGCTCGCCGAAGGGACGCCGACGCTGGTCGGTATCGATCACGGCTTCTCGTTGCCGCTCCGTTATCTCGAGGCGCACGGGTTGCTGCCCGACTAGCCGGCCATCCTCGACGATTTCCACCGTCATCGGTTGGTTATCGAAGCCCGACCCGACGCCGAAGGAGGCCGCCGTCGCTCGCGTCGAAGGCGGCATCCAGGGCGTGCTGGAGGCAAAGCGGCGGTCGTATCACCGAGACCTCTCTCGGTCTCGAAACCTCGGATCACGAGGCATTCGCGCCATTGGCAGCATGCCGCCCGAGCCACGCGTTGTTCGTCGACCCACGGCTTGGCATGTGATTTGCATTCAATATCCACGACCGACAGAACCAACGACCAAGGAGAATCGTCGTGCAGCACCCTCTCGTTCGCTTTGCGCACAAGGCCGGCCGTCGTCGCTGGCGCCCCGTGTCGCTCACGGTCGCCGCGACGGCGGCGCTCCTCCTCCTCGGATCGAGCCCTCTCGCCGCAACCCCGGTGGACCGACTGGTGATCGGGCTGGAGCCCGCCAACGCCGACACCAACCTGTTTTGGGCCTCGGCCTCCGACATCTCGCTCTTCCCGGCGCTCGGCCGGCTGGTCGGTAATGATGCACTGACTGGTGATTATAGCAGCGACGGCCTCGCCGCGAGCTGGGAGGTCAATGACGATTTCACCGAATGGACCTTCCATCTGCACCCCGAGGCAGAGTGGCATTTCGGCTTCGGGCCGGTGACCGCCGCCGACATCATCCACTCCTACGAGCTGCACACCGGCGACGACGTCACCCAAACGGCGGTGGCGCAGCTGCGGGGTGCCGTCACCGAGGCGATCGACGACAAGACCGTGCGTTTCACCTTCGAGGAGCCCAGAGTCAACTTCCTGTTCGCGGTCGCCAGTCGGGGTTCGATGCTGATCTACAGCAAAGCCCAATACGACGCCGAGGGTATCGACGGTTACGTCGCCCGGCCGGCCGGGACCGAGCACTACCAAGTGGTCGAGCGTGTCTCCGGGCAATACATCCGCTTCGAGCGGGTCGACGACCACTGGTCGGGCACGGATGCCGCCTTCCCGGAGATGGAGTTCCGCTGGACCCCCGAGGCCTCGACCAAGCTCGCGGGCCTGCTCGCGGGCGAGCTGCACATCACCAACCTGCCGCGCGAGCTGCAGGGCGACGCCATCGACCGCGGCATGAAAGTGCTCGTCTCGACCAACCCGTCCGGGCACATCACCGCCAACTTCAACGGCCTCTACCGCCGCACCGGGGATCCGGCCACGAACCCCGACCTGCCCTGGGCCGACATCCGCGTCCGCGAGGCGATGAACCGGGCCCTCGACCGCGACGTCATTCTCGACGTGCTCTATGCCGGCCGGGCCGAGAAGGTCGCGGTCTACGGCATGGGCCCCAACAACGAGGGTTACGTGCCAGAACTCGAGCAGCGGTTCGAGGCCGAATACGGCTACGACCCGGCCCGCGCCAAGGAACTCCTGGCCGAGGCCGGCTATCCCGACGCCTTCACCGATCCGACCATCCCGATCATCGTCTCGCAGATCTCGGGCAACCCGGAAGTGGCGACCCTGGCCGAACTCCTCGACTCCTTTTTTCGTGACATCGGCCTCCAGACCGAGATGCGCGAGATCGATTGGGCCAGCATGAACGCCATGGGGCGTGGCCGCGAGGCCTACGTCATTAACCCCAACCGCAACGCTCCGGTGCGGCCGACCGAGCCCTTCCTGCAGACCTGGTACACGACCCAGGGCTCGCCCAATGGCGGCTTCGAGGACGACTACCTGCAAGAGCTGACCGAGCGGTTGATGGTGACGGTCGACCGTGAGGAACGGGCCGCCATCGGTGCCGAAGCCTACACCTATCTCTTCGAGCAGTATGCCGAGATGCCGATCGCCGCGATTTTCGCCGAAATGACGGTGAACCCGACGTTCGTCGCCGATTGGACCTTCCCCGGCGTGACGGCCGGCGGCATGAGCCATTGGCATCTGATCACGCCCGCCGAATGACGACACGAGTCCCGGCTCCGCACGACCACCGTGCGGGTCGGGACTGCCGCTCAGGCCAACGGCAGCGTTCGGCTGCCGCGCTGCCACCGACCGAGGATCGACTTCGATGTCACGAGAGCAAAGCCGAACGCCTGACGAGCCACATCATCTCGACTGGCGTCTCGAACATCTGTTCATCGGCTATTTCGACGCGAAAACGCCGGCGGTGCTGGAGATCGCATCGGGCGACGATATCATCCTCGACTGCCTGCCGGCCGGGTCTCTGGCGAGCCTGCCGCCCGGGCATGAAGGCGTCCTGCCGGCACATCTCGCGGCACTGCAGGCCGAAGGCGTGGCGCGGGGTCCGAGTAACCACATCATGACGGGGCCGGTGCACGTCCGCGGCGCCGAGCCGGGCGACGTTCTCCAGGTCGACATCCTCGACATTCAGCCCCGCCAGACCTGGGGCTTCACTGCGATTCTGCCGCTGAAAGGCGCCCTGCCCGAGGAGTTCACCAACTACCAGTTCATGCATATCGAGGTCGACCCGGAGCGCCTGACCTGCCGCCTGCCTTGGGGGCTGGAGCTGCCCCTCGACCCCTTTTTCGGCATCATGGCGGTAGCACCGCCACCGGCCTGGGGGCGCCTGAGCTCGGCCGAGCCACGGGCCTTCGGTGGCAACATGGACAATCGCGAACTGCGCCCCGGCACGACGCTCTATCTGCCGGTCTTCAACGAGGGGGCGCTCTTCTCGGCCGGCGATGGCCACGGAAGGCAGGGTGACGGCGAGGTCTGCATTGCCGCGCTCGAAACAGCGCTCACCGGCCGCTTTCGCCTCACCGTCCGCAAGGACATGTCGATCACAGGCCCGTTCGCGGAGGATGCCGAGCAAATCATCTCGATGGGCTTCGATGCCGATCTCGACGAAGCGATGCGCAAGGCGCTCCGCGCCATGATCGACCTCGTCGTCGAGCGTGCCGGGATCACACGTGATCAGGCCTACATGATGTTGAGCCTGGCGAGCGAGTTGATCGTCACGCAAGTCGTCGACGGCGAAAAAGGTGTTCACATGAAAGTCCGCAAAGATTGGCTGGTCCGCACCTGACGATTGTACCCTGCGGGCCTTCGTTGGCGCCTTCGATCGCCGCCGACCGAGCACAAGCACCAAGGAGAAGCCGATGAGCCGCATCTTTCCGGGCACGGAGTGGGCCGAGCGTGACCCGGGCACCATGGGCTTTTCGGCCGAGCGCCTGGCGGCCGTCGGCGCCTGGCTCGACGCGCAGCCGGGCGACGAACCCTATCGGGTCGCCATCGCTCGGGGTGGCGAGCTCGTGGCCGAGTTCCAGAGAGGCATCGATCGGGACGAGAAGGTGCGGCTGCGCTCGGCCAGCAAGTCGGCTTATACGCTGCTGCTCGGCATCGCCATCGAGGAAGACCGCCTCGCCGGGCTCGATGCGAAAGTCGTCGACTACTACCCGGAACTCGTCGATGTCGGCCCCGACGAAGGACCGAAGCCCGGCCGCTATACCTATCCGGAGAATGCCGCAATCCGCTACCGCCACCTCGCCGGCAACACCTCGGGCTATCTCAAGCCGGACGAGCCGCCGGGCGAGCAGTTCCACTACCAGACCTTCGGCATGAACGTGATCTCGAACTCGATGGCCAAGATTTATGGCCTCTACGACTCGGCCGATCCCGACCGTCTGCCGGGCTGCGCGGCCCTCGTCGCCGAGAAGCTGCGCGACCCGATCGGCGCCAGCTGGGAGCACATCTATTACGACTTCGAGTACAAGCCCGGCACGGCGGCGAAGCGCGGCGTCTACGGCCACGGCCTGCAGCTCGTCGCCAATGCGAGGGACTGCTGCCGGCTCGGCCATCTCTGGCTCTCCAAGGGCAACTGGAACGGCCGGCAGGTCGTGCCCGCCTGGTATCTCGCCGAGGCGACCCGCACCAACGCCGACATCCTGGCCAACGAGACGCCCGAGAACCGCAAATACGGCCTCGGCTTTTGGACCAACGACCACGGCCGGCTGTGGCCCGACCTGCCGCGCGACATCTATGGCGCCTGGGGCGGCGGCGCCAAATACATCTGGGCCAGTCCCGAGCTCGATCTCGTCATGGTGATGTGCCCCGGCCCCTGGGACGACCTCATGGAGGAGGAGCCGCGCCGACCGAAAGAGCGCGCGTTCATCAAGACTGTCCTCGACGCTCTGGATCGCTGAGACCGCGATCCACCGGGCGGGCAGGAAGCCACCCCGTGGCCCATCGGGTCTGCCCTGCCGGCTCGCGGGCGAACGGGGCGGCGCGCCCGCCGGGTTGTCAGCGAGCGTCAATGCCGCTACGCAATGCAGATAAAAAACCGTTCGATGCGGGAAGCACCATCGATGACGTGCACCAGGGTGCTGCGCTGGCGACCGCTGCAGCGGCTCGTGGCCCCGCGGCGGCAGCACCGCTGCTCGATGTGGGTGGCCTCTCGGCCCGCTTTCCGACCGACTACGGTGAGGTGCGCGCGGTCGAGCCAGTCAGCTTCACCATCCGTGAAGGCGAGACGCTGGCCGTGGTCGGCGAATCCGGCTCGGGCAAGTCGGTCACCAGCCTCGCGATCATGGGCCTCTTGCCGGAGGGCCGCGCCCGGCTGACCGCCGACCGGCTGGTGTTCGATGGCACCGATCTCACCGCATTGACCCCGGCCGAACGCCGTCGGGCCTGCGGCAGCCGCATGGCGATGATTTTCCAGGAACCGATGACCAGCCTCAACCCGGTCTATACCGTGGGCTGGCAGATCGCCGAGGTGCTGGTGGCGCATGCCGGCCTCTCCTGGCGGCAGGGCCACCGCCGGGCGATCGAGCTGCTCGCCATGGTCGGCATCCCGGAGGCCGCCGAGCGCGTCGAGGCCTATCCGCACCAGCTCTCGGGCGGCATGCGGCAGCGGGTGATGATCGCGATGGCGCTCGCCTGCCGGCCCCGCCTCTTGATCGCCGACGAGCCGACGACCGCCCTCGACGTCACCAT
>JAABSG010000268.1 GCA_011390475.1 Geminicoccaceae bacterium | reverse complement strand
CCACCGATTTCATCGCTCGCTCGGCGCAGTTGTTGTCGGCTTCGAGGTGGCCGTGGTCGAGATAGGGCCTGAGCTTCTCGAGCCGGGTCAGGGTGTAGCGGATCGCCTTGGCGAGCTCGGACTTACCGGAGATGCGGGGCAGCTGGGCCTCGAGCCAGGCTTCGAGCGCGTCGAGTATCGGTGTGGCGTGGGCCTGCCGGAGTTGGACGCGATTCTCGGGTGATTGGCCGCGGGCCTGCTTCTCGACGGCGTAGAGGCCGGCGATGCGCTTGATGGCCTCCTCGGCGATCGGCGAGGCTTGGCTCTGGACGATGTCGACGAACTTGCGGCGGATGTGGGCGAGGCAGGCGACCTCGCGGCTGCTCCCTGAGCGGTAGAGCTCATTGAAGCCCGAATAGCCGTCGGCATGCACCCAGCCGCGATAGCCGGCCAGATGGTTTGCCGGGTGCCGGCCCTTGCGGTCGACGGTGAATTTGTACCAAGCGGCTGGCTGGTCAGGCCCGAGCCAGGGTCGTTCATCGCGGACATAGGTCCAGATGCGGGCGGTCTTGGTCTTGCCGTTGCCCGGCACCTGCAGCTTGATCGGGGTGTCGTCGGCGAAAATCGCTTTGCCGCCGAAGACATGGCGGCCGATGGCATCGGCCAAGGGTTCGAGCAGGGTGGTCGACTTGCCGATCCAATCAGCGAGTGTCGAGCGATCGAGGTCGATTCCGTCGCGCTCGAAGATCTGGCTTTGTCGGTAGAGCGGCAGATGCACGCCGTATTTGTTGACCAGCACGTGCGCCAAGAGGCCGGGGCCCGGTCGGCCGCGCTCGATCGGCCGGGGCGGCAAGGGCGCCTGGACGATCGCCTCGCAGCACGAACACGCCAGTCGCGGCCGGACGAAGCGGTTCACCACGAAGCGCCCAGGAATGTACTCCAACTCCTCGGTGACATCCTCGCCCAGTGTTTTCAGCCGACCGCCGCAACCGGTGCAGGTTTCGCCCGGCGTCAGCACCGTCTCGGTGCGCGGCAGCTGCTCCGGCAGCGGCTTGCGCCTGGGCTTCCTCTTGATCTCGCCCGCACCCTCCGGCGCCGCCGGATCGGCGGCTCGGGCCAGCTCGATCTCGGTCTCCTCGAGCGCCAGATCGAGCTGCTCGAGGCTCTCCGAGGTCGCCCCGAAGCGCTGCCGGCGCAGCCCCGCCAGCTGGTGCTCCAGCTTGGCGATGCACAAGGCCTGGGCCTTGGCGAGCGCCACCAGACGCTCGGCGGCGAGGCGCAGTTCGGCCGGGTCATCGGGCAGTTTCTGGGTCTCGTCGAGCATGGCCATGGGTAGCACAACGGCACCTCGAGGGGAATCTCGAACGACCCCTAATGCGCTGATTTTCTTGCTCTTCAGCCCGCAGTGAGCGGTCGCCAGGTGCGCTGCGGGGCGCGCCAGTCGATGCCCTCCAAGAGCATCGCCAGCTGCGCCGAGGTGATCGACACCCGACCCTGCGCGGGAGAGGGCCAGACGAAACGGCCCTGCTCCAGCCGCTTGCTGAAAAGACACGCGCCCTGGCCATCGAACCAGATCACCTTGACCAGGTCACCCCGCCGGCCGCGGAAGACGAAGAGATGGCCGGAGAACGGATCCTGCGCCAGGACCTTCTCGGCCAGCGCCGATAGACCATTGAAGCCCTTGCGCATGTCCGTAACGCCGGCCGCCAGCCACACCCGGGTCTGCGCCGGAACCGGGATCACGAGCGCACCAGCACCGCCAAGAGCCGCGCCACGGCATCGCCGTCGAAGGCGCCGCTCGCCGTCAGCCGGTGCCCGCCCGCCAGCACGATCTCCACCCGGCCGCTGCTGCCGCCCTCGGAGGCCACCATGGACGGCGCCGTGGGCGCCTCGCCGTCACGAAGCTGAACCGGCAGGAAGACCGGCGCCGCCTCCAGCATCCCGCCCGGCGCGAACCGCGGATCCCGCAGCCATTTGAAGATCAGGTTCGCATTGAGAGCATGCCGCTGCGCCACCTGCGCCACCGACACACCCGGCGCCCGCGTCTCCAGGCAAATCGCCCGCTTCGCTTCGGCACTCCAGCGCCGATAACGGCGCCGCTCGGACAGCGATCCGGCCACGAAAGTGTCCACCATGCAGAGTGGACACCTTCGTCCAACTCCACGCCAATCATCGACCAGACGATCAGGTCAGCAAGGTGGGGCAGGCCGGACGCTCACTGCGATCCCTGGGGCGGGTCGCGGAGGCGGTGGGCGTGCATCGGGCGGCGCATGTGGAGTTGGTCGAGGTGCTCGGTGAGCGGCATCCCCGGACGCTGTTTGCTGCGGCGGAGCTCGGGATGAGCTTGGCAGCGAGTGGCGATGCGATGGAGGCGCAGGCGTTGTTGGCTTCAACGCTGGCGGCGCAGACGGAGGTGTTGGGGATCGAGCGCCCGGATACGCGCCGGACCGCGGAGGCCTTGGCGGCGCTGCGCGCGCAAGGCGATGGGATCACGGCGATTACAAACAATGGAGAGCAGACGCCCTACACATCCCATGGCTGAAGGAATGATGGGGCGTGGGGAAGATCATCTTCCCCAGCTTTCTTCTTGCTTTAGGCCACCAACCGCGCGTCGAAGCCCGCTTCGGTAGCGCTCATCAGGGCTTTCTTCCCGCGAAGTTTGGTTTGCAGGTAGACGTCGTGGCGCCAGAGGGTGCGGAGGTGTTGGAGGGTTTTTTCTGCGTGGGTCATATCCAGGTCGCGGCCGTCGTGCTCGTGGCGGAGCATGAGGGTTCGCCGGCCGGCGTGGTCGGCGTCGATGACCTTGATGACGGGCAGTGAGCCGGTGCCGGTCTGCGCCAGGAGCTTGGCCTTGACCTCGGCGTAGTGCTCTTCGTCGGCGACGCGGTCGACGACGAGGTGCTCGCCCCGGGGCTTGTAGGAGAAGAGGTCGATCTCGCGCATGATCTCAGGCGTGAGGAAGCGTCGGAGAAAGGCCGTATCGCGGTCGGATTCGCGCACTTCGAACATCTTGGCCCGCCCCTCTTCGGTATCGGCCCCGCCGTAGCGGCGTTCGATGTCGTGCCAGATGACGAAGCCCAGGTGGTAGGGGTTGAGGCTGCCGGGGTGAGGGCAGATGACCTGGTTGTGGCGGACCATGAACTCGAGGTGGATGGATTGCGGCAGGTCTAGGCTGGTCATGATCTTGTGGTGCCAATAACTGGCCCAGCCTTCGTTCATGATCTTGGTTTCGATCTGCGGGATGAAGTAGCAGGCCTCCTCGTCGACGATGGTGAGCAGGTCCTTCTCCCAGTCGGCGAGCTCCGGATTGTGGTCGCGGATGAAGAGGAGGAGGTTCTCGTCGGGCTCGAGGGGGACGCGGTCGAGGATGGGCTCGACGCGTTCCTTGGCCTGGACGAGGTGGTCGAACTCGCCCCGTTGCGGCTGGGCTGCGTCGCGCAGGCGGGCCGCCTGCTCCTTTCTGTCGAGGGTGCGGATGGCCTGGTTGCGCGAGCGATTCATCGAGAGGGCGTGGGCCGCATCGAGGACGCGCTCGACCGCCTCGGTGCCGATCGAGGGGTCCTCGAGGTAGCTGCGCACCCGATCGGCCCGGGTCTTGAAGCCGGCGATGGTTTCGCCGGCCCGGGTGGCGCTGGTGAAGGTGAAATTGTTCTTGAAGAAGTCGTTGTGGCCATAGACGTGGGCGATGGTCAGGACCTGCAGGCAGAGCGAATTGTCGCGCATCAGGTAGGCGAGGCAGGGGTCGGAGTTGATGACCATCTCGTAGGGCAGTCCTTGCACGCCGTAAGAGTACATGGTCTTGAGCTGCTCGAAGCTCTTGCCGAAGGACCAATGCGGGTAGTGCGACGGCATGCCGTGATAGGCCATGTAGCCGAGCATGTTCTCCTGGTCGCAGACCTCGAACTCCTGCTCGTAGACGTCGAGGCCGAACTCGTGGACCTTTTCCTGGATGCGCGCGTCCCAGATCTCGAGATCGTGCATGGTCCATTCGGTCATGGGTGGGCTTTCCTCACCAGGGATGTTCGACCAAGCCGTCGCGGCTGGACGGATACCAACCCTTGTCGGTCAGTTGGTCGAAAGAGTAGGGACAAGCCGCGGGCAAGCTCGCCGCGGTCTCGATCTCGTCGGCGTCGAGCAGATCGCGCCGAGCGGCTGTCCGCGCCTCCGTACATTGCCGCAACTGCTGGGTCACCTCCGTCGCCCAGGTGTGGCAGTCGCGTCGGCAGAGGTCTCGCCAAGGCCCTCACCCCTCGTCCGGGACGCGGTCCTTGGACATGAAGGCCTTGAAGGCGGGCCAGATGTCCTCGCGTCGCTCGATCAGCACGGACTGGAAATTGTCGGCGGCGAGCTTCTTGAAGCGGTCGATCATCGAGCTTTCGTAGTAGTGCGACCCCATCGGCTTGATCTCGCCGTAGCCGAAGAGGTTGCTGGTCTCGCAGAGTTCGGCGGCGGTTTTCATCGCCTCGGCATTGTCGGAATCGAAGTTGTCGCCGTCCGAGCAGTGGAAGGCGTAGATGTTCCAGTGCGCTGGATGGTAGCGGTTCTGAATGATTTCGAGTGCCTTTTTGTAGCCCGAGGAGATGAGCGTGCCGCCACTTTCGCCCTTGTGGAAAAACTCGTCCTCGGTGACCTCCTTGGCCTGAGTGTGGTGGCCGATGAAGACGAGTTCGGTGTTCTGATACTTGGTGCAGACGAACTGGTAGAGGAGAAAGAAGAAGCTCCGGGCGAGGTACTTCTTCAGCCGATCCATCGAACCCGAGGTGTCCATGATGCAGATGACGACGGCGTTGGATTCCTCGCGAGTGTCGACTCGGAGCCGGCGGTAAGTGAGGTCGGACTTGTTGAAGGGGAAGCGCTCGGGCGGTGTCTCTTGCTCGCTGTCCGCAGCCTCGCGGTCCGCCTCGAGGGCTGTCGTCACACCGCGGGCGATCTGCCGCTTGATCCGTTGCTTGGCCGTGCGCTTGCGATCGAGATGCGCGCGGACACCCTGCTTCCTGTAGCCGAGGCGTTTGGCGACCCGCTCGGCGAGCGCCTCTTTGAGGATTTTGCGCTCCATGTCGGGAAGCTCGAGATCCTCGAACATGATGTCGACCAGTTCGTCGAGGCTGATCTCGGTCTCGTAGATATCCTGACCGGGCTCACTGCCGCCGGGACCCTGGCCTTGCCCCTGCCCCGGCTTCTGCCCGGCCTTGCCGATGACCTGACCGGGCTGGGTCTCGCCGTCGCCGGTGCCGACGCCGCCCTCGTTGTCGCCGAAGACGAAACGGTATTCCTTGATGCCGCGGATCGGGACCTTGACGATGCGGTCCCGAT
>JAABSG010000267.1 GCA_011390475.1 Geminicoccaceae bacterium | reverse complement strand
GTCTCGCCGTCGAACTTGCCGACCAAGCGGCGAATCCGCTGGTTGTCGATCATGCAGCGAAGCTCGAGCGCGGTGAAGCCACGATTGCGGGCGAAGACGAGGGTGCGACCGAGCAGCGCCTGACCGATGCCGCGGCCCTGAAAACGCCGCTCGACGCTGATCGCCATCTCGGCCCGGTTGCCGCCGATGGGATGAAGCTCGCAGACCCCGCGCAGCGACCGGCCGACGAAGCAGCCGACGAAGATCGCCCGCTGCCAGTCCAGCCCGCGCACATAGCGGTCGATCAGCCGTCGCGGCATTGCCCCCATGAAGCGATGCCGGAGATCGTCCGGATGCAGACGCAGGAGATGCGCCCGCAAATGCCGACTGTCGGCGGCGCCGAGGCGGCGAAACCGACCAGCGGGCGAAGTCGGCCGGAGCACTGGCGCCGGACGCGAAAGTTCAGTCATGAGCCGCAGGTCCATCTGGGCGTTGCGAATGCTGCAACGCAACATAGATGGCGCTGGTTCGCGGCAGAGGCAAGTCTGTGGCCAGGCTTTTCGCGTCGCCGAATCCCGGCAGGCTGCTGAAAAAAATCCCGATGGCCGCGCCGAGACGCAGCGAAAATGACCGGAGGCGAGGCAGCATGAGGGCCGGCGCAGCCGCGCTACGGCGCACCAGAGGGTCGCCCCGGGCTCCTGACGAAGCCCGGGGCTGATTGTCGCCACTGCGGGTGCCGCGACTTCTTCGGCAGCCGGCTAGGCGTAGACGATCTTCGGGAAGGCCTTGGCGGCACTCGGCCCGCGCAGCTTGTCGCGGATGGTCCGGGCGAGATCCATGTAGGCCGCGGCCTGGGGCGTGTCCGGCCGGCTGACGACGATCGGCTGGCCGCCGTCGGAGGTCTCGCGGATCGCGATGTCGAGCGGAATCTCGGCCAGGAAGTCGACATTGTAGGTGTCGGCGCAGGTCTTGGCCCCGCCATGCGCGAAGATTTCCGTCCGCTGGCCGCAATTCGGGCAGGCGAAATAGCTCATGTTCTCGACGATGCCCATGATCGGCACGTCGACCCGGCGGAACATGTTGATCGCCTTCCGCGCGTCCAAAAGCGCGATGTCCTGCGGCGTCGAGACGATGACCGCCCCGGCCAGAGGCACCTTCTGCGCCATGGTGAGCTGCGCGTCGCCGGTGCCGGGCGGCATGTCGACCACGAGGACGTCGAGCTCGCCCCAGGCGACGTCGTTCAGCATCTGGGTCAAGGCGCTCTGCACCATCGGCCCACGCCAGATCATCGGCGTCTCCTCGTCGACGAGAAAGCCCATCGACATCACCTTCACCCCGGCCACCTCGAGCGGCTGCATCTTCTTGCCGTCGGCGGTGGTCGGCCGGCCGGAGAGACCGGCCATGCGCGGCAGGGACGGCCCGTAGATGTCGGCATCGAGAATGCCGGTCCGCAAGCCCAGGGCCCTGAGCCCGCAGGCGAGATTGATCGCCGTGGTCGACTTGCCGACGCCACCCTTGCCCGAGGCCACGGCAATGATCGCCGCGATTCCCGGCACCCCCGGCGGCGCCGCCTGACCCTGCTGCCCCTGTTGCCCCTGCTGTTGCCGCCGCGCCTGGATCTCGGGTGGCGGGCCACGCTCGGCAGTCAGCACGACGGTGCAGGAGCTAACCCCAGCCATCGCCTTCACCGCGTCCTCGCAGGCCCGGCGCAAGGTCTCGAGGCGCTGCGCATCGGCGGCCGGGACCTCGAGTGCGAAGCCGACATTCTTGCCCTTGACGACGATGCCACTGACCATGCCGCGCTCGATGACGCTTTTTTCATCATCCGGGTGGCGGATTTCGGCCAGAACTCGGTGAATTGCTTCGACCGTCGGTTCGTTCATGGTTGATCCTTGCTGTTCACCGACCGATATAGTGACAACCATAAACGACGCAATGCGATCCGGCCGCGGTAATCGGGCGGCCGATCCGATCCCAACAAACCCACGACGAATGGCGAGGTGGCACGAGTATGCCCTGGAATAGTCAAGGCGGCGGCGGTTGGCAGGGAGGCGGCGGCCAAGGTCCTTGGGGAAATCGCCCGAGCGGCAGTGGTGGCGGCGGTGGCCAACAACCCCCTGATCTCGAAGAACTCATCCGCAAGTCGCAGGAGAAGCTCAAAGGGCTCTTTCCCGGCGGCGGCGGTGGCGGTGGCGGCTTGTCCGTCAAGGCCGTCGGTATCGTCGGTCTCGTGCTGGTCGGCCTCTGGCTCGCGAGTGGCTTCTATCGGGTGCTGCCGGAAGAGCAGGGCGTGGTGCTGCGCTTCGGCGCGCTCGACCGACTGACCACGCCGGGCCTCAACTACCACCTGCCCACACCCATCGAATCCGTGCTCACCCCGCAGGTGACGCGCGTCAACCGGATCGAGATCGGTTTCCGCAGCGGCCAGGGCACTGGCGCGGCGCGGCAGCTGACCGAAGAGGCGCTGATGCTCACCGGTGACGAGAACATCATCGACATCAACTACGTGGTCCTCTGGCGGATCAACAACGCCGCCGAGTTCCTCTTCAACATCCGCGATCCGGAGAACACTGTCACGGTGGCCTCCGAGAGCGTGATGCGCGAGGTGATCGGCCAGACCCCGATCATCGACGCCACCACCGAAGGCCGTCGCGCCATCGAGCAACGGGTGCGCGAGGAACTGCAGACGCTGATGAACGACTACGGTTCGGGCATCACCATCGAGGAAGTCCAGCTGCAGAAGTCCGACCCGCCGCCGGAGGTCATCGACGCCTTCCGCGACGTGCAGCGAGCCCAGGCCGACCGTGAGCGCCTGCAGAACCAGGCGGAAGCCTTCGCCAACGACATTCTGCCCCGCGCCCGCGGTGAAGCCGAACGTCTGTTGCAGGAGGCGCAGGCCTACGAACAGGAAGTCGTGGCCCGCGCCCGCGGTGAAGGCGATCGCTTCACCCAGGTCCTCGGCGCCTACTCGGCCTCCAAGGACGTCACCATCCAGCGCATCTATCTCGAGACGATGGAGCAGGTGCTCGGTGGTACCAACAAGGTGATCATCGACAGCAACGGCGCCGGTGGTGCCAACGGTGTGATCCCCTATTTGCCACTTCCCGACCTCGAACGGCGGGCGCGCGAGCGTGACGCCGAGGCCGATGCGACCCGCGACCTGCAGCCGATCGAGCGCGGCTTCGGCGCCAGGCAGTCTGGAGCGACCCAATGAGCCAACGTATCCTGATCGGCCTCGGCGTCGTCGTCGCCGCGTCCGCGTTCCTCCTCTTCAACGCGCTCTTCACCGTGCACCAGACCCAGCAGGCGCTGATTCTCCAGCTCGGTAATCCCGTGCGGGTGATCGACCAGCCGGGCCTCAGCATCAAGGTGCCGTTCCTCCAGCAGGTCGAGTTCTTCGAGCGACGCGTGCTCGACTACGACGCCGGCTCGGTCGAACTCGTGCTCGGTGATCAGCGCCGGCTCGTGGTCGACACCTTCGCCCGCTATCGGATCACCGATCCGTTGCGCTTCAGGCAGTCGGTCGGCAACGAGGTGGCCTTTCGTGGCCGGCTCGAGCCGATCACCTTCTCGGCCCTGCGCAGCGTGCTCGGTGAGGTCTCGCTCTTCACCATCCTCTCCGACGAGCGCTCGCAGCTGATGAACCGTATCGCCACCGAAGCGAACCAGGCGCTGCAGCAGTTCGGCGTTCAGGTCATCGATGTGCGGATCAAGCGGGCCGACCTGCCGCAGGAGAACCAGGAAGCCATCTTCCTGCGGATGCAGACCGAACGTGAGCGCGAGGCGCGCGAGCTCAGGGCGCAGGGTGAGGAAATCGCCCAGCGCATCAGGGCACGTGCCGATCGTGAGCGGCGCGTCCTGATCGCCGAGGCGGGCCAAGAGGCGGAGCAGATCCGCGGTCGTGGCGACGCTATCGCCATCGCCACCTTCGCCGAAGCCTTCGGCCAGGACCCGGCCTTCTTCGGCTTCTACCGGTCGATGCAGGCTTACCGCACCTCGCTCGCCGACGAGGCCACGAGCTTCGTGCTCGCCCCCGACAGCGACTTCTTCCGCTTCTTCCATTCTGCCGGCGACATCGCGACCCAGGTCGCGGGCGCCCCGGCGGCTGCGCCCAGCGTTGCCGAAGCCGTGGAAGAGCTCTCGGAAGTCGATGGCGTGGCCGGCCTCGCCGAGTCGGGCGATCTGCCGGTAAGTGCCGAGTAGGCGCTGCCGGATCGAGACGATGCCCGTACCCGACGGGGCTGTCAGAGCCCAGGGCTGCTGAGCGGCCGATGCAGGATTTGCTCACCGCCGCAGCCCTGGTGCTGGTCCTCGAGGGGGTCCTTTGGGCCCTCTTTCCCAATGGCATGAAGCAGGCCGCGGCGCGGGCCATCGTCTTGGATTCGGGCGTGTTGCGCACCGGCGGCCTGATCTTCGCCGGCATCGGGGTGTTCGTCGTCTGGTTGATCCGTGGCTGACGCCTATTGGCGCTGCACCCTCGAATGCCTACGTTCTGATCTCGCCGGCGACGCACACGCCGGCGCCGAAGTCTTGCCGAACTGTTCGGCAAGAACCTCGGGTCGATCCAGACAACGCTGCAACTGCCCGGCCCCCTGGGCCCGGCATGGGAGTTCTGCATGACACATTCTTTCGGCTCGGGCCGGGTGTCGGCGAGACGCGGAACCCGGCTCACCGGTTCCTGGCGTCGGGGGCTGGCGGTGCTGACCCTGGCCAGTCTCGTCGCCGTCGGCCCCGCCGTGCCGTCGACCGAGGCCCAGGTGGTGCCGGTCGAAGGTTTCGCCGATCTCGTCGAGCGCGTCGGCCCTGCCGTCGTCAATATCTCGACGACCCGCGAACAGGCACCACGCGAGGACGTCCCGCTACCGCAGTTCCCGCCCGGCTCGCCCTTCGAGGAATTCTTCCGTGACTTCTTCGAGCGGGACCAGCCGCAACAGCCCCAGCGGCCGCGTCGCGGTGCATCGCTGGGTTCTGGCTTCGTCGTCGATCCCGACGGCTTCGTCGTCACCAACAATCACGTGATCGCCGAGGCCGACCAGATCACCGTTCAGTTCGCCGACGGCTCGGACTACGCGGCCGAACTCATCGGCCGCGATCCGCAGACCGACTTGGCACTGTTGAAGATCGAGCGCGACGAGCCCTTCCCCTTCGTCGAGTGGGCCGATAGCGACAACGTCCGGGTCGGCGAATGGATGGTCGCCATCGGCAACCCGTTCGGCCTCGGCACCTCGGTCACGGCCGGCATCATCTCGGCCCGTGGCCGCGACATCCGCTCTGGTCCGTACGATGACTTCTTTCAGGTCGATGCCGCGATCAACCGTGGCAACTCGGGCGGCCCGAGCTTCACC
>JAABSG010000028.1 GCA_011390475.1 Geminicoccaceae bacterium | reverse complement strand
TTGGGTGGGGTCATCGGGTGGTTGCCAGAAGCGGGTGCAGGAGTGTTTGCAGCGACAGGCGCAGTCTTGCGGCATCGACCTCGGCGAGGCGGCCCCAGCGTTCGATGGCCACGTTTTCCACGACGGCGACCTTGGCAGAGCGGATGAGACACGGGCGCGGTAAGCCAGCCGAGGCCAGGTCGGCAATCAGGATGTCACCCGGCCAGGGTCGCCTGATCGCGGTGGTGATCATCATGACCCAGAGAAGTGGATGACGATTGCCGCTCGGCGGTTTGGCCAGAACCACAGCCGGTCGTTGCCGTACCACGGGCCGCTCGACGTAGGGAAACGGTACCGCCACGACATCGAGCAGCTCAACCTCTGGCATTGGGCGTGTCGAAAGCCTCGATATCCTCGGGCGACGACCATTCGTCGAAGAGCGCGAACGGGTCCTCCACAGGCTCCCGCTCGAACCGCTCGATCACCATCGCCCCGTCCCGCTCGACGAACCGCACGAGGTCACCCGGCTGAATACCGAGCTTCTCGCGCACCCGCTTGGGCAGCACGAGCTGCGACTTGGTGCTGACCCTTGCCGTTGCCTCGGTCGCTGGCATGGTGTGCTCCCGTAAGAAATACCTACGTCTTACATGATGTACGCGGCGCCGGCCGCAAGGGTCCGCCCGCTCAGCGAAACACCACCCCAACACCGCCCAAACCCTCGACCTCGATCTTCACCGCGCAAGGCTCCGCGATCCACTGCACGGGCGTGATGGTGCCGAGGCTCACGAAGCGGCCGGCGCGCAGCGTCCGGCCGCGGCTCGCGAAGTTGTCGGCGAGCCAGACGAGGGCGTTCAGCGGGTGGCCGAGGAGTTCGTCGGAGAGGCCGGTTGCGACTTCCTGGCCGTCGATGATGGTGCGGGCGGTGAGCCGGTCGAGGGCGAGGCCCTGCCAGTGCGTGGTTTCGGGGCCCAGGATGCTGCCGGCGTTGAAGGCGTTGTCGGCGATGATCGTGCCGGCGCCGGCGGCCTTGAAGTCGGTGTAGCGGTCGTCGACGATCTCGATCGCCGGCATGACGGCGGCGACGACCGCCCTGATCCGCTCGACTGTCCAAGGGGCTTCGTCGGGCGTGAGATCGCGGGCGATGCGCACCGCGATTTCGGTCTCGATGCCGGGGCGGACGTAGTGGTCGAGCTGCAGCGTGGCGCTTTCGGCATGCACGGTCTGGCTGAAGACGTCGCCCGCGATCGGACCCGGGACGTTGAGCAGTCGGCGCATGCCCTCCGCGGTTGCCCCGATCTTGTGGCCGGCGACGGCACCGAGGGCTTGCTCGAGCACCACGTTGGCGTCGGCCTGGACGGTGTAGCCGGCCACCTCGTCGAGGCCGAGGCCGTCGAGCTTGCCGCCCTTGATCCGGTTTTCCACCACCCGGCTTTCGATCACCATCGTTCTGCCTCCCGCTCGTCGTTGACAGCGCCGCTTCGAGCCCCGACGCTTTGGGCCTTCATAGCGAGGAAGTCGATGGACGAGAAGCTCGAGCGGGCGATGGTGGAGCGGCAGGCGGCCGTGGTCGAGCTCACGCGGGCGCTCGTGGCCTACCCCACCATCAACCCGCCGGGCGAGGCCTACACGCCGTGCGCCGAGTTTCTGGGCAAACGGCTGCGGCAGTCCGGCTTCGCCGTGCAGTACATCCGGGGCGAGGGGGCGCCCGGCGACAGCGATCGCTATCCCCGGACCAATGTCGTCGGCCGCTTCGAGACCGGCAGACCCGGGCCCACCATCCATTTCAACGGACATCTCGACGTGGTCGAGGTGGGCCGCGGCTGGACCGTCGATCCCTTTGCCGGGGTCGTTCGGGACGGGCGCATCTACGGGCGTGGCACCTGCGACATGAAGGGCGGGCTGGCGGCGGCGGTGGTCGCCGTGGAGGCGTTGCTCGCCTCCGGGCTGCCGCTTGCCGGGGCGATCGAGATCTCGGGCACGGTGGACGAGGAATCCGGCGGCTTCGGCGGCGTGGCGTATCTGGCGGGGCAGGGGTTCTTCTCCAAGCCCCGGGTCGATCACGTGATCATCCCCGAGCCCTTGAACGTCGATCGGGTCTGCATCGGGCATCGCGGCGTCTGGTGGGCCGAGGTCGAGACGCATGGCCGGATCGCGCACGGCTCGATGCCGTTTCTGGGCGATTGCGCGATCCGCCACATGGGAGCGTTCATCCAGGCGCTGGAAGCCGAGGTTTTTCCGGCACTCGCCCGGCGCCGGACCGCGATGCCGGTGGTGCCGGACGCGGCGCGGGCCTCGACCTTGAATTTCAACGGCATTCAGGCCGGCACGGTGCCGGACGGGACGGGTCTGCAGGCACCGTGCGTGCCCGATCGCTGCCGGCTGACGCTCGATCGGCGCTATCTGCTGGAAGAGAGCCCGGGGGAGGTGCGGGGCGAGATCGAGGCGGTGCTGGAGCGGCTCGCGGCCGACAGGCCGGGCTTCTCTTTTGCAGTCCGAGAGCTGATGCACGTGGCCCCGATCATGACCGAGCCCACGGCCCCGGTGCCACAGGCGGTGGCGGCGGCGATTCGGGCCGTGCTGGGCCGGGAGGCCGACTTCGTGGCGTCGCCCGGGACCTACGACCAGAAGCACATCGCCCGGATCGGCCACCTCCACGACTGCGTCGCCTATGGCCCCGGCATTCTCGATCTGGCGCACCAGCCGGACGAGTTCGTCGTCATCGAGGATCTGGTGGCCTCGATGCGGGTGATGGCGCTGGCGACGCTTTCCCTGATGGGCACAGACCGGCCCTGATGGGCACAGACCGGCCCTGATGGCCTTAACCCGGAATTAAGGTTAACGCGCTATCCTCGACCGCATGATGCAGGTCCGCCCCGTCTTCGTGCGCGAAGCAGCACTTCTGCTCGCCGAGCTCGCCCGAAAGGCCGAGGCCGGCGACGGGTTCGCGCTGGCGCTCGACGGCGAGGGGCAGGCGGGTGCGCGGGCCGATGGCTGGGCCAGGGGACCGGCCGATAGTCGCCGGCCGCAGCCGGACCGGGCGACGGGTTTTCTGGTCCACACCAGCCAGCCGGAGGGTCCCGAGCGGGCGGCGGCACCGGTGGCGCTCGCCGCTTATGCGGCCAGGCTCGCCGAACGGGTGGTGCTCGAGGGCCCGGTCGCGGCCTTCAGCCTCAGGGTTTGAGCCGCTGCCAGGCTTGAACGAATTTGCCGGCGCGTTCGCCCACATCGGCTGCCGTCATGCCCGGCTTGAAGAGAGCGGAGCCGAGGCCGAAGCCTTTGGCGCCGGCTGCGACATAGGCTGCCATGCTGTCGGGCTCGATGCCGCCGACGGGCAGCAGGGCCGTGCCCTTGGGCAGCACCGCGAGCATCGCCTTGACGGCGGCTGGTGGCAGGATCTCGGCCGGAAAGAGCTTGAGCGCGTCGGCACCCGCAGCCAGCGCCGCGAAGGCCTCGGTCGGGGTCGCTATGCCCGGCACGCAGGCGAGGCCCATGGCCTTGGCGGCCTTGATCACGTCTTCGTCGCCGTGCGGCATTACCACGAGTTCGCCGCCCGCGGCCTCGAGTCTGGCGACGGCCGTGGGGTCGAGCACCGTGCCGGCGCCGATGACACAACTGTCGCCGAAGCGTCGGGCCAGCGCCTCGATGCTGGCGAACGGCAGGGGCGAATTGAGTGGCACCTCGATGATCCGAAAGCCCGCCGCCACCAGCACCTCGCCGATCGCCAGGACCTCGGCAGACTCGACGCCGCGCAGGATCGCCACCAGCGGCAGGGCCGCCATCGCCGCTTGCAGCTTGTCCGCCGCCGTTTTGGTCATCCGATGATCCCCGCAGCATTGGCCACCCGCCATTGCCCCCGATAGGCCGCATCGCGGTGCCCCGGCCGATGCCGGATGCCGGCCTGATCGAGGGCCGTCGCATAGCGGCGGGCGAGGGCGTCGCTGCCGATCACCACGACCGCCGTTGGGCGCTCGAAAGCGGTGACCTCGGCGATCTCCGTGCCGATCAAGAGGCCCGAGAGGTAATCCCTGACCGCGGTCTCCGGCAGCAGGCCCATCAAGGGCAGGGTTCTGGCGCTGAACAGCTGGCCGAGCAGGCCGGTGCCGGCGAGGCCGAGGCGGACGCCCCGGGCGAAGGCGGCCGGGTCCTCGGGACCCTCGGTCATCAGCCGGCCGAGGATCGACTGCGCGGCGAGGACGGCGAAGAGCTCGCCCGTCATGAAGGTGCGAAAGCGCACGATCCGCCCGTCTTCGACCGCCACCCATTTGCTGTGCGTGCCGGGCAGGACGACGGCCTCGCCGGCGACGAGGTCGTCCTGCCCCATGATCTGCGTCTCCTCGCCACGCATCACGTCCGGGATGCCGTCCGGGCTCGTCCAGGCGAGGCCGGTGATGAAATGGAGCTGGCCGAGGTCCGGCTCGTCGACGCGATGGAGTGCCCGGGCGAGGGCATCGGCGCCGGCGGGGCAGGCCTGATAGGGCAGCTCGTGCCACCCCTGCCGGCTGGTGATCATGCCGCTGAGGACGATGGGCAGGCCCGCTGGCGCGCCGAGCGCCCTGACGGCCTCTCGGAGGACAGCAGCGAAGCCGCCATCCGGCACGGTCAGGATGCCGGCATCGGCTTCATGTTCGGCCAGGACCGCGCCGTCGCCGTCCACGAGGGCCAAGCGCAGCCGCGACGTCCCCCAATCCACCCCGATCAACGACGGCTCGGCCACCGATCCTCTCCCACCTGCCTGTCGACGCCTTGTCGCAGCTCGGCGGCCGGCGATCAATCACCGTTGGCCGAACGCCGTGCGGGGCCTACATCCAGCCCATGTTCAGGGTCATTCGCCGTCCACCGCCGGCCCGCCCACGGCTGGTCTTCGATGCCGAGCGCCGGCGGTTGCACAAGCGCCGCAATCTCCTGCACTCGGCGCTGCTGCTCGGCGGCATGGCCGGCATCCTCCTGCTGTCGAGCTGGAGCCTCTGGGGCTTGGAGGTGGCACTCTGGGCGATGGCCGGGGGGCTCCTCGGTTTTCTCCTCTCGCCCACGGTCGCCCCCGACTGGGTGATGCGCGCCTATCGGGCCCGGCCGGTCGACCGGCAGACCTTCCCGGAAGGGGCGGCGCTGGTCGAGGAGCTCAGCCGGCGGGCCGGTCTGGCGGCAGTGCCGCGCCTCTACATCCTGCCGTCGGCGACGCTCAACGCCTTTGCCGTCGGCAACCGCAGCCGGGCCGCCATCGCCGTCACCGTGGGGCTCCTGCGCACGCTGGAATGGCGCGAGTTCGCGGGTGTCCTGGCGCACGAGCTCAGCCATGTGCGCAACAACGATCTCTGGCTCATGGGGCTCGCCGACATGCTGAGCCGGCTGACCAGCCTCTTGGCCACGATCGGCATCGTTCTGGCGCTGGCGAGCCTGCCGCTCTTGCTTTTCGGCTATGCACCTGTGCCGCTTCTGACCCTTTTGATCCTACTCACGGCACCGGTGCTCGGCAGCCTCTTGCAGCTCGCGCTCTCCCGGGCGCGGGAGTTCGATGCCGATCTGGAGGCCGCGACGCTCACCCGCGATCCGGCCGGGCTGGCGGCTGCGCTCGACAAGCTCGACCGCTATCAGGGCCGCTACTGGGAGGAGATCCTGCTCCCCGGCCGACGGATGCCCGAGCCCTCTTTGCTGCGCACCCATCCGCCGACCGAGGAGCGCGTCGAGCGTTTGTTGTCGCTGCTCGGCGAGGCCGAGAGCCCGAGTTGGCCCGAGGACCCGGTCCACGGCCGCCTGCCGCAGGATCTCGCCATCGGGGTCGGTCAGCCGCGCTTTCGCGCCAGCGGCTACTGGTACTGACGGTATCGGTCCGAGGGCCGCTTCTTCTTTCAAGAGGTGAATAGTCGAACCGGTCGTTCATCTTCGAGTAAACAAATCATTCATCATGTAGAAGGCGCCATTCGCTTTCGAGTTGCGATATTCGGCCGCCGATTTTGCCTGCGCGTTTAGAAGTCGCACTCATGTACAAGCGACGCTATTTTGCTCTGTTCGCTGGCGCGGCCGGCTCTTATACCGTCGGCCGTGGCTAGCCTGCTGACAGAGCGAAAAGCCGGGCAGCTACAGCAGGTTCACGGTGGCCATCGATGTTTGCGGCGAGGGCCGCTGCGGTGATCTTGCCGGGGCTGAGGCGCGGCCCGCGAGGTGTGTCGGCGTTGCCCGAACACCAATCCACAGCGACCGATGATGGTCGTGACGATGATGAAACTGTGTCGAATGGATGGGTCATGACCGGTCGAGCAGCGCGCCACTTTTCGAGCCACCTGTTGTCCCTGACGCGTCACGGCACGGCCCTGCCGGTCGCCGGCGCCATGGGCCGGCGGCCCGCGGGCGGACGTTGAGCGGCATGGCGCGGCTGCTTCTCACGGGCTCCGCCGGGCTCATCGGACAGGCACTGCGCCGGGTGCTGGTAGCCGCCGGGCATCAGGTGGTGGGCTTCGACAACGCCGTCTCGCCCTGCCATCCGGACTACGGCGATGTCCGCTCGCCCGCAGGCCTCGGCGCGCGGGCCGCCGGGTGCCAGGGGATCTTGCACCTCGCGGCCATTGCCCGGGTCAGCGTGAGCGCGGCCGAGCCCCGGCTCTGCCGCAGTGTCAATGTCGGCGGGGTGCGCGCCGTGCTCGAAGCGGCGCGCGCGTTACCCGAGCGGCCTTTCGTCCTGCTGGCCAGCAGCCGCGAGGTCTACGGCGAGCCCGCGAGCCTGCCGGTGGTCGAGACGGCGCAGATTGCCCCGATCAATGTTTACGGCCGCTCGAAGGCCGCCGCCGAACAGCTGGTCGAACACGCCCGAAAAGCTGGTCAGCACACCCAGATCGTCCGCTACGCCAACGTCTACGGCAGTATCGACGACCATCCCGATCGGGTCGTTCCGGCGTTCACCCGGGCCGCTGCCCGAGGTGGGTTGATGCATGTTCGCGGGACGGAAAACGCCTTCGATTTCACCCATGTGGACGACGTGGCGGCGGGCACGGCCCGGCTGGTCGAAGCGCTCCTGGCCGGCGAGCGTGACCTGCCGCCCGTCCAGTTCGCCACCGGTGAGCCGACCACGCTGGGCCAGCTCGCCCGCCACGCCCACCGGCTCGGCAGCGGCCGGGCCCGGCTGGTCGAGGAGGCGACGGTCGGCGGCACCGTCGCTCGTTTCTGGGGCAATCCGGCGCGTGCCCGCAAGCTCCTCGGTTGGGAGGCGACCGTCACCCTGGAGGAAGGGCTCAAGGCGATGATCGACGGCTTCGCGCGCGTTGCGGCCACCGCCGACCAATCGCTGGTCGCTTGAATGAGTGGTTTCGGCGGATGGGCGGCGGCATGACCGAGGCGGTCTCGGCGGGCCGAGGGTTGCGACCGCGGCAGGCCACTGCGCCGGCTCGCGTCGGGCCGACGCCGGTCGCAGCGGCGGTGACGCTGGCGACGCCCGTCCTGCCGCTGCTCGTCGTGCTGGTTGCCGCGATCATCCTGCAGCGCTTCGCCGTGCCGGCGGCGGCGAGCCAGCTCGGCGTCGGCTTCGTCCTCGGTCTCCTGGTCGCTGGCGTCGGGGCACTGCGCGGCTGGCTCGTCGTCGAGCCGACCCGCTTCGTGCTCTTCTGCGTCATGCTGGCCGCCGTTCTGTTGGCCCTGGTGCTCGGCGGCCAGAGCTTCTCGCTGCTGTCGCTCGCGATGTTCTGCCTGCTCTACCTTCCCTTCGTCCTCGTTCTGCCGATGGGCGAGGCCGATTACCGCCGGCTGCTCGCCCATTTCCAGACCCTGGCACTGGTCGTCGCCGCCTCCGCCGTCGGGCAATTCGCGGTCCAGTTCGCGCTCGGCTCGACCTGGATGTTCCCCTTCGACCGGTTGTTGCCGGCGCCCTTCTTCATCCCGGGCTTCAATCTGGCGATCGAGCTGGGTGGTGGGATCGTCAAGTCGACGGGGCTCTGGCTCCTGGAGCCGTCGCATCTCTCGCAGCTGATGGCCTTGGCGATCATCGTCGAGCTCGCCTGGTTCCGTCGGCTCGCGGTCCTGGCCACTCTCGTCACCGGCCTCGTCCTCGCCTTCTCGGGCACCGGTCTCTTGCTGCTCGCGGTCTTTCTGCCGGTCCTCCTCGTCGCCAGCGGTCGCAGTTTCTGGCTCGTGGCCGGTCTCGCCCTCGCGGCGGTCACCGTCTGGGCCTTGGCCGACACGTTTCCTGTCGACTATTTTCTCGCCCGTTCGGGCGAGTTCGCCAACCCGCAGGCGAGTGCCTCGATGCGCTTTTTCGGTCCCTATTGGGCCGTGGCCGACGTCTTCGCCGGCCGGCCGGCGCTCTTGCTGACGGGCGTCGGCCCCGGTGGCATGGCGGATGCCGTCTGGCATTTCGACTATGCGGTGCAGGATTCTTCCTGGCTCAAGCTCGTCGTCGAGTACGGCCTGATCGGTGCCGTGCCGTTCGCGGTCTTCTACGGCTACTGCCTCTTCGCCGGCTGCCCGGACCGCCGGCTCGCCGCGGCCCTGCTCTTTCAGGTTCTTTTCCTCGGCGGCTTTCTCTTGGGCTACCACGTCCAGTTCATGATCCTGGCACTGGTCGTCTGGCCGCGCCTCGCGCCAGATTCCAGCAGCGGGTCGAGCAGCGAGTCGAGTACCTCGCTGGCGCTGCATCTGCAACCGAGCCATGGCAGGCCCACCTCATGATCGACACTTCCCAGAGCCCGTGGCGGGCGCTCGGCTGGCCAGGCGGTCGCGGTGCCGGCATGCCGCTCGGCCGCACGGCGCTGACCCTCGGCTTGACCCTGGCGGCCGTCGAGGCGGGACTGGCGGCACTCGTCATCGCCCTCGGGCTCGCGCGAGAGGGCATCCAGCCGGACCCACTGGTCATCGGCACCGCCGCCGCCTTCGGCATGGCACTCGTCCTCCTGATCCAGTCGATGCGGGGCTATGCCTGGCCGCGTCTGCGCCGGCCCGAGCAGGTGCTGCCGCAGCTCCTGGCGCTGGCCACCCTTTCGGTCGCCGCCGGCATGTCGATCATCGGCGCTGTCGCGGCGCGCCGCGTGCTCGATGTCTACGACGTGCTGCTCACCGCCTGCCTGTTCTGCGTGTTGCTGGCGGCGGTGCGCGTGCTGCTCGCCCTCGGCCTGCAACGCGCCGAGGCGCTGGGCGCGCTCCGCCGGCGGGTCGCTGTGCTCGACCTGTTGCCGGTCGGTGCCGTGCTCGACCGGGCCAGGCTGCAGCAGCTGCTGGAGGCGGAGCACGGTTGCCGTTGCGCGCTGGAGCTGGTGGCGGCGCCGGTGCACGACTTTGCCGCTCGGTCGAGCGAGAACGAGGCCGCGGCGGAGGCCTGGGTCGCCGACTGCATCGAGACCGTCCGCTGGGCCGAGGCGATCACCGTCGTGGCCCTGCCGTCCACCGACCCCGCCCGGCTCGGCCGCTTGCTGGAGGCACTCGAGGTGGTCCCGGTGCGGGTCGGCATTGCCGTGCCGCTCGCCCGCTCGCCCGTGGGCTTCGCCGTGACGCGCGTCCACGAGGAGCCGCTGGGCACCGCCGATCGGGCGATCAAGCGCCTCACCGACATCGTCGTGGCACTGGCCATGCTGCTCTTCCTCGGGCCGCTGCTCCTGCTCGTCGCCGCGGCGGTCAAGCTCGACAGCCCGGGCCCGGTCTTTTTCCGCCAGGTTCGCAGCGGCTACAACAACCGGCGCTTCGACGCCTTGAAGTTCCGCTCGTTGCGTCACGAGATGGCCGATCCCCTGGCCGATCGCCTGGTGACCAGGGACGATCCGCGGGTGACCCGCGTCGGCGCTTTCTTGCGGCGTACCAGCATCGACGAGCTGCCACAGCTGATCAACGTGCTGATGGGGGACATGTCCCTCGTCGGCCCGCGGCCGCATCCCTTGAACGCCAAAGCCGGTGGCCGACCCTACGAGGAGGTGGTCGAGCGCTTCCAGCGCCGCTACCGCGTCCGCCCCGGCATCACCGGTTGGGCCCAGGTCAACGGCTTGCGCGGCAATACCGAGACCGAGGACCACCTGCAGCGACGCGTCGATTTCGACCTCGACTATATCCGCCGGTGGTCGCTCTGGCTCGACCTCTTGATTCTCTTGAAGACCCCCTGGGCAACGCTCAAGGGCGAGAACGCGCATTGATCGGAACCGCCATGCTGCCGTTTGCGCTCACCATCGCCGGCCTGGGCCTCGGCTGCCTCTTGCTCGGGCTCTACCCGTTCGGTCCCTATCAGCTCAGCCTGTTGTTGGCCCGGCGGCTGCGGCCCGCGCCGCCCGTGCCACGGCCGGACCCGGCGGCACCGGCCGAGACCTTCGCGATCTGCCTTTGCGCCTATAATGAAGAGCGCACGATCGAGGCCAAGATCGAGGACCTGCTGCAGCTCCGCGAGGCTGCCGGGCAACTCGAGATCCTGGTCTATGTCGATGCCGCCGCCGATCGCACGGCGGCTCTGCTCGAGCCCTACCGCGACCGGATCACGCTGGTGGTCTCGGCCGAGCGCCGCGGCAAGACCCACGGCATGAACCTCCTGGTCGGCATGACCCGGGCTTCGGTGCTGATGTTCACCGACGCCAATGTCCGCATCCAGCCCGATGCCGTGGCCGTGCTCCGCCGCTATTTCGCCGATCCGAGCGTCGGCTGCGTGTGCAGTCATCTGACGTATGTGAACGACGATGCCGGGGCCACGGCTGCCGTGGGCTCGGCTTATTGGCGGCTCAACGAATGGACGCGTGGCCTGGAGACCGACACCGGCTCGGCCATCGGTGGCGACGGCTCGCTCTTCGCCATGCGCCGGGCGTTGCACGTGCCCGTGCCGCTGGGGCTGTTCGACGATCTGTTCTTGCCGCTCACCGTGCTCGCGAAGGGTCGCCGCGTGGTCAGGGCACCCGAGCTCCGCGCCTTCGAGTGGCACACCACCTCGCCCGCCGACGAGTTCAAGCGCAAGATTCGCATCGCTTGCGAGTGCATGGCGGTGCACAGCGCACTCTGGCCGCGGCTGCGGACCCTCGATCGGTGGCATCTCTACAAATACGTCATGTACCGGCTGCTGCGCTGGATCGGTGGCTGGTTCCTGGCCGCAGGCGGCGTTCTGCTCACCATCGCCGCCGGCCTGCTGTTCGGCGTGCTGCCGACACTGGCGCTGTTGCTGCTCGCCGGCGGCGGCCTCTGGCTCGGCCTGCGCTGGCGTATCGGCCCGGTCGAGCAGGTCTGGAACATGCTCCTGGCTTTTGCCGGCAACGCCATCGGGGCGTGGCGAGCGCTGCGCGGCCGGCGGGCGGTCACCTGGAATGTCGCGGCCTCGGCCCGTCCCGAAACCGCCGACGCCCGGGCCGCTGGCTGAAGGGGGCCCCGTGATGCGCATTGCCCTCGTCGACCCGAGCGCGTTCAGCCCGCCCTATGACGTCGCCTTGGCACGGGGCTTGATGGCCGGTGGTCACGCGGTGACGGTGATCGGCGAGGCCGGTGGGGTGCTCGGTGGGGTGTTGGGCGAGCTGCCGGGCATCGACCATGTGGGGCATTTCTACCGGCCACTCGCGACGGGGCTCGGCCGGCATCTCCCGGCCGGCGCCGGGCGGGTCGCCAAGGGGGCGCTGCACGGTCTCGATCTCTGGCGGCTGCCGGGGCTGCTCGACGCTCTCGGGATCGAGGTCATTCATCTGCAATGGGCCCCCTTGCCGCTGCTCGATCTCGCTTTCCTGCCCCGCTTGCGCGCCGTCGCACCCGTGGTTCTCACCGTCCACGACACCGTGCCCTACAACGGCGCCGAGCCCTGGCTGATGGCGGCCGGGATCAGCCGGCTCACCCGCAGCGTCGATGCCGTCATCTGCCACACCGAGCAGGGCCGCAGCCGGCTGTTGCGCCAAGGCGTGCCGGCCGGCCGGCTGCACGTCGTGCCGCACGGGCTGCTCGGCCGGCGGATCGACGCGACGCCGCCGCCGGCCGGGCGCATCCGCCTGCTCCAGTTCGGCAAGATCAAGCCCTACAAGGGGGTGGCGATCCTGCTCGACGCCCTCGGTCTGCTCGGCCCCGACGAACGCCGGCGCTTGGCGGTCGAGATCGTCGGCAAGCCGCACCAGGACCCGGCGAGGCTGGAGGCGCAGGCGGCGCGGCTCGGGCTCGAGGATTGCGTCCGCTTCGATTTCGGCTTCGTGCCCGAGGCGCGGATGGACGAGCTGTTCGCGTCCACCGATGCGCTCGTCTTTCCCTATCTCGACATCGAGGCGAGCGGCGTCCTGATGCAGGCGGTGGCCGCCGGCTTGCCGGTCGTGGCCTCCCGGATCGGCGCTTTCGCCGAACTGCTCGAGCATGGGCGCCAGGGCCTGCTGGTGCCAGCGGGTGACCCGCAGAGCCTGGCCGCGGCCCTGCGCCGGCTGCTCGCCGCACCGCACTCCCTGCCGGCCATGCGGGCCGAGATGCGTCGGCTGCGCGATCGACTACCCGGCTGGGACGCGATCGGGCGGCAGACTTGCGCCGTCTACGCCGCGGCCACGCTCGCCCATGCCGGTCGCACGGTCGACCGGCCGGTGGCGCTTCGAGAAACCGAGACATGAGTGCCCCGCTCGGTGTGAGCATCGTCATCGCCAACCACAACTACGAGCGCTATCTCGGCGAGGCGATCGACAGTGCCTTGGCGCAGCGCCACCCGCTGGTCGAGGTGATCGTCGTCGACGACGGCTCGACCGACGGCTCGGCGGCCGTGATCGCGGCCTATGGGACGCGCATCACCGCGCTCTTTCAGGCCAAGGCCGGGCAGACGCTGGCCTGTGCCGCCGGTTTCGCGCGATCGCGGCACCCGATCGTCTTCTTCCTCGATGCCGACGATCGCCTCGTGCCCGACGCCGCCGCCATGGCAGCGGACCTGCTGGCCGGCGCCGACGCGGCGACTGCGGTCAGCAAGCTGCAGTTCCGGTTGCGGACCATGGATGCGGCCGGGCGTGTGCTCGACCACATCTATCCCAAATACCCGGCCGATCTGGCGCCCGCATCGATCCGGGCCGAACTCCTGCGCACCGGCTATTACGCGAGCCCGCCGACCAGCGGCAACGCCTATACCAGACGCTTTCTCGACGCCGTCTCGCCCTTCGAAGAGCACCCGCATATCGATGCGCTCTTGAACACCTTGGCCCCGCTCTACGGCGACGTCCGCTCGAGCCCGGCGGTCATCGGCCACTACCGCGTGCACCGGGCGAGCAACTCCTTCGCCGGCAGCGGCGAGGTCGAGCGCTTCGTCGAGCTCATCGCTCTCGATCCATTGCGCCTGGCCATTCTGGGTCGGCATTGCGACCGGCTGGGCCTGCCCTTCGCGGGGTTTCGCGCCCTTCGCCACCTCTTGCCCTATCGCGAGCTCGAGGTGGTGATCGCCAAGCTCCAGGCCGGACGGCCGCGCGACCACTCGGCGGTGCTCCGCCTCCTCGCCGCGACCCTGAAGGCCGGGCTCGGGGCCCCCTATACCCCATGGCATCGCCTCCTTCGCGCCCTCTGGATCACGGCCGTGGCAGTGTCGCCGCAGGCGTTGGCCACCCGGCTCGTCGGCTTTCGCTACGATCCGACCCGACGGCCCCGGGCCATCGAGGCCGTGGTCAATGCTTTTCAGATTAGTCGGCCGGTGCCGCCGATGGCGGTCGAGCGCCAGCTCGCGAGCAGAGCCGAGCCCGGCCTGGTCGAGTCCCGCCGGCCCGAGGAAGTTCAGACATGACGAGCAGCCCGGGGGTGAGCATCATCATCCCGAACTACAACTACGAACGGTTCATCGCCGAGGCCATCGACAGTGCCTTGGCGCAGACCCATCCCGACGTCGAGGTGATCGTGGTCGATGACGGCTCGACCGACGGCTCGCGCGCCGTGGTCGAAGGCTACGGTGATCGGGTGACCGCCATCTTCCAGGCCAATGCCGGGCAGACGCGGGCCTGCGAGGCCGGCTTTCTTCGCTCGCGGCATCCGATCGTCGTCTTTCTCGACAGTGATGACCGGCTGGTGCCGGAAGCCGCCGCCATGGCGGCACGGGACTGGCCTCCGGGCTGCAGCAAGAAGCAGTTCCGGCTGCAGACCTTGACCGGCGACGGCCTCGCCATCGAGCATCACTGGCCGAAATATTCGCGCACTCTCGCCCCCGATGCCGTCAAGAAGGAGCTTTTGCGCACCGGCTATTACCAATGTCCGCCGACCACCGGCAATGCCTTTGCCCGGCCATTCCTGGCGCAAGTGGTGCCCTTCGCGCAGCACCCGCATGTCGATGCGCTGTTGAATACGCTGGCCCCACTTTATGGCGACGTGGTCACCAGCCAGGCGGTGATCGGTTTCTATCGACTGCACGGTAACAACAACTTCTCGACCGATCGGGTCGAGGCCGCGCGGTTCGCCAAGCAGCTCGCCGCCGATGATGCCAGGATCGCGATCATGGCGGCGCATTGCCGAAAGCTCGGCATCCCGTTCGACGGCGAGCGCACCCTGGACAAGCTGTTGCCCTATCGTGAGCTCCAACTGGTCATCGCCAAGCTGGAGGCGGGTGGTCTCGGTGACCTGCTCGGCGTCTGGCGCCTGCTCTGGCAAACCCTCGCGGCCGGCCTCGCCTATCCGCAGACGACTTGGCACAAGCTGATCCGCGGGCTTTGGATCTCCGCTGTCGCCCTGGCGCCGAGACGCGTGGCCGTCGGGCTGATCGGCATGCGCTATCTGCCGACCTCTCGCCCACCGCTGATCGAGACCATCGCCAATGCCTTCCGCCGCCAGGGCATGGCGAGTTGAGCAGCAGCGCCTGGCCGCGCCGCGATTGCCTGGGCAGAAGTCGCCGGCCCAGCGGACGACTGAATGGCGGACGACTGGACAGCGGACGACAGGGCAGCAGATGACGGGGCAGCGGATGACTGGGCAGCGGACGATCGGGCCCGCCGAAGCGCCGAGCGGCCGGACCATCGCGCAAAGTGCGGCCTGGCGCTTTGCCGAGGCTGCCGGCGGCGAGGGCCTGGCCCTGTTGGTCTTCGTCGTCATGGCGCGGCTCCTGGTGCCCGAGCAGTTCGGCGTCGTGGCCCTGGCCGGGGTGGTCATCGCCGCGGCCCAGGTGCTGCTCACCTCCGGTCTGGCGGACGCGATCGTGCAGGGCGAGGAGGCCGGCGACCGGCGCATCACCACGGCCTTTTGGCTCAATCTCGGGCTGGCCCTGACCCTCATGCTCGTGGTCATGGCGGCGGCCTATCCACTGTCGAGCCTGTTCGCGGCGCCGGGCCTCGCTCCGATCCTGATCGCCCTGGCACCGATCCTGCCGATCGCCGCGGCCGCCGCCGTGCTCCAGGCCCGCTTCGTGCGCCGCCTCGCCTTCAAGCCGATTGCCCTTCGCGTCCTGGGGGCGACGGCAATGGGCGGCATGGTCGGGCTCGGCTCGGCGGTTGCCGGGGCCGGGGTGTGGGCGCTCGTCGGCCTGCAGCTCACCGGTGCTGTCACCGGCCTCGTCGTGCTGACTCTCGCCGATCCCTGGCGGCCGAAGCTGGTCTTCGATGGCGCTGCCGCCCGCTCGCTCGGGCGGTTTGCGCTGCCGCTGATGGGCACGCATCTGACCCGCTTTGCCGGCAAGAAGCTCGATCTCGCCATCCTCGGCCTGTTCGTCTCGACCACCTCCCTCGGACATTACTTCCTCGCCACTCGGTTGATCTTCGCGCTCGGCATGGCGACGCATTACACGGTGGCGACCTTGACCCTGCCGGTGCTGGCGCGCCTGCAGGACGACCGCGCCGCGCTGCGCGAGGCGGCCGGCCGGACGCTCTGGCTGACCAGCGCGCTCTGCCTGCCGACCGGACTCGGCCTCGCCCTCGTGGCCGAGCCCCTGGTGCCGCTGGTCTTCGGTGTGCCCTGGCAGCCGAGCGTGCTGCCGCTGCAGATCCTGGCCGCCTTCGGCATCGTCTATGCGCTTTGCCTGGTTGCCGGGCAGATCCTGGTGGCAGCTGGCCGGCCGGCGCTCTTTTTCCGCCTGACGCTCGCCAACACCGCGCTTTTTTTGGCCTTGGTCGCGGCCGCGGCACCCTTCGGCCTCGCCGCTGTGGCGCTGGCGGGCGGGCTCGCCAACGCCTTGATCCTGCCGGTCTCCATCGCGGCCCTCGAACGCACGATCGGGCTCGGCACCGCGATCCGCGAGCAGCTGCCGATCTGGGTCGCGGCGGCGGTCATGACGGCGGCCGTGCTCGTGGTCGATCTGAGCATCGGCCAGTCGCTGGAGCCGCCGCTGCGTCTGGCGCTCGTCATCCTGACCGGCATTCTCACCTATGCCCTGTCCCTCTATCTCCTGGCGGCCAGCACGCTCGCGGCGCTATGGGCCAGCCTCGGGTTCGGTGGCGGCCGCCCGATCGGCCCTGCTGCCGAGACATCTCGAGTCTCCTGATGCTCGACCTGCCCCCGGACCTGCCGCCCGCCCACCTCGTCTTCGAGGATCGGTTCGACAGCTTCAGCCACGACCACGGCCCCTGGCGGACCCGCTTCAAGTGGGACGGCATCGGCGCCTTCACGCTGCCGGACAACGGCGAACTGCAGCTCTATGTCGATCCGGCCTTCACCGGGGCCGGCAGCGAGCCCTTGGGCCTGGACCCGTTCCGCCTCGAGGACGGCATCCTGGTGATCAGCGCCACGCCGACCCCGCCCGAGTTGCAAGAGCAGCTCTGGGGCTACCCCTATCTCTCGGGCATGCTGTCGACGCTGGACAGCCACGCGCAGACCTACGGCTATGTCGAGATCCGCGCCCGGATGCCGAAAGGGCAGGGTTTTTGGGTCTCGCTCTGGCTCCTGCCGACCCGCTACACGTGGCCGCCGGAGATCGACATCGCCGAGGTGCTCGGCCATGCGACGACGGCGCTCTATCTCAATCTCCATTCGACCATCGCAGGGTCGGGGCCACCTTTCGTGGCATTGCCCGCCCCCGACCTCGCGGCCGATTTCCACAGCTACGGCGTCGCCTGGCGGCCCGACGAGATCACCTGGTACCTCGACGGCGAGGCGCTGCAGACCTGGCCCACGCCAGCCGACATGCACGAGCCCATGCACCTCTTGGCCACGCTTGCCGTCGGCGGCAACTGGGCCGGGCCACCGGACGAGACGACACCCTGGCCGGGCGAGCTCGCCATCGAGCATGTGCGCTTCTTCCAGTTCGACGATCTCGCGACCGAGCCGGATCTCGATGCCGATCGCCGAGGGCCGGCGGCGCCGTGATGCTGAAGAGCGCTGCCATAGCCCGATATGACCTCGATACTGTGGCATGCGTCAGACCGCCAGCGGGCGGTTAAAATCGTCCTAAGGTTGGACAGCGCGCGGCCCGAGGTCGGACAGCGGCGCGGATGATCCGGCAAGCGATCGAGGTGACCACGCGTGCAGCGATCGATTATCGGATCAGGTCATCGTTCAGCCGGGAAAGCCTGCCCTTCGCGGACGGCGGCAATTGGTGACAGTTGAATGAACCGCGATCTCCAACCGAGCGAGCCTCGAGAGCGACCGGCGCGCGCTGCCTCGGGACCGGCGAACCGGTCGCCTTGGGCGAGTGCCGCGCCGGGCGCCCCGGCGGGTCCGACGACTGCCGCCGGTGGCGGCTGGCATGGCGGCACGACGGCACCGGGCGGCATCGCGCTTCGTGAACTGTTGCGCCTGCTCGGCCGACGCAAGCTGGCCCTGACCGCGGCCGCGCTGATCGGCCTCGCCTGCGGCCTCGCTTTCGCCGAGCTCCGCCCGAGTCGCCATGCGGCCGAGGGGCTCTTGGTCATCGACACGGCGCGGCTGGCCATCCCCGAACTCAGCCCCTTGGCCTCCAGCCGTACGGTCGAGCCCTGGGGTGGGCGGAGCGAGGCCAGGATCCTCACCTCGCGGGAAACCGTGGCGGCGGCCGTCGACGATCTCGGGCTGATCGACCATCCGGCCTTCAATCCGACGCTCGGCCCGCCCGCCCTGTTTCGTCTCCTCACCGCACCCTGGCTGCCCGAGCCCGTCGCCGGGCTGCTGCAGAGCTGGGCGCCGCGCGGCTGGCTCGAGCACCGGCCGGCGCGTGGAGCTGCCGAGCGGGCGGCCATCGTCGACGACCTGCAGCGGCGGCTCGAGGTCTGGAGCGAGGAGCGCAGCTATGCGATCACCTTGGGCTTTCAGGGGCCCACGGCCGAGCTCGCGGCCGGTGTCGTCAATGCGGTGATGACGGCTTATGTCGAGCGTGACCGCGCCGCCAAGCAGGGCGATCTCGCCCGGGCGAGGGGCGAGCTGGAGCGACGCCTCGAGGAGATCGGCGGCGAGCTCGCGGCGGCCCGGCGCAGGCTCGCCGAGCTCGAAGGCCAGTCCGAGCTGGTGCTGGGCGAGGGCGGCACCATCCGGGCCCGCAATCTCGACGCGCTGATGAGCGAGGCCCAGGATCTGCGGATCGAGCAGGAGCGGGTCGGCGCCGATATCGAGCGGGTGGATGCGGCGCTGGGTGGTCGGGCCGAGGTGGTGTTGCGGGGGGCCATCGTGACGCCGACCTTGAACCAGCTCTGGTCCGACGTTGCGCTCAACAATCGCGACCTCGCCGAGGCCCGCCAGACGCTCGGGCCGCTGCACCCGACGATCCAGGCCCTCGAGGCCAAGCTCGCCGGTCTCCAGCGCGAGATCGCGGCCGAGGTGCGCAGCATCAAGGGTGGGCTGGAGCGCGAGGCGGCGCTGCTCGAGCAGCGTGCCCGGCGGCTCGACCAGCTGCTCGCCGAGGCCGAGGACCGGGCCGGTGCCAGTGCCGGGGGGCGGGTCGGCATCGAGCTGGCACGGCAGGAGGTGCAGAGCCTGCAGAGCCTGCACGACCTCTATCGCGAGCGCTACGAGCAGACGTTGGTGAGCCCGGCCCTGATCACCGCCGATGCGCGCATCGTTTCGGCGGCCGAACCGCCGTTGCGCCCGACCGGGCCGGGCCGCACGTTGCTCGGCGGTCTGGGCGGATTGATCGGCCTCGTCGTCGGCGCCGGGATCATCGTCGCCCGGCGCTGGCTCGGCGAGCGGCTGCTCGATCCGGGCGACGTCCAGCGGAGCACGGGGCTCGAGGTCCTGGGCGTGCTGCCGATCGTCGGCCGCCGCCGTGGCGTGCTCGCCGATGCCGTGCTCGAGGAGCCCGACGGTCAGGCGAGCGAGACCTTGCGCGCGATGCTGGCGGGACTCCGAGCACCGCGGCAGGGCCCGGCGCCGCAAATTTTCCTGGTCACTTCGGCCAGCGCCGGTGACGGCAAGACCTCGGTCAGTCTGGCCGCCGCTCGGGTCGCGGTGCGCGAGGGGTTGCGCTGCCTCGTCGTCGAGGGCGACTACAAGCGCCCGGGATTGCGCCGCACCTTGGGCTCGAAGGTGGGTGCGCTGGGTGAGGAGCGGCCGGGCGACAAGCCCTTGCCCTATACCATCGTGGTCGACCAGGCCGGCGGCGGCCATGTGCTGGTCGCCGAGACCGGTGCCAATTTGGCGCCCTCGCTGTTGCGCGGTGACCGGCTGAAGCAGCTTTTTGCCAATGCGCGGCGCTTTTACGACCTGATCATCATCGACGCCCCGCCCCTCCTGGCCACCGCCGACGCGCTGCTCTTGGCCGAGCATGCCGACGCCGCGCTCTTGGTGGCGGCCGTCGGCCGCACCGATGCGCCGAGCCTCGCCACCAGTGCCGGCAGGCTCCTCCAGAGTGGCTGCCCGCTCGCCGGCGTCGTCCTCAACCGCTGCCCCGCACCCCTGCCCACGACGCACAGCTTCGCCGGCTACGCGCCGACTCCGCGCCACCGGGCGAGCCTGGTCGCCTACTGACCGTTGGAACTAGAGCTCCGTACGGCGGTGATCGCCCGGGATCGACTGACCCACGGGACCGAGCACCGCGAGGACCGCCGAGCGATGCTCGCGGCGAAAGATGATGAACACCACGAGCACCGAGCAGAGCACGAAGAGCCAGGATTGGATGAACCAGGAAAGGGCGGCGAGGCCGAAATAATAGGCGCGCATTGCCCGGTTGAAGTGATCGGACGCCCGGCCCGCCACTGTTGCGATCTGCTCGGCCATGGCGAGTGACGCCGGCTCGTGGTCATGCGGCGCGGCGCCGATCAGGATCGCCACGTAGTTGAACTGGCGCAACGACCAGGTGAACTTGAAGAAGGCGTAGACGAAGACCACGACCAGGAGCAGGATCTTCAGATCCCAGATCAAGGGGCTCGAGCGTTCGGCAAACGGGATCTCGGCGGCAATCGCGCGGGCCTGCTCGCTCGCCCCCAGGACCGCGACGAAGCCGCCGACGATGAGGATCGCCGAGGAGGCGAAGAACGAGACGTTCTGGACCAGGACCTGGACCACCTGGATATCGACCATGCGGTTCTCGCGGACCAGCATCTGGCGCATCCAGGCACCCCGATACTCGTCCATGCGCCGCATCAAGGACTGCCGGCCGAAGCGCCAAAAATCGGCGAAGGCCCAATAGCCGACCCAGCAGACGAGAAAGGCGAGCGGGGCCGCGACCTCGAGCCAACTCGCCTGGGCCATCACCACCTGCAGCAGCCAGATCGCCTCGCCGCCGCTCGCCGCTGTCTCAGCCAATGTCCGTCGCTCCGTCGTGGCCGCACTTGCCGCCGAGCCCGCAGGCTCGAGTGCTTCACCAGAGACCTAGCCGGTCCACGCCGGAACGTCACCCGGGTCGCCGGCCGATCCGATACCGGCCGCGCGGCATTGCGGTATCCAGAGCGCGCGAGCGCTGCCTGCTGGCGGTCACGGCATTGGACAGCGCCACTCGCGTCGTGGGATACGCTCGGCCACGTCAGGCATTGATGAGGTGACCCTCGTGACGGCATCGCGCGTCATCCGCCGGCTGGCGGCGATCGTCGCCTTGGACGTCGTCGGCTTCAGCCGGCTGATCGGGGTCGACGAGGAAGGCACGCTCGCCCGGTTTCGGGCGACGCGACGCGAACTCGTCGACCCGGCCATTGCCGCTTGCGGTGGCCGTATCGTCAAGACCATGGGTGATGGGCTGCTGCTCGAGTTTCCGAGCACCGTGGATGCGCTGCGCGTGGCGATCGAGGTGCAACACGGCATGGCCGCCCGTAACCGTGACCTCACCCCGGACCAGCGCATGGATCTGCGCATCGGCGTGCATCTCGGCGACGTCGTGGTCGACGACGCCGACCTCCTGGGCGACGGCGTCAACATCGCGGCCAGGCTGGAGGGTATCGCGGAACCCGGCGGCATCGCGATCTCCGAGGAGGTCTGGCGCCACGCGAAAGGCAAGGTCACCGCCGCTTTCGTCGATGACGGCGAACGGGTCTTGAAGAACATCGCCGAGCCGCTGCGCGTCTATCGCCTCGACCTCGCCGCCGCCGGCGCGCCGCAGCCGCCGACCGCGGCGCCGGTGGCAGCCGAGAAGCTCTCGATCGCCGTCTTGCCCTTCACCAATATGAGCGGCGATCCCGAGCAGGCCTTTTTCGCCGACGGGCTCACCGAGGACATCATCACCACGCTCTCCAAGCTCGCCGGGCTCGGCGTCGCCGCCCGCCACTCGAGCTTCGTCTACAAGGATCGCGCCGTCGACGTCCGCGAGGCGGCACGGCAACTCGGCGTGCGCCATGTCCTCGAGGGCAGTGTTCGCAAGAGCGGTGACCGGATCCGGATCACCGCCCAGCTCGTCGATGCCGCCACCGGTGCGCATCTCTGGGCCGAGCGCTACGACCGCGCCATCGACGACATCTTCGCGGTCCAGGACGAGATCACGCTGGTCCTGGCGACCGAGCTGCAGGTCAAGCTGACCGAGGGCGAGCAGGCCCGGCTGCACTACACGACCACGAGCAACGTCGCCGCCTGGACGCATTGGGTGCAGGGCCTCTTCCACTATCGCCAGGGCGTCACCGAGGACAACTACGAGCGGGCGCGATCCCACTGGGAGAAGGCGCTCGCCCTCGATCCCGGCTCGGCGGTGCTGAACAGCATGCTCGGCTTCATCCATTATGCCGACGCCCGCATGGGCTGGTGGGCCGACCGGCCTCTGGCCATCGCGTCGGCACGCGCGCATGTCGATCGCGCCCTGGCGCTCGATCCCGAGAACGCCGATGCCTGTGCCAGGGCCGGCCAGGTTCTGCTGCTGCAGGAGCGCTGGGACGAGGCCGCGGCCCAGGTGCGCCGGGCGGTGCGTCTCGCGCCCGACGCCGGGGATATCGCTGCCGTCGCCTGCTTCGTCCTGGCGACCGCGGGCCTGGCGGAGGCGGCCATCGCTTTGGGCGAGCGGGCGATGACGCTGACGCCGAGCCCGCCCGGGCACTATTTCGGCCATCTCGGCAACGCCTATCGCCTGGCCGGACGAAACACCGAGGCGATCGCCGCCTTCGAGGCCTATAACGCGCGCAGCCCGGGCTTCGGCCTCGTCGATATCGTGATCATCCGGCAGCAGGGCGGGCGTCCGGACGAGGCCAGGAAAACGGCCGAGCACCTGCTGGCCGCTCGTCCCGATTTCACGATCGCCGCCTGGCAGAAGACCCAGTTTTGCCAGAACCCGGCGCGGCTCGAGGCGGATGTCGCAGCCCTTGGCGCCGCCGGGCTGCCGGCGGGTTGACCGCGTCGCCGCTTGCGGCCGGATC
>JAABSG010000266.1 GCA_011390475.1 Geminicoccaceae bacterium | reverse complement strand
CCGCACGTCGCCGATTCTATTCCAACTGACCGAGAGATCGCGCTGCCAGCTGGCGTTGCCCGGGTCCGCCGATGCGAGCCTTTCACGGATTGCCATGGCGGACCTATTGGCGCCGTTCGGTACTAATTTCTCGGTCAGCTGTAACGTCACTGACCGACGTATGCTGGTAGTGGAAATTCTGGTTGCCGTGGGCCAAGAAATGACCAGAGAACTGCGGCGCGGCTTCGGCTAGCCCCGCGCCGCCTAGGATTTTCCCGACGGCGCCTTGGCGTTCTCGAGGGTCATGTCGCTCTCGGAGGTGGCGGACTTTGCCTCGACCCCCTCGACGGCGTCGAAGAGGAGCGCCCCGCCCGCGCGGATCTCATCGATGTCGAGCACGTAGCGCGCTTGTGTTTCGGCCGGCAGGGCTGCGATCAGTTGGCGCAGCGTCTCGGCGAGTTGCAGGACTTCCGGGTCACTGGGCAATTGTCGGCTTCTCCAACTCGGCCTTGATTGCGGTCGCGAAGGCCGGGTTCTGCGCCGCGACCTCCGGCAGCGGCAGCGACGTCACGTTGTGCTTTATCGCGAGTCGGTGCTTCAGCGCGTCAAAGGCCGTCTTGCCGGCACCTTCGGGAAACTCGCTCACCGCCCCCGAGGCGACCAGCCCGGCGCCGCTCACCAGCACACTGAAGAGAAGCTGCGTCAGGGGCATGTCGGGTTCCCGAACACTATCAACGGTTACTTTGCCTTGGGCTTGAACGACTTCGGCGCCCTAGCGTCACAGGGAATTTCGCCGAACCCTCTCCCGCTCCGACACCGTCACAACATGCGCCTGCCCCAAAAGAACGGTGGGTGCAGGGAGGCGCTGCCTTCCTGCGTTCTTCGATCTTTTCGCGCGAAGCGAGGGCTATCGTTTCTTTCACTTCGGTTGCGAGGCGAGCTGTTTGCGACCCCTACCGCCGTTCGCCGGCTTCGGCGATGCGGTGGTCGAGGCGGTCGTCTTCGAGGCCGGCGGGTTCCTGGTGGATGATGATTTCGGCTTCGCCGAAGGCGCTGGTCAGGGTGGCCTCGAGATCGTCGGTGACGTGATGGGCGCGGCCGATGGTCATTTGCGGGTCGAGTTCGATGTGGAACTCGATGAAGGTGGTGTTGGCGGCTTTGCGGGTGCGCAGGTCGTGGCAGTCCTGGACGTCCGGGTGGGCGCAGACCAGGGCCTCGATGCGGGTGCGGTCGGCGGGGCCGAGCTCGCGGTCCATGAGGGTGTCGACGGCGCGTTTGCCGATTTTGCAGGCCTGCCAGGCCAGATACAGGGCGACCAGCGTCGCGGCGAGCGGGTCGAGCCAGAAGATGCCGAAGCGGGTGGTGGCGAGGAGGGTGACGAGGACCAGGATGTTGGTGGCGAAGTCGGCGGTATAGTGGAGGCGGTCGGCGGCGATCGCGGTCGAGCCGGTGCGATTGACCACCCATTGCTGGAGGGTGACGAGGCAAAAGGTGGCCGTGATGGAAACCATGAGCACGATGATCGGAAAGGTGCCGGGCTCGATGACCCGCGGGTTGGCGATGCGGTTGCCGGCGCCGATGAGGACGAAGAGGGCCGAGCCCATGACCAGGGAGGCCTGGGTCAATGCCGACAGGCTTTCCGCCTTGCCGTGGCCGTAGCGGTGCGAGTGGTCGGGCGGCTGCTGGCTGATCCGGACGGCGATGAAGGTGATGGCGGAGCCCGCGATGTCGGCGAGGCTGTCGATCATCGAGGCCAGCATGGCCAGCGAATCGGAGACGATGGCGGCCAACAGCTTGGCCGCGGTGAGGAGGATGGCGGTGGCCAGGCTCGCGGTGGCGGCGAGCCGGTTGAGACTTGCCGGATCGTGTTGCCGAGGCACCGCCTTCAATAGAGCTCGTTCTTGTAATTGTCGGCCAGCACGACCTCGGTCTCGGCGACGTCGACGCCGTCGATCTGGTCGGCGAGGACCCGAGCGAGGCTGGGAAAGGCGCCTTTCTCGAGGTGGCAGGCGGGATCCCAGAGGTGCGAGCGGATCAGCGCCTTGCCGCAGTGCATGTAGGCTTGCTCGACGGTGACGACGATGACCGATTTGGGCGGCTTGCCGGCGTGCGCCGTGGCATCGAGCAGGGCCGGGTCGGTGCTGATCTCGGCCCGCCCGTTGACGCGCAGCGTCTCCTGGTAGCCCGGGAGGAAGAAGATGAGGCCGATCCGCGGGTTGGCGAGGATGTTCTCGAGGCTGTCGACGCGGTTGTTGCCGATGCGGTCGGGGATCAGCAGGGTCTGCTCGTCCTGGACCCGGACGAAGCCCGGCGCGTCACCCTTGGGCGAGGCATCGCAGCGGCCATCGGCGTCACTGGTCGCCATGACGAGGAAGGGCGAGAGCTCAATGAAGCGGCGGCAGTGGCGGTCGAGCCGGTCCAGCTCCTTTTGCGCTGCCCGCACGCCGACCTTGCCGTAGCGGTCGCGCAGGCTGATCTTGTCCTGGATCGTGGTCATGGCGGCTCTCCCTCGCACAGGGGCAAAGTAACGGTGGGGCGCGGGGAGGATCATCCTCCCCGTTTTTTCTTGTTTGGCTAGACGTCCAGCTCTTCGACCAACTTCGCATTGTCCTGAATAAACCGAAAGCGCAGCTCCGGTTTCTTGCCCATCAGGTCCTCGATAATCTCGGCCGTGGGCTTGCCCTCCACATCGTGCACCCCGACCTGGAGCAGCTGCCGTGTCGCCGGGTCCATGGTGGTTTCCTTGAGCTGCCGGGGGTTCATCTCGCCGAGGCCTTTGAAGCGGCCCACGTCCACGTTCTTCTTGTTCTTGAAGGTGGTGGCCATCAGGCGCACGCGGTCGGCTTCGTCGCGGGCGTACTCGATGGTGCCGCCGTGGCTGAGGCGGTAGAGCGGCGGCTGGGCGATATAGAGGTGGCCCTTCTCGATCAGGGGCCGCATCTCGCGGAAGAAGAAGGTCATCAAGAGGGCCGCGATATGCGCGCCGTCGACATCGGCGTCGCACATGATGATGACTTTTTCGTAGCGGAGATCGTCGATGCGGCAGTGCTTGCCGACGCCGCAGCCGAGCGCGGTCGTGAGATCCTGCAGCTCGCGATTGGCGTTGAGCTTGTCGGCGGTGGCGCTGGCGACGTTGAGGATCTTGCCCCGAAGCGGCAGGATCGCCTGGGTCTCGCGCGAGCGGGCCTGCTTGGCCGACCCGCCGGCGGAATCGCCCTCGACGATGAAGATCTCGGTGCCGGGCCGATCGCTGATCGAGCAGTCGGCGAGCTTACCCGGCAAACGCAGCTTGCGGGTAGCGGTCTGCCGCTTGACCTCCTTGGATTTCTTCCGTGCCAGGCGTTCCTCGGCGCGCATGACGAGGTGGTCCAAGAGCGCCGTGGCGGTGGCGGCGTGCTCGCCGAGCCAGAGCTCGAAACGGTCCTTGACCGCGGCCTCGACCAGCCGCGCCACCTCGGGCGAGACCAGCCGTTCCTTGGTCTGACCCTGGAATTGCGGGGTCTTGTAGAAGAGGGAGACGAGGATCGCGGCGCCGCCGGTGATGTCGTCCGCGGTGAGGATCGAGGCTTTCTTGTAGCTGGTCCGCTCGGCGTGGCTACGCAGCGCCTTCAAGAGGGCCGAGCGGAAGCCCTGTTCGTGCGTGCCGCCCAAGGCGGTCGGGACCGTGTTGCAGTAGTAGCCCTGGTAGCCTTCCTCGTCGATCGGCCAGGCGGTGGCCCACTCGATCTTGCCGGTCCCATCGGCAAGGTCGGTGACGCCGGCGAAGGGCTCGGGTACCACGGTGTCGCGGCCGTCGAGCAGCCCTTTGAGGAAGTCGGTGAGGCCGGCCGGGAAGTGGAAGACGTCCTTCTCGGGCACCGATTTGCCGACGAGCAGCGACGGATCGCAGGCCCAGCGGATCTCGACGCCACGAAAGAGGTAGGCCTTGCTTCGTGCCATGCGGTGCAGGCGTTCCGGCTCGAAGGCGAGTTTGGTCCCGAAGATCTCCGGATCGGGGACGAAGCTGATCGTAGTGCCGCGCCGGTTCTGCACCATGCCCTGGCTCTTGGGCGGGCCCAGGGGGGCACCCTTGGCATAAGCCTGGCGCCAGAGGGTCTTGTTCCTGGCCACCTCGACCTGGAGCTCGAGCGCCAGGGCGTTGACCACCGAGACACCGACGCCGTGCAGGCCGCCCGAGGTCTGGTACGCCTTGTTGGCGAACTTGCCGCCCGAGTGCAGCGTGGTGAGGATCACCTCGAGCGCGCTCTTCTTCGGGAACTTGGGATGCGGGTCGACCGGGATGCCGCGGCCGTTGTCGCGCACGGTGACGCGATTGCCTGTGCTGAGTTCGATCTCGATCCGGGTGGCGAAGCCGGCGACGGCCTCGTCCATCGCGTTGTCGAGCAGCTCGGCCACGAGGTGGTGCAGGGCACCGCTGTCGGTGCCACCGATATACATGCCGGGGCGGCGGCGGACCGGCTCGAGGCCCTCGAGGACCTCGATTTCAGCGGCGTTGTAGTCGTCGTGGTTGCTCTTGCCCTGGGCGAGGTCGATCAGGTCCGTCATCGGCGTCGGGTCACTCCGCTGCTCACCGGGGCTGGTCCAACCGGCCGCTTGACCGAGTCGGGCGTGGCCGGCAAGCAGGCTTCTATCGGAAGTGGAGGGCTTTGGACAATGGATGCGGAGCGGGATCAGGCCACAATCGTCGTGCGAATGCCCGCGGTGCGCACGCTCGCCATGCCCGGCGACACCAATCCGGCCGGCGACATCTTCGGCGGCTGGCTGTTGTCGCAGATGGACGTGGCCGGCGGCATCGTCGCCTACGAGCGGGCCGGCGGCCGGGTCGCCACGGTGGCGATCGATGCCATGACCTTCCATGCGCCGGTCTCGGTCGGCGATGTCGTGAGCTGCTATGCGGACGTGATCCGCGTTGGCCGGACGTCACTCACCGTCCAGGTCGAAACCTGGGTGCAGCGTGCCCGCATCGGCGTGCCGGTCAAGGTGACCGAGGGCAGCTTCACCTACGTGGCGTTGGACAATGACGGGGCCAAGCGGCCGCTGCCGTCCGCCGGTCCGCCGTGAGCCGAGGGGTAGCGTTCAAGCGGCCTTGCGCTCTTCCGCAGGCTCGTCCTGGTTGGCAACGACCGGTGCGGGCTCGCCCTTGGCCACGATCTGCGGTTCACCGCCTGGACCGGGCTTGCCCTTCTCCTTGTCCTTCTTCAGGAGATAGAGTTGGTGGAAACCGACGGCGATCGGCAGGCCGAAGCCGATGATCGCCTTGAACAGCACGAACGCGGCACCACTCGAGAACATGGCGGATCTCCCTTGAGCTATCGCATGTCTACGCAGATTGGCCTCGCGCCGATCACCGCGGCGGAAACGCCCCGTTGAGCCTGAGCTTCAGCCTCTCGGGCCAGGACGGTGTCGCCAGGCGCGGCAGGCTCCAGACCGCGCACGGGACC
>JAABSG010000265.1 GCA_011390475.1 Geminicoccaceae bacterium | reverse complement strand
GGTGTACCAGTCGTAGATGGGTGCGGAGACCTCGACGAACTGGGCCTTTTCCTCGGGCGTGGGCACGTAGATCTCGCCGCCGGCTTCGGTGAAGGCTTCATAAGCCTCGATTTGGCGGCGCTTGGGCAGCACGATCGCGGTCCAGCGGAGCGCGTCGAAGCCGTCGTCGACGATCCGGCGCTGCTCCGGTGTCAAGGCCATCAGCGCGTCGTTGTTCATCATCCACATCGCCCCCATGTAGGCATGGCCGTCGAGGGTCATGTATTTCAGGTGCTCGTGGAACTTCATGCCGACGATGTCGGTGATGCCGTTCTTGGTGCCTTCGACGATGCCGGTGGCCAATGAGGTATAGACCTCGGGCCAGGCGATCGAAGTGGGTGCCCCACCCATCGAGCGGACCAGCTCTTGCTGGACTTGTGAGCCGATGGTGCGGATCTTGAGACCCGAGACGTCGGCCGGCGTCCTGATCTGCGTCGAGGTGGTGGCGAAGTTGCGCCAGCCGCCGGTGTTCGAGATCGTCATCAGCCGCATGTTGCCGGTCTGCTCGAGCGTGCGGTCGCGGATCAGCTCGAAGAAGTCGCTATCGTTCGCGAGCGCGCATTCGGCGACGCGGTCGTTGGGGAAGATATAGGGCATGTCCATCACCTGCGCTTCGGGCAGGATATTGCCGAAGCCGCCGAAGGTGGTGATGAAGACCTCGATGATCCCGGCCTGGAGTGCTTCGAGGCACTCGTCCGGATTGCCGCAGAGCTGGCCGCCCGGATAGATCTCGACGGTGATGTCGCCGTTCGAGACCGCCTCGACATAGTCCTTGAAGACGAGCGAGCCGTCATAGTCCTCGTCGTCGGTATTGGCGAGAAAGACGATCTTCAGCGGATTGGCCGCGGCCAGGGTGGGGGCTGCCAGAAGGGCCAGGGCGGCGGCGCCGGCGAGGGTCGACTGCAAGAGGGTCTTGGCATTCATCGGTCAGTCTCCATCAGTTGGCAAAGACACAACTCAGGAAGTTCAAGGGGTCGGTGGTACAATCCGGCCAGGAGGCGAAGCCCAAGAGCCGGGGCAGTGTCAGGGATACTTCGGGCACGAAGGTGATCAGGAAGATGACAGCGGCCTGCACGGCCAGGAACGGCAGCATCGCCCAGGCGATGCGCTCGACCTTCTCGCCCGAGATCGAGGCCGCGACGAAGAGCACGAGGCCCATCGGCGGGGTGGCCAGCCCGACCGTCACGTTCACGCACATGACGATCGCGAAATGCATCGGATCGATGCCCATCGAGACCATGGCCGGGCCGAGAATGGGCCCGAGGATGAGGATCGCCGGGCCAGCGTCCAGGAACATGCCGACGATGAACAGCATGATGTTGACGAGCAGCAGCAGCATGTAGGGGTTGTCGGCGAGGAACAGGACGGCACCGATCAGCACCTGCGGGGTCTGAAAGAGGCTGATCACCGAGGAGAAGCTGACGGCGGCCGCGACCAGGAGGAGAATGGTGCCCGAGGCCAGCGCCGTCTTGTAGAAGACCTCCGGCAGGTCGGCGAAAGTCAGCGTGCGGGTGACGAAGAGCGTGATCACCATGGCGTAGCCGGCGGCCACGGCCGCGGCCTCGGTCGGCGTGAAGATGCCTGTCAGAATGCCACCGAGCAGGATTACCGGGGTCAGGAGTGGCCAGAATGCGACCTTCAGCGCCGTGCCCCGCTCGCGCCAAGTGGCCTTCCTGGCCGCCACCGGGAAGTCGTAGCGCTTGGCGAGGTAGGAGGTCATCATCATCAGCCCGAGCCCGACCAGGAGCCCCGGCACGATCCCGGCGGCAAAGAGGCCAGCGACCGAGACGTTCATGATGAAGGCGTAGAGAATCATGATCCCGGATGGCGGGATGATCGGCCCGATGACCGAAGACGCAGCGGTGATCGCAGCTGCAAAGCGCCGCGTGTAGCCGTTCTTCTCCATGGCCGGAATGAGCATCGAACCCAAGGCCGACGTGTCGGCCACGGCCGAGCCCGAGAGCCCGGCAAAGAGGATCGAGGTCAGGATGTTGACTTGCGCCAGGCCGCCTCGGACATGACCGATCAGCGATTTGGAGAACTCGACCAGCTGCACCGTGATGTTGCCGCGATTCATCAACTCGCCGGCGAGGATGAAGAACGGCACGGCCATCAAGGGGAAGCTGCGCAAGCCGTTGAACAGCCGCTGCTGCATCATCCCGAAGAACGCATCCGGCCGGCCGTCGAGCCAGAGGCTCATGCCGGGGCCGAGCAGCAGGGCGAAGACCACGGGCATGCCCATCAAGAGCAGCCCCATGAAGATCCAGAACGGCAGGAGCGCCATCTACTCGTACTCCCGCGCACCCGGCTCGTCGGGCTCGAGCATCTCGAAAATCGGCTGGCTGGGGTCGAGAAGGGCTCTCGTCGCGCGGAGCACGATCTCGATGCCGACCAGCAGCATGCCGGCGACGCCGATCGGCATGATGATGTAGAGCCAGCCCGAGCGGATCCCGAGCGAGGCCACCACCGAGCCCATGCCGCGCTCGACATAGAGGATCGAGTGGCGAAGCAGGACGATCAGCAGAAGCACGACGAGCAGGTTGAGCACGATCTGAATCGAGGCCTGCCAGCGGCCCCTGAAGAGGTCGCGGATGATGTCGATCGCGACATTGCCGCCGGTACGGTAGGCGATCGGCGTGACCAGGAAGGTCATCCAAATCATCGCGAAGATCGCCGCCTCCTCGGTCCAGGCCAAGGGATTGTTCAAGGCATAGCGGTAAAAGACCTGAACAATAACCAGGGCGGTCATCCCGGCGACCAAAAGCCAGGAGAGCTGCTTGCCGAGCCAGCAAACAACGTCGTTGAGCCGAGAAATACCGGCAATGGCCGAATCCAGCCCAGTCCGCATCGGGCCCCCCTACCATTTTTTATGGCTCGGACCATGGCCGAGTCGCGAGGATTGGGCAATGGGCAAAAAAGCGGCACGCCGACAGAGGAAAGACGGTCGGTCTGGCCAATCGGCCCAGGGAGCAGGTGGCGACGCGCCACTTCCGCTCGGTCGATCTGCTCAGGGCGGGCCGGATGCCGGATTGCGCGTGCGCTCGTAAGCCTCGAGGCGAGCATGCAGCTCGGCCGTATAGTGTGCCCGCCTGCTCGGTCGGACATGGTCCTCGGTGTCGTCCAGATCCTCGATCGGCACGCAAAGCGGCGTGCCGTCGACAACCGGCATGCCGCGCGCTTCGATGATGGCGGCCACGGTCTCCAGATAGGGCAACGAGTTGGCGCAGATCTCGTTCCAGATCGGCCCGAAAGCATAGCGGCAATCGAGCCCCTCACGGGCACAGAGGTCGATAACGAGGTCGAGGAAGAGGGTCTTTTCAGGATTGATATCCTCGACCTCGAAGGCCATCGGCGCCGTCGGGTCGAAGCTGCGCCGAACGACCAGTTCCGGCTTGCCGCGGACATAGCCGTCGTCGAGAAACGGCAGGGTCCGATCGAGCAGCCGGGCCAGGATCCCCTGCAGCGACGCTACCATGAGGTCCTTGCTGACGAAGATTTCCAGCTGCTCGCGCACGCCGCGATAGAGCGGCGGATCGACCGAGGGCGCATCGGGGCGGACGACGAAATAGGCGCTCCAGGCGATGTTTCGCGTCAGCATGTCGGGCGTGTGGACGAGCACCACGCGGCTGGGGCGCTGTCGCTGCAAGACCTGCTGGAGCATGTAGAGGTCGCCGACATAACCCTCGCCGCCGGTCAACGCCAAAGACAGGGTCGTCTCGCCGAACAGCGCCTGCGACGTCGCGCTGTCGATCATGCGGCCGAGCGAGCTGTCGCCGAGGAAGACGGTATCGACACGCTCGGCGGCGTCCAGCCGCTTCAGCTGGTAGCCGATATTGGCGAGTTGCGGCAGCGCCGAATAACCGAGCCGGACGGTCACGATATTGAACGCCACCATGGCCAGAAAGAGCAGCGGGGTGAGCCAGAGCAGGTGGCGGCCGAAAGCGAGCAGCGACGCGGCCTCGGCCGGGTGCGGGCTCTCGGGATTGCCCTTAGAACTGCCCTTAGAACTGAAAGTAGAGGAAGGCACTTTCGTCATCCAATCCCAAGAGTGCCGAGGCGATCAGCAAGGCTACCGCCAGGGTCCAGGCGCGGCTCGGGCGGAAGGTCAGCCAGCCGGCCGGTCGCTCGGCTGTCATCAGGCGCTCGAGCGCCGGGTAGCCCGGGGTCGGCAACGGCCGGACGGTGCCGGCCATGATCTCGGCGGTGTGGGGCAGCAGCCAGACGAAGGCCACGAGAGCCCCGAGATGCAGCCACACCTCGTCGGTCGCGGCAAAGGGCCAGGCCGTGGCGTCGGTGGCGGGGCCGAGGCCGGCCATCGCCGTGTAGAGGATCAGCGTGCTCGAGAGGTCGGCCGCGCGAAAAGGCACCCAGGCGATGGTCACCAGCGTGAAGGTCGCGAGCCCAGCGATCCAGCCCGGCAGCGCGGGACCCGGCCACCAGCGCCGCCAGGCGTGGTTGACGATGATGAAGAGGCCGTGCAGGACGCCCCAGAGCAGGAAGGTCCAGCCGGCGCCGTGCCAGATGCCGCCCAGGACCATGGTCACGAAGACGTTGCGATAGCGTTGCCATTCACCCTCTCGGCCGCCTCCCAGCGGAACGTAGAGATAGTCGCGCAAGAAGCGCGAGAGCGTGATGTGCCAGCGTTGCCAGAACTCGATGATCGACTTGGCCTTGTAGGGTGCGGCGAAATTGATCGGCAGCGTGATGCCGAACATCCGCCCGAGACCGACCGCCATGTCGGAATAGGCCGAGAAGTCGAAATAGATCTGCAGGCCGAAGGCCAGGGCACCGGCCCAGGCTTCCGTCATGCTCGGCGTCGCACCCAGAGCCGCCGCATCGAAGACGCCGTCGGCGAGCGGCGCCACGCCATCGGCGATCACCACTTTCTTGGCGAGGCCGATCGCGAAGATCACGATGCCGATAACGAGATCGGGGATACGCTGCTCGGCCCGCTGACGCGTGAATTGCGGCATCATCTCGCGATGGTGGACAATGGGGCCGGCGATGAGCTGTGGGAAAAAGGTGACGAAAAGGGCGTAACGCCAGGGATCGCGCTCGAACGCCTCCCGCCGGTAGATATCGACCAGGTAGGCGATCTGCTGGAAGGTGAAGAACGAGATGCCGATCGGCAGCACCACGGCGGTCCAGGCCCAGTCGCCACCGCCGATCGCCTCGGCGGTGGCGACGAAGAAGTTGGCGTATTTGAAGTAACCCAAGAGACCGAGGTTGAAGGTCAGGCCGAGGCCGAGCCAGGCGCGGGCGCCACCATAGGTCCGGTCGATGGCGAGGCCGATCAGGTAGTTGACGGTCATCGAGAGAAGGATGAGCGGGACGAAGCGGACGTCCCAATAGCCGTAGAAGACGAGGCAAGCGGCGGTCAGCCAGAGGGTTACCGCCCGCCCGCGATCGTCGCGCCCGCCACTGGCCCGAGCGATGAG
>JAABSG010000264.1 GCA_011390475.1 Geminicoccaceae bacterium | reverse complement strand
CGAAGGCGCCCTGCCGGAGCGACTGGACGACCACGTCCTGGGTGCTGTGGTGGGTGACCATGACGATGGGCACCAGCGGGTCGGCCTGGCGGAAGTAGGGCAAGAGCTCGAGGCCGCTGGCCCCGGGCAATTCGACGTCGAGGAAGACCAGATCGAGGCTGTAGCTGCGAAAGACGTCCCTCGCCTCCCGGCCCGTGCCCGCCTCGAACAGCCGCAGATTGCGCCTGACGTCGTAGATCGCCTGGCGCAGCAGCACCCGTTCGCTCCGCGCGTCGTCGACCAGGAGAATGCTGGCGGGCGGCTGGGTCGCCGGTTGCAGATGGGGTGGGTGCATCTGGGCGGGTGGCATCGGATTCCAGAGATCGTCTTCGGCAACTGACGACCGAGCCTAGCGGCGAAACTTTGCCATATCCTTAACGCGGCGCTATGGACGGGCGCCTTTTGCAGAAAAATCCAGATGACCGCCGCACTCGGTGCGATCGCACCCATTTTTCTCCTGCTCGTACTGGGCTTCGTTCTCGGTCGCCGGGACTTCCCGGGGCCGGGCTTTTGGCCCTTGGCCGAGCGGCTGGTGTTCTTCGTGCTCTTCCCGGCGCTGTTGATCCGCAGCACCGCCGCGATCGACGCCGATGGCGCCATCCTCGCGATCGCCTTGGCCGTGCTCGGGCCGATTTTCCTGGTCATGGCGCTGGTCGGCTTGTTCGGGCGAAAACTCGGCCTCGATGACAAGCTCTTGCCGGCCGTGGCCCAGGCCGCGACCCGCCAGAACGTCTATATCGCCTTTGCCGCGGCACTCGCGATCTGGGGCGAGCCCGCCCTGGTGCCGCTGGCCATCGCCGTTGCCGCCTATACGCCGGGGGTGAACATCGCGAGTGCCTTGCTGCTCGGCATGCATGCCGAGGTCAGGCTGCGGCCGCTGGCGCTGGCCAAGGCCCTCGCGCTCAATCCCCTCGTTCTCGCCTGTGCGCTGGGCTTCACGCTGGGCCTCGGCGGGTTCACCATCCCCGGCATTCTGGACGAGGTCCTGCGCATCCTGGCCCTGGCCTCCCTCCCCTTGGCACTCTTGGCGACCGGCGCCGGGCTTCGCTGGCAAGGGCTGGGCGCGGACGCCGGCTGGCTGGTGGCCACGGCCGTCTTCAAGCTCGCGGGCCAGCCGCTCTTGACCTTCGCGCTTGCCCTCGCACTCGGGCTCGACGGCCTGGCGCTGGCCGTGGTCGTGCTGTTCGCCGCCTTGCCACTCTCGCCCACGGCCTATGTGCAGACCCGGGCCATGGGCGGGCATGCGGTCTTCATGGCGAACGCGGTGGCGCTGCAGACGCTCTTCGCCATGGCGACCTTGCCGTTCGTTCTGGTCCTGCTCTTGGGCTGGCTACCTTGAACCGCGCAGCGTTCGTGGCCCTGGGTGCGCCTGCCCTTTTCGTCTTTCTCTGGAGCACCGGCTTCATCAGCGCCAAGCTCGGCCTGCCGCATGTCGAGCCGATGACGTTCTTGACCTTGCGCTTTGCGGTGGTCGCCCTGGGCTTTTTGGCGCTCGTTCTCTGGCTCCGGCTGCGCTGGCCCTCGCCCAAGAGCATGCTGCATCAGATGTTGGCCGGGCTGCTCCTGCACGGCGTTTATCTGGGCGGTGTGTTCGCGGCGATCGATCAGGGGGTCGAGGCCGGGGCTGCGGCGTTGATCGTGGGTGTGCAGCCCTTGCTGGTGGCGGCGGTTGCCGCCCCCTTTCTCGGCGAGAATGTCGGCTGGCGGCAATGGCTCGGCTTGCTGCTCGGGATCATCGGTGTCGGCCTCGTGGTCTGGGAGAAGCTCGAGAGCGGTATGGGCACGGCCATCGGCATCGGCTTCGCGATAGCCGCCCTGCTCGGCATCACACTGGGCACGCTCTACCAGAAGCGCTTTGCCCGCGGCCTCGACATCCGCGTCGGCAATGTCTTTCAGTTCGGCGCCGCGGCCCTCGCCACCGGGCTCGCGGCCTGGCTGTTCGAGACAGGCGTGATCGACTGGCAGCCGGCCTTCGTCGTGGCGCTGTTCTGGTCGATCGTCGTGCTGTCGTTCGGTGCGGTCTCGTTGCTGCTCTGGCTGATCGCCCAGGGTGCGGCGTCCCGGGTGTCGTCGCTCTTCTTTCTCGTGCCACCGACGACCGCGTTGATGGCCTGGCTCCTCTTCGACGAACGGCTGCCGCCCTTGGCGATGCTCGGCATGGTGGTGGCGGTCCTGGGCGTTGCATTGGTCAACCTGCCCGCCGCTCGCGCCAGCCCACATAGAGCCCCGCCCCGGCGATGACGAAAATGCCGGCCCAGGTGAAGCCGTCGGGGAAATCGCCGAACCAGAGATAGCCGATCAGCACCGCCATCAGGATTTCGGCATAGCCCAGAGGCGAGAGCACCGACGCCGGGGCCATCTCGAATCCCCGGATGATGCACTGGTGCGCCATGGCCCCCAAGAGGCCGATCATCGCCAGGCCCAGCCAGTCGGCCCAGGCCATGGGCTGAAAGACGAAGGGGACGAGGAGGCTCGTGGTGACGACGCCGATGGCCGCCACCCAGCCGAGCGTCACCAAGGGTGGCGTACGGCCCCTGAGCTTGCGGGTCAGGAGGATGTAGACGGCAAAGGCGAAGCCGATGCCGAGCCCGAACACAGAGGCCGGCTGGAAGACTTCGAAGCCCGGGCGGATGATCACCATGGCGCCCAGAAAACCCAGCACCACTGCCGCATAGCGCCGCCAGCCGACGCTCTCGCCCAAGACGAAGGGGGCCAGGGCGGTGACGATCAGCGGGTACATGAAGGCCAGGGCCACGGTGTCGGCCAACGGCAGGAAGGTCAGCGTCAAGAAGAAGAGAAAGGTGGCGAGCACCTGGGCCAGGCCGCGCACCAACTGCAGGCCCGGCTGGGGAATGTCGAAAAGTCGGTCCCGGTAGCGCCAGAGCAATTGCGGCAGGATGCAGCCCAGCGTGAAGACGTAGCGGCCCCAGGTGACCTGCATCACCGGGTAGCGCTCGCCAAGATCCTTGGCGATGGCGTCCATGATCGGCAGCAACGAGACCGCCACCAGCATCAACAGCATGCCGTGCCGCGTGGCCTTCTGTTGCAGTTCCGAGGCAACGGACAAGCGATCATCCTCCCTCGAGCCCGGAGGTCATTGCGATGCCGCCGGCGCCCTGTCATAGTCGTTCCTGGTGGTTCCCCGAGCGTCCTAACGCTGGAGGCTCGGGGTGAAAAGGGAACCCGGTGCGTCGTCTCTCGATCAGGAGGCGGCAAGGCCGGGGCTGCCCCCGCAACTGTAAGCGGCGAGCCAATGGTCGACCATGCCACTGAACCCAGCGGGTTCGGGAAGGCAGACCGGGGCGTCGAGCCGTGAGCCAGGAGACCTGCCACCCTCGTTCACCCTCCAGTCCGGGGCGGGGTGCCCTCGGCGAAAGGTCTATGTCCATGCTCACACCCGAACGCCGTGCCGCTCTCGTCCTCAACCTCGAGGCCTGTGATCCCAAGCGGCTGATCCGCGATGCGCTTGCCGGCTCTGATCCGGCTGGCGGTTGGTCGGCGCGCGATCTCTATCTCGCCTGGCTCTTGAACCTGCCGGTCGAGATCGATGCGGCCCATGCCGCGGCCCTGCTGCTCAGCCGCACCCGCCCGCCCGCGACGGGCGACCGGACAGCTCGAGATCTCCTGGATCTCTTGCGCACCACCACGGCCTACCCGCGCGAGCGGCTAGAGCCCGCCGCCGTCACCCGCTCACAGCTGCACTAGGAGCCTGGTTCATGGCCATCACCCAACGCCGCAAGATCCCGGCCACGATCGTCACCGGCTTTCTCGGTGCCGGCAAGACGAGCCTGATCCGCCACCTGCTGGCCAATTCCCAGGGTCGGCGGATAGCACTGATCATCAACGAATTCGGCGATCTCGGCGTCGATCGCGAGCTCGTGCGCGCCTGTGGCATCGAGGGCTGCCGCGACGAGGACGTGGTCGAGCTCGCCAATGGCTGCATCTGCTGCACCGTCGCTGACGACTTCCTGCCGACCATGCAGAAGATCCTCGATCGCGCGGAGCCCGTCGATCACATCGTCATCGAAACCTCGGGACTGGCTCTGCCCAAGCCGCTGGTCAAGGCCTTCACCTGGCCCGCGGTCCGGAATGCCGTGACGGTCGACGGGGTGGTGGCGGTGATCGACGCGGAGGCCACGGCGGCCGGGCTCTTCGCCAGCGACCCCGCGGCCGTCGAGGCGGCCCGGGCGGCGGATCAGAGCCTCGATCACGAAAGCCCCTTGGAAGAGCTCTTCGAGGAGCAGATCGGCTGCGCCGACATGGTGGTCCTCAACAAATGCGACCGGGTGGATGCGGCGGGCAAGGCCAGAGCGCGAGCCCAGGTCGAGGCCGAGCTGCGGCCGGGCGTCAAGATCGTCGAGGCGGCGCACGGGCAGCTCGATCCCCTGGTCCTGCTCGGCCTCGGGGCCGCGGCCGAGGACGATCTGGAGAGCCGCCACTCGCACCACGACGACGGCAGCGAGCACGACCACGACGATTTCCAGAGCTTCGTCGTCGCGTTGCCGGCGATCGCGCGGCCGGCCGAGATCGAGGCCCGGATCGCGGCCGTCGCCAAGGCCCACGCCGTCTTGCGGGTCAAGGGCTTCCTCGCCGTCGAGGGCAAGCCGCTCAGGCTCGCGGTCCAGGCGGTGGGCATCCGGATCGAGAGCTATTTCGACCGCCCCTGGGGCCCGAACGAGGCGCGCGCCGGGGCTCTCGTGGTGATCGGCCTGGACGGCCTCGACGAGGCGACGATCCGCGCCGAGCTGACGGGCGAGGCGACGAGCGTGGCTGCCTAGAGCCGTTTCATGCTGCCCGTATCCTTCGTCAGGCTGCGGACGATCGGTGCTCACGCAGATGTACTGCGCGCCGCGCCGATCGCCCATCTTGCCGACTTTGGACCTTCCTCGTCTCTGGTCACCCTGAAACTGCTCTAGCGCGCCAGCGACGCTCGCTAGGGCGCGCCACTGCCGCCACTGCGCAGGCCGACGGCGACGAGGGCGTCGGTGTCGAGCTGGAGCGGTCGCGTCGCGGACGGCGTCGCCGGCTCGACCGCAACCGCCGCAGCCGCGGTTGGTGTGGCTGATGCGGCTGGTGCGGTCGGATGCGGGGTCGGGACGACGATCACCGTGGCCACCGGCCGACGCTCGGCGTCGCTGACGGCCGGCACCGGCTCGACGGCTATGGGCGCAACCCTCTCAGCGGCAACGGGTTTCAGGACAATCGCCTGCAACGCCTCGGCGCTCAGCGATGCCGGCTGCCGCTCGGGCAACGGCGGCCGGGCAGTCGGCACCGTGGTAGTCGGCACGACAGGGGCCGGCACAGGCCGAGGCTGTGGCGGCTCGTGCGCCGCCGCTGGCGGTGTCGGTCGCGGCTGCGGCAAGGCTGTGGTCGGGGCTGTGGTCGGGGCTGTGGTCGGGGCTGTGGTCGGGGCAGCCGCCTGGGCTGCGCTCGGGGTCGGTGCC
>JAABSG010000263.1 GCA_011390475.1 Geminicoccaceae bacterium | reverse complement strand
GAATGCAAATCTCGTGCCAAGAACGATAGAGGGCGATCGGCCGTAACGCGGCTCGCCGGCCGCTTCGGACGTCGAGACGGCTGCTCGATGATTGGGCAGCATGCCCGAGAATCGATCGGCAATCGTGCCGTTCTCGTGTGCACCAACCTGGCGATCGCGCTGCCGCCAGTCCTCAGGCGCCAGTCCTCAGGCGCCAGTGCTCAGGCGCTGGCGAGCACGAGCCGCGCCGACCCCCTGTCGGCGGCGGCCGCACATTGCTCCCCGCCTTCTCGCATGGCAGAACAGTGGTGATATCACCTGCAACATAATGGAAAAGCGACACCATGGTCGAGGCAATGCTGATCGCCATCCTGGTGGGATCGGGATTGCTCGTCCTCTCCATTCTCACCAGCCTGGTCTCGTTTCGTGTCGGGGCACCATTGCTGTTGCTCTTTCTCGCGATCGGTTTGTTGGCCGGTGAGGACGGGCCCGGCGGGATCTCCTACGACTATCACGCCGAGACCTTTTTCGTCGGCAGCCTGGCGCTGGCGATCATCCTCTTCACCAGCGGCTTCGAGACGCGCTGGCATACGCTGCGTGCGGCAGCCGCGCCGGCGGTCGTGCTGGCGACCTTTGGAGTCCTCCTCACCGCCGGGCTGGCCGGGGCTTCCGCCCACTACATGCTGGGACTGCCGTGGCTCGAGGCGCTGCTCCTGGGCGCGATCGTCGGTTCCACCGATGCGGCTGCCGTCTTCTTCCTGCTCCGCGTCGGCGGCATCAATATCCGCGAACGGGTGCGGGCGACGCTCGAGGTCGAATCGGGCTCGAACGACCCGATGGCGATCTTTCTCGTCGTCACCCTGCTCGAGCTGATCGTCGCCGGTGCCGGGCTCGAGACGGTGGGCCAGAGCGTGGCCTTGGCGTTCGCCGTGCAGATGGGCCTCGGCCTCGTCATGGGGGCGGCCGGCGGTTGGTTGATCGTCAAGGCCATCAACCGGACGCCGCTCGAGCCCGGCCTCTATCCGATCGCCGTTCTCGGCAGTGCGCTGATGCTGTTCGCGGTCACCGGGCTCTTGGGCGGCAGCGGCTTTCTCGCGGTCTATGTGGCGGGCCTCGTGGCCGGCAACACGAACATCCACGGCCGACCGCATCTCGAGCGCTTCCAGGAGGGGCTGACCTGGCTCGCCCAGATCGTGATGTTCCTGCTGCTCGGCCTCTTGGCCACGCCCTCCAACTTTGCCGAGATCGCCCTCCCGGTGATCGGCCTCGCCCTGGTCCTTACCGTCGTCGTCCGGCCGTTGGCCATCGGGCTTTGTCTCCTGCCTTTCGGTTTCAGGCGGAACGAGATCGTCTTCATGAGCTTTGTCGGCTTGCGGGGTGCTGTCTCGATCCTCTTGGCGATCCTGCCGATCATCGCCGGTCTCGGGACTGGCCAGTATCTCTTCAATGCCGCGTTCATCATCGTTCTGGTCTCGTTGGTCGTTCAGGGCTGGAGCATTCGCCCGTTCGCCCGCTGGCTGGGCGTGGTGGTGCCACCACGCACCGGGCCGGTCGATCGGGTCGAGTTGGAGCTGCCCGGCACGGCCCATCACGAGCTCGTCGTCTACCACGTCACCAAAGGCAGCCCGGTCGCCAAGGGCCATCGCCTGCCCCGCTGGGCGCGGCCGTCGCTCGTCGTGCGCGAGGGGCGATCCTACAGCCTGCATCATGCGGGGCGGCCTCGACCGGACGACTATGTCTACATCTTCACCAGCCCGACCTTCATCCCGCTGCTCGATCGGCTGTTCGCCAGCCGTGCGACCCTGACCGCAGCCGACCAGGAATTCTACGGTGACCTCGCGATATCGGCTTCAGCGTCGCTGGGTGCGCTGGCCGAAAGCTATGGTCTCGTGGTCGATGCCGCCGACCGCGAGGTGACGGTAGCGGACTTCATGCTGCGCCAGTTCAACGGTCGGCTCGAGGTCGGCGATCGACTGGTCCTGGGCCCGCTCGACCTGATTGCCCGAGCGGTCGACGATGCCGGTCGGGTGACCGAAATCGGGCTGTCGCTCGCCCGAGTGGACGATACGCCGAAACCGGAACCCGGTGCGATCGGCCGGCTCTCGGCCAGGCTGCAACGGCTGTTCGTCGGCCGACCGATACGGGCGGCAATTCGCGATGCGATCACCAACCGCAACGGCCGCGCGGACGGCGGTTGATCGCACGGCCTCGCCCGGTGGCCTGGACGAGCGGGGCGGTAGCGAATCCCCGCTCGCAGCGTGGCGCTTGCGGGCCGGCGGGCGCAGCGGCTACAGGGCAGACCCCGCGCTATTCGGCGGCCTTGCTCGCGGCCTCGGCGTCGAGCATCGCCTTGCCGGCGGCGGCCGACTCGTCGCCGGAGCCCGCGACCTGGACCGTCGGGAAAGCGAATTTGATGCCGTTCTCGGCGAAGGCCTGCTTGATCAACGCGTTGGCCCGCCTGCGGATGGTGAATTGCTGGCCGGGGATCGCCTTGAACTTCACTCGGATGACGATGCCGTGCGGGGCGATCTCGTCCGCCCCTTGCGATTTCAAGGGCTCGAGGAAGCCAGGGGCGAGCTCCGGATCGGCCTGCAACTCGGCATTCACCCCCTTGATCACCTTCTTCACCTGGTTGACGTCGGTCTCGAACGGCACTGTGAAGGCGAGCTTCACGATGACCCACTCGCGGCTCATGTTCTGGATCGCGCCCAGGGAGCCGAAGGGGATGGTGTAGAGCGGCCCCCGGTGGTGACGCAGCTTGATCGAGCGCAGCGAGAAGCTCTCGACCGTCCCCTTGTACCTGTCCGCGACGATGTATTCACCGACCCTGAACGCATCGTCGAGCAGATAGAACATCCCCGACATGATGTCCTTGACCAGGGTCTGCGAGCCGAAGCCGATGGCCACGCCGACGACGCCGGCGCCGGCGATCAAGGGTGCTATCTGCACGCCCATGGACGCCAGGATCATCAGGATCGCGGTGACGCCGAGAACCACCTGGAGCACGTGACGACCGATCGGCAAGAGCGTGCGCAGCCGGGCGCGGCGGCGCGCCTCGTCGGCGCTGACCGGCGCACCGGAATCCGCCTGGCTGATGTAGCGGTCGATCGCCGTGTGGCCGACATGCCAGACGAAGTCGACGACGATGACGATGATCGCGATGTTGATCAGGGCGATGATCAACGGGCTGCGTGTCGACTCCTCACTGGTCAAAGCCGCGAAGTCGATGCCCCAAGCCCAGAGCAGGAAGAGAACGGCCCCGATGATCAAGAGGGCCCTGGCCCCCCGCTCGATGGCGGCGGCCATGACGCTCGGCGGCCCTTCGTCCTGGTCCATCACCTGACCGATCGGCCGCAGCAGGTTGTTGACCGAATCGCGGGTGATGCCCAACGCGAGGGTGAGGAACGTGCCGACCAGGGCCAGCCACATCAGGCCTCGGGCATCGAGGAGCCAGAGCACGAAGACGAGCACGGCAAAGACCGTGAGCACGATCTTGCCCATCGTTCGGCTGCCGGCAACCGAACGCGGGGCGGCTTCGGGCGCCGCACTCAGGGAGGCGGCGCCCGCGGGGTCGGGCTCGACTGATGCGGCTGCGCCGGCGTCGACGACCGTTTGGGACGCCGGGGTGTCGGCGCTGCCGAGCAGCGATCCCTCGAACCCCGCGATTGCCTCGGTTGCGGCCGGTGCCGGACGGGGCGGTGTGGTTCGCATCGCCCCGAGCGGGCGGCGCCAGATCGCCTCGATCGTGACGGCCAGGAGACCGAGGCCGATGACATAGGCGACGATCGTCGGATAGGGTCTGGTCAGGCCCATGGCGACGAGGCTTGTCGCCACCGCCCAGCCGAAGGCGTAGACTCCGATGAACGCGCTGATTCTGGCCACCCAGAACTGCGCCGTCGCGTCGTCGACCGGCATGATCCGCAAGCGCGGTGCGCTCGGGGCCAGGATCAATCGGCTGACGTAGCGGATCAGCCGGAAAACGATGAAGGCGAAGAGGCACCGGCCGGCTACCTCGCGGACCAAGGGCGGCAGGTCGATCATCAAGAAGATGCCGAGGCTTGCCGCGGCGAAAACGAAGACGGCACCCAGGACGAGGCCGAGCCGCATCGCCGCTTTCTGCAGCCGCTCCTTGACGGTGCTCTCGTCGGCGGTGAGCACTCGGCGGCGGATCGCCCGGGTCGCGCGCACGAACAGCCACTCGGCAGCAAAGCCGGCGGCGACGAACACCGCGACCAGGGCGAGCACGGCGCCGCGCCCGCCCTCGGCATAGAGGCGTTGAAAACCGCGATTGAGTTCGCCGGGCAACCCCGGCAGGGCAACGATCAGCGCATTGCGATGCGCTTGCCAACGCGCCATCGCGGGTGCCAACTCGATCCCGTCGAGCAGCGATTCGCCCTCGGCCTCGGCTTGTGCGATTGGTCCGGGCGGCTGCGTCTGGGCTTGCCCGGCCGTGGCGGGTGCCCGCTCCTCGAGCCAGCTCTGGACTTCGGGCTCGGCCAACAGCCGCAGCAATTCCTCGACCGACGGCGGCGGGCTATCGGTGGTCGCTGGAGCTTGCGCCATGGCGATCGCCGGCAGGGCGACCGCCAGCCAGACAAAGACGAGCCGAAGCCAAGCCATGGCTGTTCTCCGAGGGCCGCAGCGCGCGGCCGGTGGTCTATCGCGGCTGCACCAACCAACGAGGGAGCCACTCGCACTCAGGGCGGCTCCCTCGCACGGCGTTAACCTTTAGGCAAGTGGGCAGGATCGCTCAGGCCTGCACACCCGCAACGTACCAGTCCATGCCAGCCAGCACCTCGTCGTCGATGGTCTCGCCCTCGGGCACGCGCAATTCGCCCGTCTGGTCGGTGATCGGGCCGGCGAAGGGATGGACCGACCCGTCGATGATCCCGGTGCGCACCGCTTCGGCCGCGGCCACCACGTCGTCGGGGATGATCGGATTGTAGGGCGCCATGACCACCTTGCCCTCGGCGAGGCCGTCCCAAACCATGTGCGATTCCCAGGTGCCGTCCAGCACCGCCTGGCAGCGCTCGATATAGTAGGGGCCCCAGTCGTCGATGATCGCGGTCAGCTGCGCGTTGGGGGCGAAGGCCTGCATGTCCGAGGCCTGGCCGAAGGCGAACACACCGCGCTCCTCGGCGACCTGCAAAGCCGCAGGGCTGTCGGTGTGCTGGCTGATGATGTCGGCCCCCTGGTCGATCAGGGTGGCCGCGGCCTCGGCCTCGCGGCCCGGGTCGTACCAGGAATTGACCCAGATGACGCGGGTCTGGATGGCCGGGTTGATCTTCTGTGCTGCGAGCGTGAAGGCGTTGATGCCCATCACCACCTCGGGGATCGGGAAGGAGCCGATATAGCCGACGATGCCGCTCTCGCTCATGTGGCCGGCGATGGTCCCGATGACGGCCCGGCCCTCGTGAAAGCGGCCGTTGTAGACGGCGACGTTGGGGGCGGTCTGGTAGCCGGTAGCGTGCTCGAACTTCACGTCCGGAAACTGCTGCGCGACCC
>JAABSG010000262.1 GCA_011390475.1 Geminicoccaceae bacterium | reverse complement strand
CGTACGAGCACGGCCCCCGCGGCGGCGACGAGCTGAACATCATCGAGGCGGGTGTCAATTACGGCTGGCCCGAGGTGACCCAGGGCGTCGAGTACGCCACCGGCATGGCGATCGGCCTCGACGAGGCGCCGGCAGGCATCGCCTCGCCGGTCCATGTCTGGACGCCCTCGATCGCGCCGTCCGGCATGGCGTTCTACGACGGCACCGCCTTCCCGGCATGGCAGGGCAACATTCTGGTCGGTGCCTTGGCCTACCAGTTGCTCGCCAGGCTCGAGCTCGACGGCGACGATGTGGTCCACGAAGAGCGCCTGCTCGAGGGCGAGCTCGGCCGCATCCGCGATGTCCGCGTCGGCCCCGACGGCCTCGTCTACCTGCTCACCGACGCCAGCAACGGCGGCATCTACCGGTTGAGCCCGATCGACGAGGGGTCGTGAGCCCGCATCAAACCTTGGTCTCGACCTTGCCCTTGGCCCACTGAGCGAGCGCCGGGTCGGTCTCCGTCGGTAGCGCGATCTCGAGCCGCACGAACTGGTCGCCCTTGTGGCCGCCCTGGGCGATGCCGCGACCCTTGAGCCGGAGCGTCTTGCCGGAGCTGGTCCAGGCCGGCACGGAAACCGCGACATTGCCGTCGATGGTCGGCACCGTCACCTTGCCGCCGGCGATCGCCAGGGCCAGCGGAATGGCGTGGTCGAGATGAATGTCCAGCCCCTCGCGCCGGAAGCCCTCGTGCGGGTTCACCTGGACCTCGATCAAGGCATCACCGCCACCGACCCCCTGGCCCTTCAGGCGGAGCACCTGCCCCGGTTCGACCCCGGCCGGGATGGTGACGTCGAGATGCCGGCCATCGGGCAAGCCGACCCGCCGCTTGGTCCCCTTGGCGGCATCGAGGAAGTCGACGGTGACGGCGAGCTTCAAATCCTCGCCGCGCGGCCGACCACCGTTCCTGGGGCCGCCACCGCGCGCCGCGCCGCCGAAAAGGTCGCTCAGAATATCGTCGAAGCCGGCGAAACCGCCGGCGCCCGGTCCGGTGCTGCGATAGCTGTACTGCCGACCTCGGGCACCGCCAGGCCCCCCAGGGCCGGCACCCATGCCACCGAAGGGGAAACCCTGCGGCCCGCGCTCGTTGCCCTCGGCGTCGATCTGGCCCTTGTCGTAGCGCTTGCGCTTGGCCGGATCGCCCAGGATGGCATAGGCGCGGGAGATCGCCTTGAAGCGATCCTCGGCGGCCTTGTCGCCGGGATTGGTGTCGGGATGGCAGGTCTTCGCCAGCTTGCGATACGCTTTGCGAATCTCGTCGTCGGAGGCGGCCTGCGTCACGCCCAGGGTCTTGTAGAGGTTCTCGGTCATGCCCGTTTTCCTGGGGTGCGATGGCACCCCGATGCAAGCCGAAAATGAGCCCGGCGGGCACGATCACCTGCCGGGCTCGATCGTTCGCCAGCGGCATGGCTACCTGAGCGGCAGCCATGCACGCGTGCTAGTGGTGGTCTGAGATGCCGAAGTGAGGTCAGGCGACCTTCTCTTCAGCTGTCACCGCCGGCCGGCTCGCCTGGGAAGCGGCGATCTGGATGGTCCGCGGCTTCATCGCCTCGGGCACGCGCCGCTCGAGCTCGACCGTGAGGATGCCCCGGTCGAGGGAGGCGCCGGCGATCTCGATGTGATCACCCAGCGTGAACGTCCGCTGGAAGGCCGCGCGGGCGATGCCACGACGGACGTAGTTGGCGCGCGTCTCGGCCTTGGGCTCACCCTTGATCAAGAGCTCGCGGTCCTTGACGGTGATTTCGAGCTCGTCGAGGTCGAAGCCGGGAACGGCCAGGGCGACGGCGAAGCGGTCCTCACCATGCTCGACGATATCGTACTCGGGTGCATAAGCCGCACGGCTGCCGAGCAGATCGCCGGTCATCCGGTCGAAGTCACGGACGGTGCGGAAAAGGGGATCGAAACGAACAATGCTCATGGTATCCTCCAGTTGAGCGATACGAGACGAGGCGGGCGCTCCATTCGGACACGCCCTGGTCTGCATTTGCCGAACTCGCTAGGCGACCTTCGACACGTCTGAGATAGGCAGCCGCGAATCGGCGTTCAAGAGGTCGCCACACGACTTGGCGCATCTCTGTACACCGCCCTTTCCGGCACGGTCACGCTGCCCCCGAAACGCCGAACGAGCCGTCGACGCCGTCCCGGCCGGTTGCGCGAGGCGGTGCCGCTCGGACCTGCGCAATGCGCTTCTTCAGCCGCCGCCCGTCAGTCGTTTCGCGTGACGCGGGCGGACATCGGCGAACGCGTCGTCGAGACTGACGGCGCGGGCTGGATCGGCCTGCACGGCATCGTGCACCGGCGCCACGTCATCGCGAAGCCAGCGCTCGACGGCGGCATCGCGCGCCTCGAGTGCCCGCAGGCGCACCGTTCGCTCTTCGATAACGGCCATGCCGACGATCCCCTTTCCACGGCCCGGATACCAAAGGGCCTGCCGATTCGATCGTCGAAGGTTCGAGAGCGGCCGAGAACTCCAGGCCGAAACCACGATCGGTGCCGATCGCTGACGACGTTGCCGCCAAGATGGCTTATGAGCCCACCCATGACCCGCGCCGCACCCCCTGCCGACTGCCCCCTCTGCCCCCGCCTCGTGGCCTTCCGGCAGACGGCGCGCACGAAGCAGCCCGCTTGGCACAACGCCCCCGTCCCCTCCTTCGGCGATCCGGCGGCCCGGCTCTTGATCGTCGGCCTCGCTCCGGGCCTCTCCGGCGCCAACCGCACCGGCCGGCCGTTCACCGGCGATGGTGCGGGCAACACCCTCTACCCGGCCCTGGCCCGCTTCGGCTGGAGCCGAGGCACGTTCGATGCCCGCCCGGATGACGGCCTCGAGCTCGTCGATTGCCGGATCACCAACGCCGTGCGTTGCGTGCCGCCAGAGAACAAGCCGACCGGTGCGGAGATTCGCACCTGCCGCCGCTTCCTCGGCGAGGAGCTCACCGCAGCACCCGCCCCCCGGGCGATCCTGGCCTTGGGCCGCATCGCGCACGACACGGTGCTCCGGGCGCTGGGCCAGCCCCTGAAGGCCTATCCCTTCGCCCACGACGCCTGGCACGAGCCGGCGCCGGACCTGGTCCTCGCCTCGAGCTACCACTGCTCGCGCTACAACATGAACACCGGCCGGCTGACCGAAGCGATGTTCGATACCGTCCTCGCCCGCTTGCGCCGGCATCTGGACGGTCACTAGACTGCCCCCACAAACGAGGGGAGAGCGAACGTGGGTATTCTGCTCGGCTGCATCGCCGACGACTTCACCGGGGCGACGGACCTCTGCAACACGCTGGTCAAGGGCGGCATGCGCGCCGTCCAGCTCATCGGCGTGCCGCCCAGGGGCTATCCCATCCCCGACGCCGACGTCGTCACCATCGCGCTCAAATCCCGAACCTGCCCGGTCCGGGACGCCGTCGACCAGTCGCTCGAGGCGCTGGCCTGGCTGCAACGGGCCGGTGCTCGGCAGATCCTCTTCAAATACTGCTCGACCTTCGACTCGACGCCCGAGGGCAATATCGGCCCCGTCGCCGATGCGCTGATGGAGGCCCTGGGCGCCGATCTCGCCGTGGTCTGCCCGGCCTTCCCCGAGACCGGCCGGACGATCTACCACGGCCACCTCTTCGTCGGCGAGAAGCTGCTCGCCGACACCCACATGCGCCACCACCCGCTGACGCCGATGACCGAGAGCAACCTCGTGCTGGCGATGGGCGCGCAAACCGAAAAGCGCGTCGGCCTCGTCCCTTATGCCGCCGTCGATGCCGGCCCCGAGGCCATCGCCGAGCGCTTCGCCGCGCTGCGCCAGGGAGCCTGCAGCTACGCCGTCACCGATGCGGTGGCCGACCGCCACCTCCTCCATCTGGGCGCGGCGATACAGGGCCACGCCCTGATCACCGGCGGCTCCGGCATCGCCCTCGGCCTACCCGAAAACTTCAGGAAGGCCGGCCTGCTCGAGGCCCACGACGCCACGGCGCTACCCGCCGTCGACGGTTACGAGGCCGTCCTCGCCGGCTCGTGCTCGGCCGCGACCCTGGACCAGATCGACCACATGGCGAAGGACCACCCGGCGCTGAAGCTCGACCCCTTCGCGCTCGCCGACGGCTACGCCACCGACCTCGCCCTCGACTGGGCCAAGGAGCATCTGCGCAACGGCCCGGTTCTGATCTACGCCTCGGCCCCGGCCGACGACGTCGCCGAGGCGCAAAAAGTGCTCGGCCGCGACCGCGCCGGCACGCTGATCGAGGACGCCATGGCCGCCATCGCCAAAGGGCTCGTCGAGGCCGGCATGCGCCGCCTGGTCGTTGCCGGCGGCGAAACCTCCGGCGCCGTGGTCAAGGCCCTGGGCATCGAGGGCCTGGCCATCGGCCCGCAGATCGACCCCGGCGTGCCGGCCTGCGTCAGCCTCGGCGACCGGCCCATCGCGCTGGCGCTCAAATCCGGCAATTTCGGGGCCGAGGACTTCCTCACCAAGGCCTTCGGCCAGATGCCCGGCGAACGGCAGCGCCCATGAGCGAGACCAGGCTCCGCGACGCCATCTGCCGCTTCGGCCTCTCGATTTTCGAGCGCGGCCTGACCTTCGGCAGTTCCGGCAACATCTCCGTCCGCCTCGACGACGGCTGGCTGATGACGCCGACAGGCGCCACGCTCGGCACCCTCGATCCGGCAAGGCTCGCCAAGCTCGACCACGAAGGCCGGCACATCAGCGGCGACAAGCCCACCAAGGAAACCTTCCTGCATCAGGGCATGTACAAGCACCGCGACGACGCCACCGCCGTCGTCCACCTCCATTCGACCCACTCGGTCGCCGTGAGCTGCCTCGCCGACATCGACCCCGCCGACTGCATCCCACCGATCACCGCCTATTACGTCATGCGCGTCGGATCCCTCCCGCTCGTCCCCTACTACCGCCCCGGCGACCCGGCGCTGGGCCCGGCGGTCGAGAAGCTCGCAGGCCGGCACCACGCCGTCCTCTTGGCCAATCACGGCCCCGTCGTCGCCGGCACCACCCTCGAGAACGCCGTCTTCGCGACGGAGGAACTCGAGGAAACCGCCAAGCTCTGGCTCATGCTGCGGCGCGAAAAGATCAGGCCGCTGACGCCCGAGCAGGTCGCCGACCTGAAGGCGCATTTTCCCAGTTGATGCGCCCGACCGACGACCCGGAGGCCGACGCAAGCTGTCTGAAGGTGCGCGACGCCAGGATCGCCCGGACGACGGCGATCTCGTCGGCATCGAACGCCGCCGCCGCGCGAGCCGCCCCGGTGCCGAGCCCATGAAGCTCGCCTTCGACATACGGAAGGGCCAGGGGCGCGGGGCGGCCGACTAGAGCAGTTTCAGGGTGACCGGAGCCGAGGAAGGTCCAAAGTCGGCAAGATGGGCGATCGGCGCGCAGTAAACCTGCGTGAGCATCGATCGTCCGCAGCCTGACGCAGGATACGGTCGGCATGAAACTGCTCGAGCGGGTCGCGATC
>JAABSG010000261.1 GCA_011390475.1 Geminicoccaceae bacterium | reverse complement strand
GCACGGTGGTAGCCGAGGTCACGCTGGCCGAGCTGATCGAGATGTTCGAGGTGATGGTCGAGCTCGAGGCACTCTGCGCCAAGCTCGCGGCCCGGCGGATGACGCCGGCCCAGATCACCCGGCTCGAGGCCCGGCACAACGCCGCCCAACCCTCGGCCGAGACCGGCGATCACGACGGCTACTACCTCGCCAACGTGCACTTCCACGAGGCGCTCTACGCCGGCGCCCGCAACGCCTTCCTCGAGCGGCAAACCCTCTGGCTCAGCCGCCGACTCTCACCCTATCGCCGCCTGCAGCTCCGCCGTCCAGGGCGCCTCGCCACGTCGAACCGCGAGCACGGCGAAATCATCGACGCGATCCGCCGTGCCGACGGCGAGGCTGCGGCACAGATCATGCGCGACCACGTCACTGTCCAGGGCACCGGCCTGGTCGACCTCTTCACCATGCTCTCGGCGCAGCAAAGGGAGGCCGCCGAAGCCTGACGACGTATACGGTCACCCTGAAACTGCTCTAGCTTCCCCTCGCTTCTTCCGTCTCGTCCATTGCGCTCGGCTCGGCGCCGTTGGCTGCCGCTTTGTCCAGCGAGTAGCCTTCGGCGCGAACGGTGCGCAGGAGATCGGGGCGGTTGTCGGCGTTGATGGCGCGCCTCAGTCGGCGGATGGTGGCATCGACCGTGCGGAGCTCGATGTCGAGATCACTGCCCCAGACGCGGTCGAGGAGCTGGCCGCGGCTGAAGACGCGACCCGGGTTTTCCATGAAGTGGCGAAGCAGGCGGAACTCGGTCGGGCTCAGGTGGACTTCCTGGTCGCCCCGGAAGATGCGGTGGGCGGCGAGGTCCATGCGCAGATCGTGGAACTCGAGGACCTCCTCGGCGAAGGCCGGGCGGACCCGGCGGAGCACGGCGCGGATGCGGGCGATCAGCTCGGCCGGCGAGAAGGGCTTGGTGATGAAGTCGTCCGCACCGGTATCGAGGCCGCGGAGGCGGTCGGGCTCCTCGCCCCGGGCGGTGAGCATGATGATCGGCACGTGGGCGGTGGCCTGACGACGGCGCAGGCGGCGGCAGAGCTCGAGGCCGGAGAGTTGCGGCAGCATCCAGTCGAGCAGGACGAGGTCTGGCGTACGCTCGTCGAGCATGATGATCGCCTCCTCGCCGTCATAAGCCGAGGCGACCTCGAAGCCGGCAGCACCCAGATTGTAGGCCAGGAGCTTTTGGATCGGCGGCTCGTCCTCGACCACCAGGATCAGGGGCTTCACGACGCTTCGTCCGCCGCTGTCTCACCGGTCGCGCCGCGCCGGCTCGGGCGGTTGATCTGCGTGCCGTGCACCATGTAGTGGATTTTCTCGGCGATATTGGTGCAATGATCGCCTAGCCGCTCGATGTTCTTGGCGACGAAGAGGAGATCGATCGCGGTCGAGGTGTTGCGCGGGTCCTCGATGATGAAGGTGATGAGCTCGCGAAAGAGGCTGTCGTATTCGTCGTCGACGGCCTGGTCACGGTGCCAGACCTCCATCGCCTTCTCGGCGTCGCGGGTGATGAACGCGTCGAGCACGTCCTTGAGCATGGCCTGGGTCAGGCCCGCCATGCGCGGGATGGTGACGAACGGCTTGAGCTGCGGGGCGGTGGAGAGGCGCCGGGCCCGCTTGGCGATCCCCTTGGCGTAGTCGCTGATGCGCTCGAGGTCGTTGGAGATCTTCAAGGACATCGAGATGACGCGGAGATCGACGGCCATCGGCTGGCGGGTGGCGAGCATCTTGATGGCGTGCTGGTCGATATCTTCCTCGAGCCGGTCGACGGCGCGATCGGATTCGATGACCTCCTCGGCCAGATTGTCGTCGCGCTCGACCAGGGCCTTGATCGCCTGGGCGATCTGCTGCTCGGCATAGGCGCCCATCTGGACGATCTGGCCGGCGAGGTCGGCGAGATCTTCGTCGAACGACTTCACCGTGTGCTTGCGCTGCATGGCTTCGCTTGGATTGTCCATCGTGCTGCTCTTTCTCGAAGCGTCAGCCGAAGCGGCCGGTGATGTAGTCCTGGGTCATCTGGTGCGAGGGCGACGTGAAGATCTGGTCGGTCGGGCTGAACTCGATCAGCTTGCCGAGGTGAAAAAAGGCGGTCTTCTGGCTGACGCGGGCCGCCTGCTGCATGTTGTGGGTGACGATGACGATGGTGTAGTTGGCGCGAAGTTCCTCGATCAGCTCCTCGACGATCGCCGTGGCGATCGGGTCGAGGGCCGAACAGGGCTCGTCCATGAGGATCACCTCGGGGCTGACCGCGATGGCCCGGGCGATGCACAAGCGCTGCTGCTGGCCGCCGGAAAGGCCGAGGCCGGGCTGGTCGAGGCGATCGGCCACCTCCTTCCACAAGCCCGCACCCTTGAGACTCTTCTCGACGATGCCGTCGAGGGTCGCCTTGTCGCGGGCGAGGCCGTGGATCTTCGGTCCGTAGGCGATGTTGTCGTAAATCGACTTGGGGAACGGGTTGGGTTTCTGGAAGACCATGCCGACCCGGGCCCTGAGCTGCACGACGTCGATCGACTTGTCATAGATGTCGGTGCCTTCGAGCCGGATCTCGCCCTTCATCCGACAGATCGCGATGGTGTCGTTCATCCGGTTGATGCAGCGCAGAAAGGTCGACTTGCCGCAGCCGGACGGGCCGATGAAGGCGGTGACCTGGTTGGTCGCGATGTCGATGTCGACATCGAACAGCGCCTGCTTGTCGCCATACCAGAGATTGACCTTGCGCGCGGTCACCTTGCTCTGGCCGGCCGCCGCGGCAGCGGATGAGGTGGACGCGCGATCGGCGGACACCGAGGCGGCGTCGCGGGCATTGGCTGCTACCATTTGGTTTGGAACCTCTGTCGGAGGAAGACGGCGGTCGCGTTCATGGTGATCAAAAAGCCGAGCAGCACGACGATCGCGGCACTGGTGCGGGCGACGAAGCCGCGCTCGGGGCTGTCGAACCAGATGAAGATCTGCGTCGGCAGGGCGGTCGACGGCGACAGCATGCTGTCGGGGGCTGCGGTGATGAAGGCGTTCATGCCGATCAGCAGCAGCGGGGCCGTCTCACCCAGCGCCTGGGCGAGGCCGATGATGGTGCCCGTCAGGATGCCCGGCATGGCCACCGGCAGGACGTGGTGGGTGACGGTCTGCAGCCGGGACGCACCGACGCCCAAGGCGGCTTCGCGGATCGACGGCGGCACCTGCTTGAGGGCCGAGCGCGTGGCGATGATGATGGTGGGCAGGGTCATCAGCGAGAGCACCATGCCGCCGACCAGTGGCGCGGAGCGCGGCAGGCCGAAAACCTGGAGGAACACGGCGAGGCCCAGAAGGCCGAAGACGATCGAGGGCACGGCTGCGAGGTTGTTGATGTTGACTTCGATGATGTCGGTCAAGCGGTTCTTCGGCGCGAACTCCTCGAGGTAGATCGCAGCCGCGATGCCGGTCGGAAAACTGATCAAAAAGCAGACCAGGAGCAGGTAGAACGAGCCCCAGAGCGCACCCTTCAGCCCGGCGAGTTCGGGAAAGCGGCTGTCGGCTTGGCTGAACAGCGTCCAGTTGAAGGTCGAGCGGAGGCGACCATCCTCGACCAGCCGATCGTAGATGGCGATCTGACTGTCGGTGACGTTGCGGCGGTTCGGCGGCAGGTTGCGGTCGACGACGCCTTTGTGCAACTGGTCGATCGGGTCGGCAGCCGGCACCCAGAGCGAGAAGGTGTCGCCGATCAGATCGGGGTCGGCCACCACCCGGTCGCGGACGAAGAACTGGGCGCCATTGCTCGCCATCGAGCGCATCAGGCGCTGCTCTTCGGGCGTGTCGACATCGGGGAAGAGGTCGAAGAGGGCCTGATCGACGAAGGTGCTGTAGCGGGCGCGGAACGGGTCCTCGGGATTCACCGCGTCGGCTGGGATGGCGATGTCGAGGCGGATCGAGGTCTGCGTCCAGGCGGTCCAGGACGAAATGACGATCGAGCCGAGGAGGGTGGCGAGGAGGGCCATGGCGATCGCCACGGCGCCGATGCCCATGAGCCAGAGCCGGGTGTCGGCGCGGCGCCGCTGGCGCAGCCGCTCTTGCGCGGCGTCCGAGGTGGCCCAGGCGGTATCGGCATCCATCGGCAGGCGTTCGGTCTCAATCATATTGCTCTCGATATTTCTTGACGATGCCAAGGGCGAGGACGTTCAGCATGAGGGTCGAAAGGAAGAGCACGAGGCCGAGGCCGAAGGCAGCCAGCGTCTTCGGGCTGTCGAACTCGGTATCGCCGATCAAGAGCGTGACGATCTGCACCGTGGTCGTGGTCACGCCCTCGAGCGGGTTCAGGGTCAGCCGGGCGGTCAGGCCTGCGGCCATGACGACGATCATCGTCTCGCCGATGGCCCGGCTCAAGGCGAGCAGCACGCCGCCCATGATGCCGGGCAAGGCCGCCGGCAGCAGCACCTGGCGGACGGTCTCGGACTTGGTGGCGCCCAAGGCCGCCGAGCCGTCGCGCAAGGATTGCGGCACGGCGTTCAAGGCGTCGTCGGCGAAGGACGAGATGAAGGGGATGAGCATGATGCCCATCACACCGCCGGCGACGATGGCGGCGGTGGGTGCCATGTCGACACCGATTGCGGCTGCGATATTGCGGAGGAAGGGCGAGACGGTGATGACGGCGAAGAAGCCGTAGACGATGGTCGGAATACCGGCCAGGATCTCGAGCACCGGCTTGATCGTGGCGCGGACGGCCGGCGTCGCATATTCGGCGGTGTAGATGGCGGCCATCAAGCCGATCGGCACGGCCACGAACATGGCGCAGACGCTGACGACGATCGTGCCCCAGAAGACCGGGACGGCGCCGAACGAGCCGAGCCCTGCCACCTGGTCCTCGCGGATGGCGATCTGCGGCTCCCAGTTGAGGCCGAAGAGGAAGTCGGTGGCCGGCACCCGCTCGAAGAACCGCCAGCTCTCGTAGACGAGGGAGACGAGGATGCCGAGGGTGGTCAGGATGGCGACCAGCGAGGCCAGCACGATGAGGCCGAAGATGATCCCCTCGACCTGGTGGCGGGCGCGAAAGGCAGGCGCGATGCGCGAGCGGGCCCAGGTGAGGCCGGCGACTGCGATGGCCAAAGCAACAGCCACCAGCGAGAGGCGGACGATCGTCTGGTACGTGCCGAAGCTCTCGGCCGCCGCCAGGATTTCCGGCGCCGGGGTGCCGAAGGTGGTGCCGCGGGCAGCGTTCCTGATGCTGGAGAGCAGCAGGTTGCGCTCGGCGGCCGAGATGTTCTCCGTCATCTCCGCCGGGACACTGCCGAGCAGCAGCCAGTCGATGAAGCTGCTCTGCAGCATGATGCCGACGACGAAGACGACCAGGGCGGGCAGGCCGGCGATCAGCGCGACGTAGTAGCCGTAATATTGCGGCAGGGTAGCGAGACCGCCATTGGCGGTGGCGTCACGCAGGGCATGGGCGCGCTGGCGGCCGAGATAGTAGCCGATGACCGACAGAACGATCAGGAT
>JAABSG010000260.1 GCA_011390475.1 Geminicoccaceae bacterium | reverse complement strand
TCGGCAGCTTGCAGCCGCGGCTCGATCCGCGCTTTCGCGAGATATTCGGCGACTATCCGGGGCCGTTCGTCGTCAAGCCTGTCTCCGGGCGTGCCTCGCAGAACGTGATGGTCGTCGACGAGGCCGCCGACCTGCACGACGTCGCCAGCGGCATCTTCCAGAGCACCGAAAATCACGTCCTGATCGAAACCTTTCTTGCCGGACGCGAATATTGCGTTGCCGTGTGCGGGCCGACGGTGGCACGCGCCGGCCGGCTGGATCGCCTGCCGCAGCCTTTCGTCTTTTCCGCGATCGAGCGGGTGCTCGATGCGGATGAGCGGATCTTCACCTCGATGGATCAGCGTCCGATCACCACCGATCGCGTACGTCTCTTGCACCCGTCGGGCGATCGGGCGCTGTTCGAGCAGTTGTCCTCGCTCGCGACCAGGGTCTATCGAGATCTCGGCATCGAGACGCTGGTGCGGCTCGATATCCGTGCCGACACCGCAGGCCGGCTGCACGTTCTCGAGGCCAATCCGAAGCCCGACCTCAAGGCGCCAGAAGGCGACAAGACGAGCCTCGTTTGCGCTGGTCTACCGGCCGAGGGCATGAGCTACGACGATCTCGTGCTCGGCCTCCTGGCTGACCGCCTCGATGTGCTCTTCAGTCAGCGCCGCGGCAGCGTTCACCATCTCTCCCAGTTGCTCACCCACCGGCATTGATCAGCATGGCGGACGGGCAGCACGCTATGTGGCGACCCAAGCTGGCTCGGCTCGGCGACTTCACGCTGATGGCCGGCGTGGCCTTGCTGTCCTTACTGCTGCTCGTCTACGTCGGCTTCGGCGAGGCTAGGCGGACCTACGAGACGTTCTTCGTCGAGAAACTGGCGGCCCAGAACAACGTGCTCGCCGCCGCCATCGAGAGTTTCCTACGCCGCGATCTGCCGCTCGAGCAGTATGTCGGTTTCGGCCCGAGGGCCGATCGCCTGCTCGCCTCGGATGAAACGATCACCTCGATCTTCGTCGTCGACGGCAACAACGAGATCGTTTTCGGCCGCGGCGAAACCACTGCAGACTACGCGCATTACCGGTCGGTCGAGCAAGCGCCGCGCCTCGTGCAAGGCGACGAGGTCTTGCTGCACGACCAGCGCCTGTTCGTTGCCACACCGCTGAGCAATCGCTATCAGGAGGTCGGGGCGCTGGTCATCGCCATGGCCGCGGCCAATATCGGCAACGAGGTCGATCACCGCTTCGCTTTCTTGCTTCCGCCGACCATTTTCCTGGCGCTGCTGTTCGCTGCCTTGGCCGTTTGGTGGCAAGGGCGGCGCCCAACCGGCGGTAATGCGCTGGTCTACGGCTCGTTCGCGCTGATCTTCACGGTGGTTGCCGTCGTCATCGTGACCACTTTGGCCGGGCTCTACAACAAGGGCGCCCAGATCAAGACGAGTGCGCTTGCCGACTCGCTGGCGCAGCGGATGACCGAGGTGATCGGCTTCAACCTGGATCTGGCGCAGATCCCGGGGCTCGATCGCGCCTTTGCCGAGTACCGCCGGCTCAATCCCGACATCAGCGCAGCGGCACTGCTGGTCGACGGCCAAGTCGCGATACACACCGATTCCTACCATATCGGCTATCCCTGGCGCAGTGATCCCGCAACCTACGAGTATCTGGTCGACATCGTTACGCGTGAGAACGGCGGCAAGGTCACCGTCGCCGTGGTGCTGCCGCAGAGTGTCGTCTACACGCGGGTGCTGCGCAGCGTGAAGAACTTCGCGGCACTCTTCGTGGCGTCGGCCTTTCTCGCCAGCGTACTCTTTCAATTCAGCGGCACGATGCGCGCCCGGGGCACGGGCGGCCCGGCCGCCGCGCCCGCGGTCGCGCCGGCAAGTGGCGACGTCCGCAACCTGGTCAAGCCGCTCTTTCTCTTCACCACCTGCATCGAGCACTTGTCTTATGCCTTCCTGCCGCAATATCTGAGCAGCATTGCCGTGGCGGCCGGGTATTCGCCTGACGTTCTGCCGTTCGTCTTCGGTGCCTATTATCTGGCCTTCGCGCTGGTGTTGGTCCCGGCCGGACAGCTGGCCCAGCGGTTCTCGGCCCGGCCCATCCTGCTCGTGGGTTTGGTGGCCTGTGCTGTCGGCTACATCCTTTTGATAGGTCAAGCGACGATCTGGACCGCGGTTGCAGCCAGACTTTTCTCGGGCGTCGGCCAAGGCCTCATTTTCATCGCGGTGCAAACTCTGCTCTTGGCCAATGCCGCCGAGCACGAGCGCACGCGCGCCGCCGGCGTGATCGTCTACGGCTTCCAGGGCGGCATGATCGCCGGCATGGCGATCGGCTCGCTGATCGTCACCTCGATCGGCGAGGCCGGCATTCTCGTCGCCTCCGCTGGCGTGATGCTGCTGCTCGTCGGCTACACGCTGCTCTGCCTGCCGAACGTGGTGGCGGCGCCGAGCGGCCGGGCGACGAACTCGATCGTCGGCAGTGTGGCCATTGCCGTGCAGGATCGAGCCTTCATGGCGACCGTGCTTTGCATCGGCATTCCGGCAAAGGCAGTGCTCACCGGGGTGATCGTCTTTGCCGTCCCGCTCTTGATGACGGCGCAAGGCTTCGCCGAGGCCGAAATCGGCCAGATGCTGATGCTCTATGCCGGTGCGGTAATGGTCTCGAGCCAGCTGAGCGCCGCCTATATCGATCTGCACAAGGCAACTCGGGCAGCGCTTCTGGTCGGCGCAGCACTTGCTGGGCTCGGCATGATCGGCCTGACCGCGATCGATTGGTCGGGATTTTTGGGCTTACCCTTCGGCGAGCCCTTACGGGTGGTGGCGATTCTCTCGGCGATGCTGGTGATCGGCATCGGCCACGGCCTCGTCAATGCGCCAATCGTGGCTTACGTGTCGTCGCTGGCCGTGGCCCGCGAGGTCGGTATTCCGGGACTGACCGCCGCCTATCGCTTTCTCGAACGGATCGGTCATGTCGCTGGCCCCTTATTGGTCGGCCTGTTTTTCCAGCTCTATGGCGAGGGCGGCGAGGCTTTGTTCTGGCTCGGCCTCGTGCTCACGTCGCTGCTGCTGCTGTTCTTGCTCGTCGGCCGGCCCGCTCCGGCACGGCACGCCGAGCCGCTTCGCCTCGCAGCCCAGCCCGGAGCACTCGTCGGACTCTATATCGACGGCCAGACGACGGCCATGGCGCTGCGGATCGCGACCGGAGATCGGTCGGCATCACTGGACGCGGCAGCCAACCTGCTGACCGGGCACCTGCAGCGACACGGTCGTCTGGCGGTGTCGTCGCCCAGTGGCACGCATCGGCCCAGCGAGGCGCCGAGCAGTCGGCTCGCCACCTTCGTTGGTCGCTATTGCCAGGCCGATGCCCGACCGCCAGCCTATCTCGTCGTGCTGTCCAGCACTTCGACGACGCTACCCGACAGCCTGGCGACGGCAGACCCGGCCATCGAAACGCGGCACGTGGTGCTGTTGCCGAAGAAACACTGGCTGGAGCAACTGCAGGGTTGGCTAGCACTGGTGGCGCTCACCGGTAATGGCAAGGCCCTGGCGCCGCGGGCGACGCTGGCGGCAGCGCTGGCGGCGGCGAGCCGCACGGCGGGCAGCTTCGTCTGGCACGCCGAGGACCCGGACCTGCCGAGTTCTGCCACAAATCGCAAGCACTTCTCGAAGGATCAAACCTATGCATCAATTCAGCCGGCATAATGTCTCGAAGCAAAAATGCCGTTGCAGTGCGAGTCCGAGAATCACCCGACGCGGGCTGCTGAGCGGCGTCGCAACGGGCCTGTGTCTGGCCGCCACGCCGTTTCCGGCAGGGCTGGACCGAGCCTTCGCGGCACCGGCTTTCGGTAGTTGGTTTCGCCTGGTCGAGCAGATGTCGAGCCGGTGGAATTTGGCAGCGGTCGATACCGAGGCCTTGCGGGTCGAGTTGCAGCAAGCGGAGAGCCAGCCAGGTCCGCGCCGCAGAATTCTGGTGCTCTATCCTCGCCCATCCTCGGCGTATGATGTCGCGATCAGTCGAATCCTCGATTTCTTCGCTGGCAAGGGCATCAATGCGGAGTTCACCGCCCTCAACTTCCGCCTAGAGGACGGCCGTGGCGCCGAGGCGCTCGAGATCGCCGAGAACGAAGGCTATGACCTCATTTTCTCCATGGGCTCGGAATCGACCGCTTGGCTCTATCAGTACTACCGCAACGGCGAGTTGCCGGTGGTCTCCGTCTGCTCGAAGGACCCGGTGTCGCTCGGCCAAATGCCCGGCTACGATGTCGGTTCCGGCAGTAATTTCGCCTTCACCTCGTTGAACATGCCGATCGAGGTGCAACTCGCCTACATGATCGATTTCAAGCCGACGCTCAAGAATCTCGGTATTCTCGTCGACAGCAAGAACGCGAGCGCCGTGCGCACGCAAGCCAAGCCCATGGAAGCGGCGGCCAAGGCGCGGGGCATTCGCCCGCTCTACATCGCGGTCGACGATCCCGAAAATGCAGCGGCCGAATTGGCGACGTTGCTGCCGACTGCGGTGACGCGGATGCGCGAGACCGACCCGGGCTTGCAGAACAGCGTGTTTTGGATCACCGGTAGCACGGCGGTATTCCGCGAGATGGCGACCATCAACGCCCATGCCGATCGCGTGCCGGTGTTGAGCGCGGTGCCCGAGGTCGTCCAGGCCGGTGACGACAGCGCGGTCCTTTCGGTCGGCATCAGCTTCGAGAGCAACGCCTATTTGGCGGCTCTCTACGCCACACGAATTCTCGACGGCGAGACGCGCGCCGGCGACCTCAAAGTCGGGATCGTCTCGCCGCCGGACATCGCCATCAACTTTCGGCGCGCCAAGCAGATCGGGCTCGACGTGCCATTCTCGTTCTTCGAAAGTGCCAATTATGTCTACGACAATGACGGCAACCCGGTTCGCCGCGGCGGGGAGTCGGTGATGGGCATTCCCTGAGCGTTCGGCGCGTTCGGCTGGCGCGACCGAACCGGCGTCGAGCGTGCCGCAGTGGCTCGAATGTCGAGGGTGTGCCCGGCGACGAGGCTGGTCGCGGCTTCATCGTCGGGCAAGGGGCCGTTGCAGGCGTCGCTGCCGGGCGATAGTCGGTCGCAGCGTTCCCCGGAAGTCCCCCGCCCCAGGGTTCTCTGAGACATCCCAGACGGCTTATTGAGAGCCGACGGAGGTGTCGAGATGGATGACGTTGAGCGCGGAGGAGCCGCGGGCGCGGAGACCTCAGATATCGGAGCGGTCGCGGCTCCGGGCCGGGAGCGGCGCATGACGGCGAACCGCAAGTGGGACGCGGTGTTGCGGATCCTGCGCGGCGAGCCGTTGGAGATCGTGGCGCGGGATTTCGCGGTGACGGCTGCGGATCTGAGCGGCTGGCGGGATGCGTTTCTCGATGCCGGGGCGGCGAGCCTGAAGTCGCGGGCGCGGGACGATCGGGACGAAACGATCGCCCGGCTGCGGACCAAGGTCGGTACAGAAGGGCTTTTCGAGTTTGGGCTGCAGCGGCCGAACGATTGACTTCAGTGGCTTTAACAGGCTGTTGAAAAAAGGCATCGCAGAAGTGTCGGGGTCGCCTGGG
>JAABSG010000259.1 GCA_011390475.1 Geminicoccaceae bacterium | reverse complement strand
ACGCCCATGACGAGCAACGCACCGAGCAGCACCGCCGTGGTGCCCGAGCCCGGAACGCCCAGGGTCAAAAGCGGCACGAACGAGCCGCCGCAGGCGGCGTTGTTGGCGGATTCGGGGGCGGCCACGCCCTTGATGTTGCCCTTGCCGAAGGTGTCGCCGTCCTTGGCGATACGCTTTTCCATGGAGTAGGCGAGGAAGGAGGCGACGGTGGCGCCGGCACCGGGCAGGACGCCGATGAGAAAGCCCAGGACCGAGCTGCGGCCCACGGGGCCGGCGATGGTCCCGACTTCGCCCCGGCTGAGCTTGAGCGAGCCGATGGCCTCCTTCTTCTCGCCACCGCCCTTGGGGGCGCGGAGCAGGAGGACGAAGACCTCGGCCAGCGCGAAGACGCCCAAGGCCACGACCAGGAAGTCGATGCCCTGCAGCAGATGCAGCTGGCCCATGGTGTAGCGCTGGGTCCCGGTCTGCAGGTCGATGCCGACGATCGAGACCATGACGCCGAAGACGGCGGCGATCATGCCCTTGATCAGCGATTTGTCGGAGAGGCTGACGACGGCGGTGAGGCCGAGGACCATGAGCGCGAAGTATTCGGCCGGGCCGAAGGCGATCGCCACTCTGGAAAGGAGAGGAGCGACCAGCATCAGGCCGATGACGCTGATCGTGCCGCCGATGAAGCTGGCATAGGCGGCAATCGCCAGCGCCTTGCCGGCCAGGCCTTGCTTGGCCATCGGATAGCCGTCGAAGGAGGTGGCGACGGTGCCGGCGACCCCGGGGGCGTTGAGCAGGATGGAGGAGGTCGAACCGCCGAAAATGGCGCCATAATAGACGCCGGCCATGAGGATCAGGCCCGAGGTCGGGTCCATGGCGAAGGTGATCGGGATCATCAGGGCCAGGGCGGAGATGGGGCCGAGGCCCGGCAGCATGCCGATGACCGTGCCGGCCAAGACACCAGAGAAGCAATAGAAGATATTGGCCGGGGTCAGCGCGATCTGAAAGCCGTAGATCAGGTTGGCGAAGGCGTCCATCGGGGCTTCTTCCTCGCTTCTCGGCTCAGATCGGCAGGAGGCCGGCGGGCAGGTTGATGGTCATCAGGCGGGTGAGGACGAGGTAGAAGACGAGTGGAATGGCGGCGGCCACGCCCAGGGTCACGACATGCCGGCGGTAGCCGTAATAGACGGTAAGGCCGGCCACCAGCAGGAATGAAGCGAGAATGAAGCCCAGGGGCTGGAGCAGTGTCGCATAGACGGCGACCGCCACGGCGGTGACGACGATGCGGGTCCAGGGGCGTTGCCAGAACGGGCTTTCGGGCTCGTCGGCCGCGGCCGGGGCGGCCTCCATGGCGGCCTCGTCGATGGCTTCGCGGACGAAGAAGAGGAGGCCCGCCAGGCCGAGCATGAGGAAGCCCAGCACCTTCGGAAAAAGGTCGCTGTCGATCGGCCGCGGCAGCGGGAAGACGCGGATCTGGAAGGCCTCGTAGAGGTACCAGACCGCGAAGACGGCGAGCACGACCGCCAGGATCTGGTTGGCGCGGTGAGTTCGCATGGTCGATCCGCCGGCCATGGGCCCGCCAGCACGAAGCGGCGGGCCCTGGCTTGCCGAGGTTAGGTTACGGGGCTGGCCGAGGCTACTGGATCAGGCCGATATCGCCGAGAATGGTGCTGAACTGCTCTTTCTGGGCATCGAGAAAGGCGCCGAACGCGTCCGGTCCTTGATACGCGTTGATCCAGCCGAGCTGGGTCGCGGCGTCCTTCCAACCGTCGGTAGCCATCATCTGCTCGAACATGTCGGCGTAGTAGGCAACGGCCTCTGCCGGCATGTCGGGCGGCCCCATGACGCCCCGCCAGACGTCGAAGGTGAAGTCGATACCGCTCTCGACGAAGGTCGGCACGTCCGGCAGCGTGTCGATGCGCTCGGCGGACGAGACGGCCAAGGCGCGGACGTCACCGCTGGCGAGCTGTGCCTGGACTTCGCCCGCACCCGTCGACACGGCCGCGACATGGCCACCCATCAGCGCCACCAAGGCCTCGCCGCCACCGGAGAAGGGGATGTAGTTGACGATTCGGGCGTCGAGGCCGGCGGCCGAGGCGGCGCCGGCGCCAGCGATGTGGTCCATCGAGCCCGGGGCCGAGCCGCCGCCGACGGCGAGGCTCGGGTCGGCCTCGATCGCTGCCATCAGCTCGCCGATGGTCTGATGCGGGCTGTCGGCCTGAACGACGATCACCGCGTAGTCGGTGATCAGCCGGGCGACCGGCGTGAAGGCCGTGTGGTCATAGGCCGACTGGCCGGCCAGCGGCACCAGGATGATCGGCGGGCTCACGGCGAAGAGCTTGTGCGGATTGCCGGCATCGGCCGCGATCTGCGCCCAGGCGACCGACCCACCACCACCCGGGATGTTGATCGGCGCGAAGTTGACCTCGGCCAGGCCCTCTTCCTGCAGCACCCGAGCGGTGGTGCGGACCAGCGTGTCCCAGCCGCCACCCGGATTGGCAGGTGCGATATACTCCACCGGCTGCGACGGCTGCCACTCCGCCAGGGCCGGCAGCGACGTGCCGAGCAGGAGGGCCGCCGGGGCCAGCAATAGAGCGGTGCGGCGCCGCAAAGTCGAAAATATCGGCATTGTCATAGCTCCCTGACTTGTTCTGTCGTCATTAGCTTACGCCAAGGATCGCCGGCGCAACACCCTCGATTTCGACGGCGTCGGCCGGGCACGGCTCAGGTCGCGTCCGCGAAGCCGTGGTCGTGCAGATCGGGGCGGTAGGGCCTGGCCGAGGGCGGCAGCTGGCGGATCACGTGGTAGCCCGGGTCGGCGAGCTGCCGCCTGAGCGTATTGATGATCTCGCGATAAGCCTCGAAGGTGCTGCCGTAGGGCTTCGGCATGTCGTCCTTCAACTCGTCGTGCAATGCCGGCAGGTTGTGGTAGGGCACCATCGGAAACATGTGGTGCTCGACGTGGTAGTTCATGTTGAGATAGAGAAACCGCAACACTGGATTCATGTAGATGGTGCGCGCGTTCAGCCGGTGATCGAGGACGTCCTCGGCGAGCCCGACATGCTGGGTCAGCGCCAGGTACATGATCAGCCAGCCACCATAGAGCACCGGCAGCCCGACCAGAAGCAGCGGCAGGAACGACTGCAGGCCGATGGCGAGCAACAGGACGGTGGTGTAGATGGCGAGGTAGATGCGTGCCCGCAGAAAGACCTTGGCGTGCTCTTGCGGCGGGATGAAGGTCGCCTGATCGGGTGTCAGCTTGCCCCGGGCGTGGCGGACCATCTCCTCGAGACCGTAATAGATGTTCGGCAGGGCCAAGAAGTTGAGCAGCACTTTCCAGACATGTGGCGGGCGCATCGCCACGATCTCGGGGTCACGGCCGACGATGATGGTGTCGGTGTGGTGGCGGGCATGGCTCCACCGCCAGACGGTGGCGTTCCGGAACACCATGAAGGAGGCGATCTCGTAGACGAGGTCGTTGAGCCACTGGGTCTTGAAGGCGGTGCCGTGACCGCACTCGTGCCAGCGCGCATCGGCGGTCGAGCCGTAGAGCACACCATAGACGAGGAAGAACGGCAGCGCCCACCAGCTGCCGGCGAGATAGAGCCAGCTGGCCGCGCCACCCGAGCCAAGGATCAGGCCGAGCCAGAGGGCCAGGTCGCGGAGTGCCGGGGCGTCGCTGCGCCGCATCAGCTCCTTCATCCGCTGGCGTGGCACCCGGCTGTGATACCACTCGGCGGCGACCAGGCCACGCTCCGCCGCCCGGTCCGCCTCGGGCCCGGTGAGACTGTAGTCGCGGCGGACAGCAGCAGTGGCCATGGTCGTCTCCGTTTTCCGACACGTCCCGGCGGCTTTTCTAGGCTGGACGCCGTGCCATGGAAAGCCGCGGACGTGGCAAGCCGGGTCAGCGCACTCTCATCAGCCGGCCCCAGGCGGGATCGAGCGGCGCGATGTCGGCCAAACGGGCCATCTGCCAGGCGAGGGCCTGGTTGCTGCTGACCACGGGCTTGCCGAGCTCGCCCTCGAGGCCGGCGATGCTGTCGAGCGTGCGCAGATTGGTGCAGGATAGGAAGACGGCCTCGACCTCCGGCCGGCGGCCGATCTCGAGGGCGGCAGCACGGATCGAGGCCGGGGCGATCCGCGCCACCCGCGCCTCCATTTGTTCCTCGAAAGAGGCGAATCCGGCGATGCTGAAACCAGCAGCCTCGAGCGCGGCGCAGAGCACTCCCGAAACCTCGGCGATATAGGGCGAGATCAGGCCGATCCGCCGCACGCCCAGCGCCCGGAACGCGGCGATTGCGGCCGATAGCGGATCGGTGACGGCGGCCGCGCGGGCGGCGCCTCGAACCAGGGCCGCCACCCTCTCGGGACCGATGACGGTGGCCCCGGAGGTGCAGGCGTAGCCGATCGCGGCGAAGGCGACGGCCGGAGGCAGCAGGCCCGCGGCGCGCGGCAAGGCTGCTTCCATGGCGGCGAGCGTGGCACCCGTCAGGTCGGCGCCGCTCGGGATACGGGTGACGTAGAGGGCGATGTCGGGATCAGCGAAGAGGCGGCGAAAGTCCTGCTCGATCACTTCGTCGGCCTGCAGCACGACGAGGCCGAGGCTGGCCCGACTGCCGATCGGGCCGGCGAGGGTAAAGGGCAGCTTGCTCATCGCAGCACCGGCAAGTCGGGCGGGGCGCGGTCGGAGAGCCATTCGGCGCCATCGTCCCGAAGCACGATATTCTCCTCGTGCACCATGATCCGCCCGGGCCGGACCTCGAGCCCCGGCTCCAGGGTCAGCACCATGCCGGCGCGCAGCACGGTATGATCGCTAGGCATCAAAGACGGCCACTCGGTCAGTTGCAGCCCGAGACCGTGGCCGAAGCGGCCCTCGAGGGCCGTGCCGCCCGCGCGCTCGATCACCTCGTGCATCACCCGGTGCAGGCTGGCTGCGGTGATACCGGGCCGGGCGGCTGCGAGGCCGGCCTCGGTCGCGGCATAGAGGACGGCATGGGCGCGGCGAACGTCGTCGTCCGCCCGGCCGATCGCGAAATTGCGGTCGAAGTCGGCGAAATAGCCGGAGCGGATCACCCCCGTATCGAGCATCAAGACGTCACCCGCGGCCAACGGCGTCGCCGTGGCCGGGGAGATGACGTCCGGATAGCCCCCCTGCCCGGCGCCGCCCGCGAGATAAGGCACCCAATCGGCCCCGGCCGAAAGGCAGGCGATCTGAAAATCGCGAAACACCGCATCGAGCCGGCACCCTTCGGCGACGAAGCCGGGGAGTGCTGCGAAGGCGCGGTCGGCGACGCCGCAGGCGGCCCGGATCAGCGCGATCTCGGCCGACGACTTCACCTCGCGAACCCGGCGAACGATCGCCGTCGCATCGGCGAAGACCGCGGGCGCGATCGCCGCTCGCAGCCGCTCGAAATCCGCAAGCGGCATGCGTAGCTGCGTCTCGGGCCCCTGCGGCAGGCCGATCCGAACCGGGCCCGGTGCGAGCTCGCGCAAGGTCGAGGCCAAGAGCGTCACCCCATCGTCGACGAGGTCCGGCGATGGCCAGGTGCGGATGTCCCGGACCCCTGTTCGGGCCATGAGGGCCGCACCGATCGCGGGAATGACGGCGACCGGA
>JAABSG010000258.1 GCA_011390475.1 Geminicoccaceae bacterium | reverse complement strand
GCTCGAGCCCGGGCTCTCCGTCGACGCGATCACGGCACTCTGCCGCGAGGGGGTCGCCAAGTTCCCCAAGGGCGCCGAGCTCTATATCCGGCCGATGTTCTTTGCGATGCGCGGCTTCGTCCTGCCGGAGCCGGGCTCGACCCGGTTCGTGCTCGCGATCAACAGCATGGCGATGCCGCAGCCGGGCGAACTCGGTGTCTGTTTCTCGAGCTTCCGGCGACCCGCCCGGGACGCGGCCCCGACAGACACCAAGGCCGCGTGTCTCTATCCCAACATGCAGCGGGCCTTGGCCGAGGCGCAGAGCCGCGGCTTTCAGAATGCGATCACCAGCGACCCCAACGGCAATGTGGCCGAGCTCGCCACCGCCAATCTCTGGATCGCCAGGGACGGCGTGGCCGTCACGCCGGTCTGCAACGGCACCTTCCTCAACGGCATCACCCGGCAGCGGGTGATCCAGCTCCTGCGCGCCGACGGGGTCCGGGTCGAGGAGGCGACCTTGACCAGAGCCGACATCATGGCCGCCGACGAGGTCTTCACCACCGGCAATTACGGCAAGGTCCTGCCGATCACCCGGGTCGAGGACAAGGTCTTCAGGGCCGGCCCGGTCTATCGGCGGGCGCGGCAGCTCTATTGGGATTTCGCGGCGTCGAGCGACTGAGCGGGCCCGGTGTCGGCTGCCCGCTTCTCCGCCGCACGGCAGATCGCGCGCAGCATGCCCGTGAGCATCGCCGCATGCGGCGGCCAAAGCGCGTACCAGTAGAGCAGGCCGGGGAACCCCGCCGGGTGCCAATGGATGGTGGCCGACAGGCGGGCACCGCCGGTGGCGGCATCGGGCTCGATGGTGAACTCCATGCCGCCGGCGCCGGGTGCCACGAGCGCGGAGATCAAGGTGAGCCGGCGTTTCGGGGCGACGGCGAGCACGCGCCAGAAATCGAACGCCGTGCCGGGCCCGAGAGGATCGCCCGCGCGCCGCCGGCCGGCATCGCTGCCGCCGAGCCGACGGTTCAGCCAGGCGCGCAGCCGCCAGACGACATCGAGGAAGAAGTAGCCGGTCTCGGCGTCGCCGATCCGCTCGAGCACCGCGAAGAGGCTCGCGGGCGATGCCGTCGTGGTCATCGTCCGGGTGAGGGTCTTGCCGTAGAAGCTCACATCGTGCCGGCCGCCCCTGAGCTCGAAGGCGCCCTCGCGCCAGCGATCGGTGGCGCGGATTTCCCGTTCGGCCTCGAACACGCGGGCGATGGCGTCCACGAACGCGATCCGCGGCTGATCCGGCACGAGCCGGCGAAGCTCGCGATCGTCGGCCTCGAGATCGTGGACCAACCCGGTGATCAGAGCGCTCGCCACGTTCACCGGAGTTGCCGTGACGAGCGCCAGCCAATAGCTGGAGAGCTTCGGCGTCAAAAGGGGCACCGGCACGATCCAGGGTTGCCTTCGGCCGAGCCGCTCGACCAGAACGCGCATCATCTCCTCGTAGGTGTAGCGCTCCGGCCCGCCGGCCTCGAGCACCCGGCCGGCCGCCTGCTCGATCCAGGGGAGGGCCAGGAGGTAGCCGAGGAGCTCGTCGAGGGCCAAGGGCGGCGATTTCGAGTAGATCCAGCGCGGCGTCACCATCACCGGCAGATGTGCCACCAGATCGCGCATCACCTCGAAGGCGGCCGAGCCCGGACCCACGATGATCCCGGCGCGAAGCTCGGTCACCGGCACCGTTCCCTGGCGCAGGATGGCACCGGTCTCGACCCTGGAGGCGAGGTGCGCCGTGTCCGGCTCGGCCGGGGCCAGGCCGCCGAGATAGACGATCCGGCGCACGCCGGCCGCGGCCGCGGCCGCGGCGACGTTCATCGCGGCCACCCGGTCACGGGCCGGAAAATCGCCGCCGGCAGTCATCGAGTGGACGAGGTAATAGACGACGCCGATGCCGTCGAGGGCAGGGCCGAGGCTGGGCGGGTCGAGCGCGTCGGCGGCGATCAGCTCGATGCCTTGCCAGCCCTCGGCTTCGAGGCCCGACAAGCGCCGGGCGGCGGCGCGCACGGGGTGCCCCGAGGCCTGGAGTCGGGGGGTGAGGTGACGGCCGACATAGCCGCTGGCCCCGAACACCAAGACTCTTTCGGCTGGAGGCTGACCTTCGTCCATTCGCGTCCTTGCTTTGCAATGCCTGGCGTCGCACCGTCCCACCACCGGCCCGAACTACCAGATGCTCTGCCGGATCGAGCCCGGGCGATCGGAGAGCCGGACAATCATCGACGCTTGTGGCAGATCGCCCGGGCCTTGCAAAGCGGCGGTGTCGGCAGCGTCGGGCAGCGGTCGTCATCGGCGGATTCGGTGCCGTGCATCGGTTGAACAACGGTTGCAAAGCTGCAATGTTCCGGCGCCGGCGATCCGGCGGCCGCAGCAACGGGCGAAGAGCGCCGACGCGGCGTGACAGGTGATCAGGGAGATCGATCGATGACCAGAACTATCGCGCGCCGGACGATGGTCGGCGCCGCTCTCGGTGCCGTGGCGACCGTCGCCGTCATGGCCGGCGCGGCGAGCCCGGCCTCGGCCCAGGAAATCGTGCTGCGCTTGTCCTCGCCGGCGACGCCGACCGACCAGCGGGCGGTGGCGCTGACCGAGGTGTTCGCCCCGGCCGTGGCCGACTTCGCCAGCTTCGAGCCGCATTGGAATGCCAGCCTGTTTCGCCAGGGCACCGAGCTCGAGGCGATTGCCCGCGGCAATCTCGAGATGTCGATCACCTCGCCGCAGGAGCTCGCCACCATCTTCCCCGAGTGGTCGATCTTCACCGCCGGCTACCTGCACCGCGACGCCGCGCATCAGGTGGCAGTGTTCCAGAGCGGCATCATGGACGAAATGAAAGAGCGGGTGGAGGACGAGCTCGGCGTCAAGCTCCTGACCGTGATGTATCTCGGCCGCCGCCACGTCAATCTCAGGACCGACCAGCGGGTCGAGACCCCGGACGACCTCGCCGGTGTGCGCCTGCGCATGCCCGGCACCGACGCCTGGCAGTTCCTCGGCAGTGCCCTGGGTGCCAACCCGGTGCCGATCGCCTTCACCGAGGTCTATACCGCCTTGCAGACCGGTGCCGTCGACGGCCAGGACAATCCGCTGCCGACGGTCCGCGACAGCAAGTTCTACGAGGTGACCGAGCAGATCGTGCTGACCAGCCACCTGGTCGATCTCAACTACCTCGCCTTCAGCAAGGCCGTCTGGGACGAGCTGACACCGGACCAGCAGGCGACCGTGCAGGCGGCGGCGGACGAGGCGGCGGAGGTCGGCCGGCAGCGGCAACTGGCGCTCGAGGACGAACTCGCCGACTACTTCCGCGAGCAGGGCCTCGAAGTCTACGAGCCCGATCTCGAGGCGTTCCGGGCGCGTGTGCAGGAAGCCTATCTAGCCTCCGAGTTCGCCGCCGACTGGCCCGAGGGAATGCTCGAGCAGATCAACGCCATCCAGTAGGCGCTGGCCGATCCGATGCGGGCGGCATTGCGCTGGCTGAAGGCGCGCGCGGAGAACGTGGCGGCGGGCCTGCTCGCCGCCCTGTTCCTCACCTTCGTGCTGCAGATCGTCGCCCGCTACGGCATCAGCTACCCGATCGGCTGGACGCTCGAGGTCTGCCTCACGCTCTGGCTCTGGCTGGTCTTCTGGACCGCGGCCTTCGTCCTCGAGGACCGCGACCACGTCCGCTTCGACCTCCTGGCGGTAGCGGCGTCCCGCCGGGTGCAGCAGGTTTTCGCCCTGGTCTCGGCCGTCGCCATCATCGCCGGCCTCCTGGCGGCGCTGCCGGCGACCATCGACTACATCACCTTCTACAAGATCAAGCGCAGCGCCACGCTGCGCATCCGGCTCGACGTCGTCTTCAGCATCTACGGCATCTTCGCGGTCGCCGTGATCGCCGGCTACGCGCTCCGCGCCTGGTCGATCCTGCGCGGTCGCGGGGTCGATCCGCCGCGTCTCGACGGTTCATGAGCATCGCCTTCTTCGCCTGCCTGATGGCGCTCTTCGGGCTCGCTGCCATCGGGGCGCCCATCGCCTATGCGATGCTGGTCGCCGCCATCGTCTATCTCGGCATCAAGGGCCAGGATCTCGGGCTCGCCGGCGAGCAGATCATCCAGGGGCTCTACGACAGCTTCATCATCCTGGCGGTCCCGCTCTTCATCGTCGCTGCCGCCATCATGAACGCCGGCACCATCAGCGAGCGGCTCTTGGGCTTTTGTGCCGCCGTGGTCGGCCGCTTCCGCGGCGGGCTCGGCCACGTCAACGTGGTGGCGAGCTTGATCTTCTCCGGCATGTCGGGTTCGGCCGTGGCGGACGCGGCCGGAATCGGCAAGATCATCATCGGCATGATGACCAAGGACGGCAGGTTCCCCGCGGGCTATGCGGCGGCCATTACCGCGGCCTCGGCCACCATCGGCCCGATCATTCCGCCCTCGATCCCGATGGTCCTCTACGCCCTCGTCTCCGACACCTCGATCGGCTACCTCTTTTTGGGCGGCATCCTGCCCGGCCTCTTCATGGGCGCCACGCTGATGGCGCTGAATGCCTGGATCGCGCACAAGCGCCAGTTCGCGCTCGAAGCGCCGGTGCCGCTCGCCCGGTTGCCGAAGATCACCGCCAACGCCTTTCCGGCCCTCCTGATGCCCGTCATCCTGCTCTACGGCATCTATGGCGGGGTGACGACGCCGACCGAGGCAGCGGCCGTGGCCGCGGCCTATGCCCTGATCCTGGCCGGGCTCTTCTACCGGGCGCTCAGCTGGCCGGGTCTCTACGGCATCCTGCTCGACAGCGCCCGAGCCTCGGCCGCGGTCGGCCTGGTCATCGGTGCGGCCTTGATCTTCAACTATATCGTCGCGAGCGAGAATATTCCCCGGGCCTTGGCCTTCTACCTCGACGGCCTCGACATCTCGCCCCTGGCGTTCCTCTTGCTGGTCGCCCTCGTCATCCTCTTGATGGGCTGCATTCTCGATGCGACCACGCTCATTCTCGTCATCGTGCCGCTGTTCATCCCGGCGGCCCGGGTGCTGGGCATCGATCTCGTCCATTTCGGCGTGGTGGTCGTCGTCAACTGCATGATCGGGCTGATCACGCCGCCCTATGGCATCCTGCTTTTCGTCATCAACGCCGTGACCGGCATTCCGCTCCGCGCCATCATCGGCGAGATCTGGCTCTTCATCGCCGTGCTCCTGGGGGCCCTGCTCGTCATGATCCTGCTGCCGGAGATCGTCCTCTGGCTGCCCCGGCAGTTCGGTTATCGGGGCTGAGCCGGCACGGATCGGGCGTTCGTGGGTAGGACCCGAGACCGCGCGGCATGGACGAATGACCTATCTCGCTGTATTCCTGAAGCAATTGTCTCGGACGACCGTTGACGGGAGGTGGCGGATGCGACGCTGGTGGGCGATCGGTGCGAAGGTCTCGGTGCTGCGCGGGGCCCTCGCCCTGTTTGCCCTCCTGGCCCTTGCCACACCGCTCGCGGCAGCGGAGCCGGTCGATCGGGACGTCGCCGCGGCCCTCGCCGACATCGAGCGCTTCGAGCAGGAATTCGCCGGCGTGGCCGAGGTGCCGGCACCCACCGTCAATCGAACCAGGCGGTTGCTCGGCCTCACCCGCGAGCGGCTCGACGGCTCGGCC
>JAABSG010000257.1 GCA_011390475.1 Geminicoccaceae bacterium | reverse complement strand
CTCGATCGGTACATCATCGACCCCTCAATGCGGGGAGATTTCGCATGGCGTGGCGCCGAGGCGCGAGCATATCGGTGGCTTTGGCCCTTTTGGTCTCGGCTTGCGAGAGCAGCCCGCCGCCGACCGGTGGGGCCGTCGCGAGGATGCCGCTGGAGCCGACGATCGAGGCGCTCGCCACGGCACTGGAGCGCGAGGGTTTCACTGTGCAGCGTACCGAGCAGGGTCTGCGGGCGACGACGACGAGCCCGGAATTCACGCGGTGTGACCCGGTCAATGTCCGCGACGGCAGTGGTGACGGCTCGCGCAACGTGTTTACCAGCGTGAGCGAGTCCAGGGCCGAAGCGGCTGTTCGTTTCACCGGCGGCGACACACGAACCCAGGTCACCTGGCAGACCAGCTATACCGGGCGATATCATAACCGGGTGAACAACACCTGGTTCGAAAGGCCTTGCCGCGGCACCGGCCGGCTGGGGCGATTGCTCGAGTCGTCACTCGGCGGTTGAGCAGCGGCGACGTGGTCGCTGACCGATGTCCTCGAAGGGATCGATCTCGATGCACGAACGACGGCGTGGGTATTCTGGCCTGCGTCCACTGACGGCAGCCGTACTGCTCGGTCTGCTCGCCAGCGCCTGCCAGCCGGCGGCACCGGCCGGTCCGCCGCCGCCGCGTCAGACGACGACGAGCCTCGATATCGAGGCCGCGAGCGTGGCTCTGGCCGACCGGCTGATCGCCGAAGGCTTTACGGTCGAGCGGGACGTCGGTGGTTTGCGCGTGCGCTCGGAGGACACGCGGTTCATGCGCTGTGATGTGCTGAAGATCCGGCCACGCGGCGGCGAAAGCGAGCAGACCCGATTGGTCCGCCCGGATCGAACGATTACCACGGCCACCGTTCGGATCGAGCAGGCGGGGCCCCGTACGCGGCTCGGCTGGGAGCCGCGTTTTGTCGGCAGCTATCTCAATCGGCTGGACAATATTCGCTTCGACTCGGCTTGCCGTAGCACTGGCGTGCTCGAGCAGCTGCTGGCGACCGCACTGCCCGACTGAGCCCGTTTTCGCATCGAGCCGAGGCGTGCTAAGGAAGTCGCTGCACCGTTCGGCACGGGCTCGGTGCGACGAGACCGTTCTACCACCAGAGACGACATGAGGGGATTCGCCGGTGACGTTCAAAACGCTCGATGCGCTCGATGCCAAGGACAAGCGCGTGCTCGTGCGGGTCGATTTCAACGTGCCCATGCAGGATGGCGAGGTCACCGACGCGACCAGGATCGAGCGTGCGGCGCGGACCTTGACCGAGCTCGCCGATGCCGGCGCCAGGGTGATTGCGCTCTCGCATTTCGGCCGCCCCAAGGGCCGTGTCGAAAGCTCGATGTCGCTGGCCCCGGTAGCCGAAGCCCTGGGCCGGACGCTGGGCCGCAAGGTCGCTTTCGCCGAGGATTGCATCGGCGAGAAGGCGGCCGCGGTCGTGGACACGCTGCCTGCCGGCGGTATCGCGCTGCTCGAGAATCTCCGCTTTCATTCGGGCGAGGAGAAAAACGATCCGGCCTTTGCCAAGGCCTTGGCCGATCTGGGTGACGTCTACGTCAACGACGCGTTTTCCTGCTCGCACCGCGCGCACGCCAGCGTGACCGGCATTCCCGAGCATTTGCCGGCTTTTGCCGGGCGGTTGATGCAGGCCGAGCTCGAGGCGCTCGAAGCGGCCTTGGGCGGCGGTGAGCGGCCGGCCGCAGCACTGATCGGCGGGGCGAAGATCTCCTCGAAGCTGCAGGTCCTGGGCCAGCTGCTCGGCAAGGTCGACAAGCTGATCATCGGGGGTGCCATGGCCAACACCTTCCTCGCCGCGCAAGGCGTCGAGATCGGCAAGTCGCTCTCCGAGCCCGACCTGCTCGACGCGGCGCGCGACATCATGGCCAAGGCTGCCGATCAGGAGGTCGAGATCGTGCTGCCGGTCGACGGCATCGTTGCCGAGAAGCTGGAGCCCGACGCCGATTGTCGGACGGCCAAGATCGAAGAGGTGGGCGAGACCGAGATGATCCTCGACGTCGGCCCGGCCTCGGTGATCAACATCAAGGACAAGCTGGAAGGCGTGAAGGTGCTGCTCTGGAACGGCCCGATGGGCGCTTTCGAGGTGCCGCCCTTCGACGCCGGCACCACCGATGTCGCCAAGGCCGCGGCCGTATTGACGCAGAAGGGCAAGCTCAAGACCGTGGCCGGCGGCGGCGACACCGTTTCGGCCCTGGCCCATGCCGGTGTGCTGGACAAGTTTTCCTACGTCTCGACCGCGGGCGGCGCCTTTCTCGAATGGCTCGAAGGCAAGACACTGCCGGGTGTGGCGGCGCTGGAGACGAGCTGACGGAGCAGACGCGCTGACGGCAGAGCGTTGCTCGGTCCTGGTCCACCACCGGCTGGAGGCCGAGACGGTGATGGTGCTTGCCGCCGAGGCCGGCTTCGACGTCGAGTTGGTGCTGCCGGTCGGCCTCGTCGGCCCGGCTTTCGCCAAGGCGCTCGAGGACATTCTCGAACGATCGGTCGTGGCCTATTGCGACGATCGCCCGGGTCTCGCTCTCGAAGCGCTCAGGGTCGGGCTGCAGCGGCTGGTGCTCGAGGTCTCGACGGTGGCCGAGACGACGGCAGCGGAGCGGCTCGCCGACATCGCCCGGCAACAGGGGGCGACGTTGGCCACCGCCCTCCCCGCCCCGCTCTATCGGCTGGCGGCCGACGGGCGGCGTTTGCTGCCGGCAAACCTTGGTGCCGAGGGTGGGCTTGTGCCATAACCTGCGGCACTTCCCGGTGATCTCGAAAAGGACTGGACGATGAGCGCGCGTGTGAAACAAATTCTCGGCTGGTACGAGGGTGAGAACCCCGGCACCAAGGGCAATCTCTACCGCCTGTTGATGCAGGGGCGGCTCGCCGGCACGGGCAAGCTCGTCATTTTGCCGGTCGACCAGGGCTACGAGCACGGGCCCGCCCGCTCGTTCGCGAAGAACCCGGCGGCTTACGACCCGCATTACCTCTACCAACTGGCGATCGATGCCGGGCTTTCGGGCTATGCGGCACCCCTGGGCCCGCTCGAGCAGGGCGCCGACACGTTCGCGGGGCAAATCCCGACCATCCTCAAGCTCAACAGCGCCAACAGCTTGCATGCCGGCATCGGCGATCAGGCGATTACCGGCTCGGTCAAGGACGCGCTGCGGCTCGGCTGCGTCGGCGTCGGCTTTACGATCTATCCGGGCTCGGAAGCCAATTACGGCATGATGGAGGAATTCCGCGAGCTCTCCGCCGAGGCCAAGGCCAACGGCCTGATCTCCGTGCTCTGGGCCTACCCGCGTGGCGGCAACGTGTCGAAGGACGGCGAGACGGCGCTCGATATCGTGGCCTATGCCGCGCACATGGCAGCACTCCTCGGGGCCACGATCATCAAGGTGAAGCCGCCCAAGGCCGGCGTCGATCTCAAGGCGGCGCAGAGTTCTTACGAGAACGTGCCGATGGAAACGATGCAGGAGCGGATCGCCCACGTCATGCAGTGCTGCTTCGACGGCAAGCGGCTGGTGGTGTTTTCGGGCGGCGAATCGACGGGCACCGAGAGCCTGCTCGAGATCGTCAAGGGCATTCGCGACGGCGGCGGGTCGGGCTCGATCGTCGGCCGGAACAGCTTCCAGCGGCCGAAGGAAGAGGCGCTCGACCTCTTGGACAAGATCATCAAGATCTACAAGAACGAAGCGTGAGCAGCGGGCGATCCGGCCGGCGCACCGGTGGCCGGCATGCCAATGGCAACCGGGCCGGCAGCGGCCATGCCAATGACAACCGGCAGAACGACGGCCACTGGATCGACACCGAGGAGGCGGGCTGCCGGCTGATCGTCGAGCTGGGTCCCGCCACCGCGCTGGAGCCGCTCTTGGACATCGCGGCCATCGCCGGCTTTCTGCTCGAGGTCGGCGACGAGGCGGCAGCCCGGCAGCAGGTGCAGACGGCGCATGCCACCGGCCGGGCCGCCTTCCTGCTCGATCGGATCGATCTCGTTCGTCCGCTGGGTGCCGACGGCGTTTTGTTGAATCGGCCCTCGGAGGTGGCGGCGGCACGGCGTAGTCTCGACCAAGGGGAGTTGATCGGGGCTGTCGTCGGCGGCACCCGGCACGACGCGATGGTTGCAGGCGAGGACGGCGCCGACTATGTGCTGTTCGGCACCCCGGACATAGCGCCCTCGGGCGACCTCGAGGCCTTGCTGGAGCATGTTGCCTGGTGGAGCGAGGTCGCGGTCTTGCCCTCGGTCGTGGCCGGCCGGTTCACCGGTGACCAAGTCGAGGCGTTGGCCCGGGCCGGTGCGGATTTCATTTTGCCGGCAACGGACGGCGACGCCGAGTTTCTCGAGGAGCTCGCCTCGGCGCTCGCCCGCGTGATGACGGAACAGAGGTAGCAGATGAAGATCAGCGTCAACGACGTTCGCCCGGGCCACGTGCTCGAGCATCAGGGCAAGCTCTGGCGGGCGGTCAAGACCGAGCACGTCAAGCCGGGCAAGGGCCCCGCCTACCTGCAGGTCGAGCTCAAGGGCGTCGATCACCCGACCAAGCTCAACGAGCGGCTGCGCACCGCCGACACCATCGAGCGGGTGCGCCTCGACGAGAACGAGTACCAGTTCCTCTACGACGACGGTGAGCAACTGCACTTCATGGACCAGGAGAGCTTCGAGCAGGTGGCGCTCGACAAGGGCCTCATCGGCGATGCCGTGGTCTTCTTGAAGGAGGGGATGAACGTCACGGTGCAGAGCTACGAGGGCCGCAACCTCTCGGTGGCATTGCCCGACACGGTGGTCTGCGAGATCGTCCAGGCCGATCCCGTGGTCAAGGGACAGACCGCTGCCGCCTCCTACAAGCCCGCGATCCTCGACAACGGCCTCCGGGTCATGGTGCCACCGCATATCGAGATGGGCACGCGCATCGTCGTCAACACGGCCGACAGCTCCTATGTCGAGCGGGCCAAGGAATAGCTGGTGGCACGTCGTTCAGCCAATGTCGAGATGATGGTCCGCGCCGTCATGAAGGCGGCACGTGGTCTCGTGCGTGACTTCGGCGAGGTCGAGCAGCTGCAGGTCAGCCGCAAGGGTCCGGGTGATTTCGTCTCCAACGCCGACCGGCGGGCGGAGAAAATCCTCAGGGACGAGCTCAAGCGGGCGCGGCCCGAGTTCGGCTTTCTGATGGAGGAATCCGGCGAGGAGGTGGGCTCGCAGCCGCAGAACCGCTGGATCGTCGATCCGCTCGACGGCACCACCAATTTCCTCCATGGCCTGCCGCATTTCGCCATCTCCGTCGGGCTCGAACAGTTCGGCGAGATCACCGCGGGGGTCATCTTCGATCCCTTGCGCGACGAGCTCTTCTGGGCCGACAAGGGCAGCGGCGCCTATATCAACGACCGGCGCTTGCGGGTCTCGGCCCGCACGTCACTCAGCGAGGCGCTGGTCGGCTGCGGCCTGCCGGTGCAGAACTGGAAGGGCCGCGAGAAGGGCTTCACCGCCCAGATGAACGCCATGGCGGACCAGGTGGCCGGCTTGCGCCGCCTCGGCACCGCGTCGCTCGACCTGGCCTGGATCGCCGCCGGCCGGCAGGACGCCTTTTGGGAATACGGCCTCAAACCTT
>JAABSG010000027.1 GCA_011390475.1 Geminicoccaceae bacterium | reverse complement strand
GAGATGTCGACGGCGCGTCCCCGCGGCTCGAACTTCGGCGATCACGCGGCGGCGTTCTTCGGCGCTCGGCATGGTCGCGGTCGGGACAAGGCGGGCCACGGGCCGACCTCGTCGGGTGAGGACGACGTCGTCGCCGCTTTCGGCACGTTCGACCAGCTCGGTCAGCTGGTCTCGTGCGTCGCTCAGCGGAACCCGCACCTCAATCTGCCTTACACATTCGATCGGCGCACGAAAAGATCAGTCGGCGTCGCTCGAATGCAAGCCCAAAATACCGGTGGGGCGCGGGGAGGATCATCCTCCCCGCCTCTCTTCTTCTCCCTTGGCCCCTAATCCTCCAGGTGCTCCTTGAAAAAGTCGATGGTGCGCTGCCAGGCGAGCTCGGCCGCGGCCTGGTCGTAGCGGGCCTCGTTGGTGTCGTTGTGGAAGGCGTGGTTGGCACCCTCGTACATGTGGATGGTGTAGCTGACCCCGGCAGCCTCGAGCGCTGCCTCGTAGGGCGGGATGCCGGCATTGATGCGCTCGTCGAGCTCGGCGTAGTGCAGCATCAAGGGGGCCTGGATCTCGGCCGCGTCCTCGGCATCCACCTGACCGCCATACCAGGCGACGGCGGCACCCAGGGAAGGGACCGCGACGGCGGTCCGGTTGGTCAAGGCGCCACCCCAGCAAAAACCCGTGACCCCGATTTTGCCCGTGGTCGCCTCGTGGCCGGCGAGGAAGGCGACGGCGGCCGCCGAATTCGCGATGGTCTCGTCGCCGTCGAGCTGGCCGATCATCGTCCGGGCCTCGTCCTCGTCCGCTGGTGTGCCACCGAGCGGCGAGAGGAAGTCGGGTGCCAGGGCGACGAAGCCCTCGAGCGCGGCCCGCCGGGCCACGTCCTCGATATGCGCGTTGAGGCCACGGTTCTCGTGGATGACGACGATCGCCGGAAGAGGTCCGGGAGCGTCGGCCGGCATGGCGAGGTAGCCGGACATCTCGCCATTGGCGCCAGCGAACGTGACCCGGTCGGTCACCAGACGCGGGTCGTCGGGCTCGACCAGAGCCGCCTTGGCGTAGTTGTTCTCGAGCATCGCGATGGCCGCGGATGCTGCTGCCGTGCCGCCGGTCACCTGGACCATGCGGTCGATGAACCGCCGGCGATCGAGATGCTCGTGGGTGTAAGCGTCGTAGAGCTTGATCCACTCTTGCTGCAGTCGTTTGGTCATGGCGCGTCCCCGTCAGTGCTGCGATCCTTCGTTTCCGAGGTAGCATCACCTGTCTCGTGAGCAAGCTGCGTGCCGCTTTTTTGGGCATTATTGACAGCTCGGCCGTGACACCGGCATGGTTTCTCTCGAGCGGTCCGACAGTGGCTGCCCCGGGTTTGGAGGAAGCGACGTGATATTCGACGAGATGCGTGGTCGAGGCGCCGATTGCCGGCCGGCCTACAAGTTGATCCAGCAGTGGCTGGATCGCACGCCGCCCGATTTCATGCGCAGGAAGGAGCTCGAGGCCGAGGCCTTGTTCCGCAAGATCGGCATCACCTTCGCGGTCTATACGGAAGGCGGCGATCCCGAGCGGCTGATCCCCTTCGACCTCATCCCCCGCGTGCTGGATGCGGCCGAGTGGGATCTTCTGGCCAGCGGACTCGAGCAGCGGGTCAAGGCCCTCAACCGCTTCGTCGCCGACGTCTACGGGGCGCGCGAGATCATCCGGGCGGGCACGGTGCCCGAGCGGCTGATCCAGAACAACGACGCCTTCGAGCAGCAAATGGTGGGTGTCGAGGTGCCGGGCGGTGTCTACACCCACATCGCCGGGATCGACATGGTCCGGGTCGGGCCCGAGGAATTCTACGTCCTCGAGGACAACGGTCGCACGCCATCGGGGGTCTCCTACATGCTGGAGAACCGCGAGGTGATGATGCGGCTCTTTCCGGACCTCTTCGCCCGGCAGGCGATCCAGCCGGTCTCGCACTACCCGGAAGAGTTGATGGCGACGCTGACCAGCGTGGCGCCGCCCAATTGCCCGGGCGAGCCGGTCATCGCCCTTCTGACCCCGGGCTTCTACAACAGCGCCTATTACGAGCACTCGTTCCTCGCCGACGAGATGGGGATCGAGCTGGTCGAGGGGCAGGATCTCGTGGTCGAGAACGGCATCGTCCACATGCGCACGACCCAGGGGCTGAAGCGGGTCGACGTGATCTATCGGCGGATCGACGACGCCTTTCTCGATCCCTTGGCGTTCAATCCGGACTCGGCCCTGGGCGTGCCGGGCCTCTTCGACGCCTACAAGCGCGGCAACGTCACGCTGGCCAATGCCGTGGGGGCGGGGGTCTGCGACGACAAGGCGATCTACACCTACGTGCCGGAGATGATCCGCTTTTACCTGGGCGAAAAGCCGATCTTGAACAACGTGCCGACCTGGCGCTGTGCCGAGGCCGACGACCTGGCCTACGTGCTGGAGCACCTGGACGAGCTCGTGGTCAAGGCGGTGCACGGCTCGGGTGGCTACGGCATGCTGGTCGGCCCGCACGCCGCCAAGGCGGACATCGAGGCGTTCCGCGAGAAGCTGAAGGCGCGGCCCTTCGATTACATCGCGCAGCCGACCCTGGCGCTTTCGACCTGTCCCACCTTCGTCGAGAGCGGGGTGGCGCCGCGGCATGTCGATCTCCGGCCCTTCGTGCTCTCGGGCGCCGACGAGGTGCGGATCGTGCCCGGCGGGCTCACCCGGGTGGCGCTGAAAGACGGCTCGCTCGTCGTCAATTCCAGCCAGGGCGGCGGCACCAAGGATACCTGGGTGCTGGCCCCCGAGGCGACCCGCCGGTTCGCGGCGGCGGGCCAGACACAGAGCCAGAGCATGGGAGTCTGACGCCATGCTCAGTCGCAGCGCCAGCAACCTCTTCTGGCTCGCCCGCTCGGTCGAGCGGATGGACTATGTGGCCCGCCTCCTCGATGTCGCCCAGCGCATGTCGGTGCTCTCGACCTCGTCGAGCATCGACGAATGGCGCTCGGCGATCATCGCCGCCGGTGCCGAGGACGCGTTTGCGGCCCTGCACGAGACGGCCGACGAGGCGGCGGTCGTCCATTTCCTGACCCACGAGAAGACCAACCCGTCGAGCGTGATGAACTGTCTCTATCAGGCCAGGAACAATGCCCGCGCGGTGCGCTCGGCGCTGTCGATCGACGTCTGGGAGGCGATCAACGGCGCCTATCTCGAGGCGCGGCAATTCACCGATGCCACCTATGCCAGCGACAATTTCCCGGTCTTCGTCGACTGGGTGAAGCGCCAGGCGCTGCTCTTCAACGGCGCCTACACCAACACCATGCTGAGGACCGACAGCTTCTACTTCCTCCGCCTCGGCACTTTCCTGGAGCGCGCCGACAACATCGCCCGCATCCTGGACGTCAAGTACCACATTCTCCTGCCGAGCTTCGAGAAGGTCGGCGGCTCGATCGACTACTACCAGTGGGCGGCGATCCTGCGCTCGGTCTCCGCCCGGCGCAGCTACCACGTGCTCTACAAGGGCCGGGTGGTGCCCTGGCAGGTGGCGGAAATGCTCATCCTCCGCCCGGAAATGCCGCGCTCGCTGCGCTCCTGCTACGAGCAGGTGATGCAGAATCTCGACATCCTCGGCGGTCGCTACGGCGGTCGCGTCGGCGCGCCCCACCGCCTGACCGGCGAGATGCTGGCCAAGCTCCGCTACAGCTCGATCGACGACATCTTCCAGATGGGCCTGCACGAGTTCCTCACCGACACCATCAACCGCACGTTGGTGATCGACGAGGAGATCGACAAGTTCTATCTGAGCTGAGCGCCCGCCGCTCGGGCAGGGCGTAGGTCACTGTCCGCAGATGATCGGCCAAAGCTTGGCGGTCGCGGATGTGGGCGAGGGTCGGGTAGGGCATCACCTCGCCGATGCTGACCCCGATGGTGGCACCGATCTTGTTCTGCACCTCGTTGAAGAAGAGCGAGGTGCGCAAGGTCAGGCTGAGGTGGCTCGCGAGCTGGAAGAGGCGGCTGTTCTGCCCGGCGAAGCGCACCGGCAGCACCGGGGCCCGGGCCGCATGGATCAGCCGGGCGGTGAACGGCTTCCAGCGCTCGTCGACGGCGTGGCGCGCCAAGCCGCTCGGCGTCGTCGAGACCGCACCCGCGGGAAAGACGAGGATGACATGGCCCTCTTTCAGCCAGTCGATCGCGGCCCGGCGGACGGCCACATTGCGGCACGCGGCATCGGGCCGGTTGCTGAAGTCGATCGGCAGGATGCGGGCGGCGGCCTCCGGCGCATTGGCGAGCAGGCCATGGGCAACGATCCGGTAGTCGGGCCTGAGCCGGCCGACGAGGCTTGCGAGCACACATCCGTCGACCACGCCGAAGGGATGGTTCGCCACAACGACCAGCGGACCCGTGGTCGGTATCTTCTCCAGGTCGGGCGCAGCGCAGTCGATCTCCAGATCGAGCAGGCGAACGCCGGCCGCGAAGAAGTCCTCGCCGGGCCGGCTCTCGGCACGGAAGCCTTCATAGAGGCGGCGCAGCTTCGGTTGCCCGGTCAGCCGCTCGATCCCGCGGATTGCGAGGCGGCGGAGCTTCGGGTCGGTGGGATGGGCGTAGCTGAACTCGACGCGGGCCTGCATCGCTGCTCCGACGGTGCTTCCGACACATGACGAAGATGCACGTCGGTGGTGACAAGATGACGGCAGTTCAGCGTCAGCTCCGGCCCGGATCATGCTGGCGGCGGATGAAGCGGCGGATGTCCTCGACGATCTCTTCCGGGCGGTCGAGGAAGACGTCGAGATTGGTGAGGAGGGCGTCGCCCTCGAGCGCGCCGCTCGAGGTCAGCCGGCGCCAGAGCGAGGCCGGCCGCAGACCGTGGCGGGTGGGGTCCTCAAGGGCAAGCGCCAGATAGGGTAGCAGGTGGCGGCGGGTGCGCAGGATCACCAGCCGGGCGTCACGGATCTCGCGCCAGGGGATGGTCCGCCGACGGTGACCGTCGAGGATCAGCGCCTCGGGCGTCAGCTCGAGGACGCGGCTGCGCAGGCCGTAGCGGGCGATGGTGACGAGCTTGGCAACACCGATGGCGAGCCCGGCCGCGAGCAGGATCGAGCCGAGCGCGCCCGCGTCGTTGACGCCCAGGACGCGACTGCAGAGGCCGCCGAGTGGGCTGGCGAGCAGGATGGCGACGATGCTGCCCACGGCGAGCGGAAAGACCGCGCGGGAGATCTCGCCGGTGCGGTGGACGATGGTCGGAGCACTGGCGAAGGTGCTGTTCCGGGCCCGGCGAAAGCGCAGCTTCTCGACCAGATCGACGACGAGCCAGAGCCCGGCCATGCCCAGCGCCAGGAAAGCCATCTGTTCGGGGCCGAGCGGCGTCTCGCCCATCACCCGCGGATCGCCGAGCAGCACGGCCATGATGCCGACCAGGGCCAGCACCAGGACGCGCAGCAGGTCGACGGCGCCATTGGACTCGGGGGCGTGGATGGACCGTGTCGGCATCGGGCTCCGCTCGAGAGGTGCGAGGGTCCCAGTATCGCCGCTGGTGCTGAAGATTCCGTTAAAGCCCGAACTCAGATCGCCTCGGGCACGTCCCATACCTCGCCCGGGCGCATCGCCCGAAAACGATCCCGGGCGACGCCCGCCTGGTCGAGGGCCGCGGCGAGGTCGCTGCGCGGCGCCTCGATGCCTTCGTCGGTGAGCTGAAAGGTGCCCCAGTGGTGGCCCGCAGCGTGGTCCGCGTTGCAATCGGCCATACCGCGAACGGCTTCCGCCGGGTTCTGGTGCTGGGCCGCCATGAACCAGCGGGGCTCGTAGGCGCCGACCGGCAAGATGGCGCAGCGAAACCCGCCGTGCTTCTCCCGTGCTCGGCGGTAGTCGCGGCCGTCATTGTAGCCGGCATCGCCCACGTGCAAGGTGCGCCCGGCCGCGCTCTCGATCACGAAGGCGGCCCAGAGCGCCATGGCCCGGTCGCGAAAGCCCCTGGCCGACCAGTGGTGGCAGGGCTCGAGATGGATGCGGACTTTCTCGTGCGCGACGGTGTCGCCCCAATCCCCGGCCAGGCAGCGCATCGCCGGCACGTCGTTCTTGATGATCGTGTCGTTGCCCAGGGGCGTGATCACCAGCGGGTCGTGCGCGGCCTGCAGATCGCGAAGCGTGGCGGTATCGAGGTGGTCGTAGTGGTTGTGGCTGACCAGCACGAGGTCGATGGGCGGCAGGCTGGCGAAGGCGATGCCGGGCGCGTTGACGCGTTTGGGGCCAGCGAAGCCCACGGGGCTCGCTCGATCCGACCAGACGGGGTCGGTCAGGATGTTAAGCCCGCCGGTCTGGAGCAAGAGCGTAGCGTGGCCGACCATGGTGAGCCGGAGCGCATCCTCGGGCAGGCGTTCCGCCGGAAGGGCCGGGGACAACGGGCTCGGCCAGTGGTCGGGCCAGGGCGTTCGCTCGCGGCCGAATTGCCAGCGCAGGAAGTCGCGGAAGCCCGCGAGCGGCGTGCCTTCGGGATTGAAGAAGGTGACGCCGTCGAAATGGTCGGAGGGCGGGCCGTCGAAATAGGGATTGGGTGCGCCGCCGAGGGAGCTGGCGCAGGCCGTCAAAAGGGTGGTCGCCGCCGCGACTGATCCGCCGGTCATGAACTGTCTTCGTCGCATGCCCGGGCAATCAGGCTCGCGACTGGACCCGTCGAGCGAGCGGTTCTGGCCAGTCGCCTCAGAACTCCGGCGCGAGCTTCACCTCCAGGCCGTCGAGCTCTGCCGAATATTTGATCTGGCAGCTGAGCCTGGAGTTGTCCTGCACCTCGAAGGCTTCGTCGAGCATCATGTTCTCGTCGTCGTCGGGGGCCGGCAGCTTGGCCAGCCATTTCGGGTCGACATAGACGTGGCAAGTGGCGCACGCACAGCAGCCACCGCAGGCGGCCTCGATCGGCAGGTTGTTCTCGCGGATGATTTCCATGACCGACCAGCCGACCTCGCCCTCGAGCTCGTGCTGGACATCATCGCGGTCGGTAACGAAGAGTTTCGCCATTCAGGCCACGCCCAATTTCTTCTGGAGGTCGGAGCTGGAGGTCGTGTAGCGGAAGACCAGCCGTTCTTCTGGCCGCGCGTATTTGAAGGCCTTCTGGCACATCAAGGCACCTTCGTGGAAGCCCGAGAGGATGAGCTTGAGCTTGCCCGGATAGGTGATGATGTCGCCGATGGCGAAGATGCCCGGCTGGTTGGTCTCGAAGCTCTCGGTCTCGACGCTGATCAGGTTGCGCTCGAGGTTCAGCCCCCATTCGGCGATCGGCCCGAGCTCCATCTTCAGCCCGAAGAAGGCGAGGATGGTATCGCACGGGTGGTCGATCTCGCCGTCCGCGGTCTTCAGCTTCGCACTCGAGAGCTGGTCGCCGGTGCCCTCGAGTCCAGCGATCTGGCCGATGACCAGCTGCGTCTTGCCCGCGGCCACGAGCTCGCGCATCCGCGCCACGCTGTCCGGGGCGGCGCGGAACTCGTCGCGGCGGTGCAGCAGGGTCGCGGAGGCGGCCAAAGGCTGCAGGTTCAACAGCCAGTCGAGAGCACTGTCGCCGCCGCCGGCGATCAGGAGGTGCTTGCCCTCGAAATCGGCCATGCGACGCACGGCATAGAAGAGCGATTTGCCCTCGAAGCTCTCGGCACCCTTCAGCGGGATGCGGCGCGGCACGAAGCTGCCGGCCCCCGCTGCGATAACGATATTGGGGGTGATGAAGGTGGTGCCGGAACTTGTGACGAGCCGCCACTTCCCGTCGTCGAGTCGGGTGAGTTGTTCCGCCTGTTGGTTGAGGTGGTAGACCGGGTTGAACGGGGCCGCCTGCTCGACCAGCCGGTCGATCAATTCCTGACCGGTGCAGCGCGGCAAAGCCGGGATGTCGAAGATCGGCTTTTCCGGATAGAGTTCGGCGCACTGGCCGCCGATCTTGTCGAGATTGTCGACGAGATGGCACTCGAGCCCCAAGAGCCCGGCCTCGAAGACGGCAAAGAGGCCCACCGGTCCAGCGCCGATGATCACCATGTCCGTTTCGATGGTGCCGTCGTTGGTCGGGGTCTGTGGTATCTCGGCCATTCGTTTCCGCCGGGTGATCACTGGGCAAGCGGGCGCTGCCCGATGCCGGTTTCGGCTAGCACTGCCCTCCCGCCACGGCAAGTGTGCTCGCCCGCTCTTCCCAGTTATGCGAAGCACGCCGGCATTGCCACGGGGCTGCGCCGCAATGTCCCAGAGAACGGCCTCAGCTCGGGTCTGGCGTCGTCCAGGCGATGCCGTGCGCCGGGGCGTCGAGCAGGCGGGTCAATTCCTCGTCGAGGCGCAAGAGGGTCAAGGAGAGCCCGGCCATCTCCAGCGAGGTGACGTATTCGCCGACCCGGGCCAGATGCACCACCGCACCGATCTCGCTCAGGCGCTGCATGACCCGCCGGGCGACGACGTGACACTCCATGAAGGAGGTCGCACCCAGGCCGTTGACGAGCACGGCACAGCGCTCGCCGGGCTCGAGCGCGAGTTCGCCCTGAATGGTATCGAACAGCCGGTCGGTGATGCGGTCGGCGGGCTCGAGCGGGCCGGCCAGGGCCCCCTTCTCGCCGTGGATGCCGAGGCCGATCTCCATCATCCCGGGCGGAATTTCGAAATTGGGCTCGAGGCTCGCCGGCAGCGAGCAGGGCTCGAGGGCGACACCCATGCTGCGCATCGAGGCTACGGCCTTCTGTGCGACGCGCTCGACCTCGGCCAAGGGCCAACCCGCAGCCGCAGCCGCGCCGGCGATCTTGAAGAGCAGGACGCCGCCCGCGATGCCGCGCCGGTCCATCGCCCGCTCCGGCGGAGCCGATGCCACGTCGTCGGCACCCAGCACAGTCCGGACCTCGATACCCTCGACCGCGGCCAACTCGGCCGCCATGTCGAAGTTGAGAACATCGCCGGCGTAGTTGCCGTAGAGGAAGAGGACGCCCTCGGGCCCGGCGACGCCCTTCGTGGCGGTCAGGATGGGCTCGGGCGTCGGCGAGGTGAACACGTCGCCGAGCACCGCGGCGTGGGCGAGACCGTTGCCGACATAGCCGAGAAAGGCCGGCTCGTGGCCGGAACCGCCGCCGATGACGAGCCCCACCTTGGTGTCGGGGTTGGGGTGGCGGGCGAGCACGACGCGCCAGTCGTCCTCGTGCAGGCGAAGGATCGCCTGGTGCACCGCCGCCACCCCCTCGGCCATCTCACGGACGATGGCGTCCGGCTCGTTCATCAGCTTCTTGGTTCGCGTCTCTGCCACGGTTCATGCCTCCGAGCTCCTGCAGTCGCCGCAGAGGATCGGCCGGCAGCGGGGCGGAGGCAAGGGTCGGCACGCGGCGCGAGAGGCGATCGTGCAGCCAATCGGCGATCTTCAGTGCAGCGCGCGCGACGATGTCGTCCCAGGAGCCGGGGACCAGGGACAGGGGGGTCGGATGCCGCATGGTGGATCACTCCCAGAGGGCGTTGCTGACACCCGAACTATCGGCATCGGGAATTGATCAGTCCAACGAATTGATCTAATCTTACTCATCAATACAGCTAATGGATAAGCCGTGCTCCACCCCGACAATCTCGAGAGCCTCGTCGCCATCGCCGAGACTGGCAGCTTCACCGCCGCCGGCGAACGAGTGCACCGGACGCAATCGGCGGTGAGCATGCAGATGCGCAAGTTGGAGCAGGAAGTCGGCCGCAAGCTCTTCCTGCGTGCCGGGCGCGAGGCACGGCTGACCAGCGACGGCGAGCTTTTGCTGGCCCACGCGCGGCGCATTCTCAAGGCCCAGGGCGAGGCGCTGGCGGTGTTCGACCAGACCGCCCTCGTGGGCGAGCTCAGAATCGCGGCCCCGGACGACTATGCCAGCACCTTTCTGCCGGGCATCCTCGTCCGCTTCGCCGAAACCCATCCCAAGGTGCGGGTCGATCTCCGCTCGCTGCCCTCGCACGAGGCGGCCCGTCAGGTGGATAGGGGCGAAATCGACCTGGCCCTGGTGACACGAGGGCACGGCGAGAGCGGCGGCGAGGTGCTGCATCGCGAGCCCCTGGTCTGGGTCGCCGCCCGTGGACATTGCGTGCACGAGAGCGAGCCATTGCCGCTCGCCGTCTATCACGAGCGCTGCGCCTTTCGCCGGCTGGCGATCCAGGCTCTCGACGCCATCGGCCGGCCCTGGCGGATCGCCTATTCGAGCCAGTCCATCGCCGGCATCTACGCCGCGGTCGAAACCGGGCTCGCCGTCGGCACCATCCTGCCGAGCAATCTCCGCCCCGGCCTCGTCGTTTTGGGCGAAACCGAGGGTTTCCCGCCCTTGCCGGAAATCGCCATCCTGCTGCTCCGCCGCACGGACGCCGCCTCGCCACTCCTCGACGCCATGGCCGCCCACGTGGTCGCCGGCGTTCGCGTCGCCGTGCCGCAGGGCCTGGCGGCCTGACTGGGTCTCAGCTCCGGGCGAGCCAGTCGGCATAGCGGCGGATGCCGTCCTCGAGGTCGATGCTCGGGATGAAGTCGAGGTCGCGGGTGGCGGCCGAGAGGTCGAAGCGGGCCTGGCGGTCGTCCAGCGGGTCGACGCCCGGGCCGAGGTCGATGACGGCCCCCGGCACGACGTGGCGGACGATGGCGGCGATCTCGCCCAGCGTCACACAGGAGCCGCCGTTGATGTTGTAGGCCCGCTGTCGAGGGGTCGGAGCGTCGAGGGCGAGGACCAGGGCGCGGGCCACGTCGTCGACATGGACGTATTGGCGGTGGCTGTCGGCGCCGCAGGGCAGGGTGAAGGGGCGGCCGGCCAGGGCGTGGCGGAGCATCTCGCGCAGCGTGCAGGCGGTGCTGCGCCGTGGCCCATAGACCCAGCCGATCCTGAGGCTCACCCCGTCGAGCCCGAATTGCGCGGCATAGCCGTCGACCAACGCCTCGGCGGCGGCCTTGCTCGCCCCGTAGACGGTGGTCGGATGCAGCGGCGTCGCTTCGGGCACCGGACAGAGCCCCGCGGGGGTGTGCCCGTAGACATCCACCGACGAGCAGACCACGACCCGCGGCACGGCGTGGATGCGCGCCAACTCCAGGATGTTGGCCGTGCCCGCGATGTTGACCGTGACGATCGCACTCGGGTCGTCGCGGGCGACCATCGGCCCGGAGAAGGCGCCGCAGTGCAGGATGCCGGCGAAGCCGCCCGTCTCCCGGGCCAGGGCGTGCAGCCGGTGCACGGCGGTGACGTCGCCCGCGAGCACCGGCCGGCCCGCGACGCTGCCGGCCTCGCGGTCGACGGCCAGCACCGGGCGCCCCGCTGCTTCCAGGGTCACGCGCACGGCATGGCCGATCAACCCAGTCGCACCGGTGACGAGAACGGGACGGTCGGGCATGGTCGGGCTCCTCGGTCGGTTGGTCGGTGCGGGCCGCATCTGAGCACCCGGGCGCTGCGTCGTCGAGCCGTCCCCGTGTCGACCCGGCAGGGTCGGCGTCGACCGGGCCGGAAGGGCTTTGCGCCGAGGCCGATCGCCTGTATCGCTCCCGGCCACCATTCCGCTGTCGATCCGGGTGACCCGCCATGCGTGCCGTCTACATCCATGCGCCTTTCGACGTTCGCCTGGGCGATCTGCCCACGCCCAATGCCGGGCCGGGGATGGTGCTGGTCGATGTCGAGGCGGTCGGGCTCTGTGGCAGTGACCTGCACTACTTCAAGGAGGGCGGGATCGGCGCGGCGCAGACGATCAGCGCCCCCTTCGTGCCGGGGCACGAGGTGGCGGGACGGGTGCGCGACGCGGTGCCGGAGCGAGGGATCGCGGCCGGGGCGCGAGTGGTGATCGACCCGGCGCGGCCGTGCGGGGTTTGCGAGTGGTGCCATTCGGCCCGGCACAATCTCTGTCCGCATACCGTCATGCTGGGCGCACCGCCGAACCATGGGGGGCTGACGGCGACCGTGGCGGTGGCGCCGTGGCAGCTGTTTCCTGTGCCCGGCGATTTCTCCGCCTCGACCACGGCCCTGCTCGAGCCGTTCGGGGTTTGTATCCACGCTGTCGACCTCGCCCGGCCGCAATGGTTCGAGACGGTGGCGATCCTCGGGGCTGGGCCCATCGGGCTCGGCATCCTGCAGCTCCTGCGGGTGGCCGGCATCGCCGAGCCCTTGGTGGTCGAGCCCGTGGCCTATCGGCGCGACGCGGCGCTGCGGCTCGGGGCAGGGGCGGTGTTCGACACGGTCGAGGCCTTGTCGGCAGCGACCAAGGGCAGGGGGGCCGATCTGGTGATCGAGGCCACCAACAACCCGGATGGCTTCGCCCATGCCGCCGAGGCCGCTGCGATCGGCGGGCGGCTGGTCGTGGTCGGCATCCCGGACGGCAATGCCTATGCCTTCGAGGCGGCCACGGCCCGGCGCAAGCAGCTGCAGGTCGTCTTCTCGCGGCGGATGGGCGACGTGCTGTCGCGGGCGATTCGGCTGGTGGCCCTGGGCCGGATCGATCTCGAGGCCTGGATCAGCCACCGCCTCGGGCTCGCGGACGTGCCCGAGGCCTTCGCCATGCTCGCCGCCTACCGCGACGGGGCCATCAAGGTGGTGGTCGAGCCGAACTGACCGGCCGCCCCCGGCAGCCCCGCCCCGATTGTCACAGAGTATGCTCGGCAGCGCGGGGGCGATTTCCGCCTTTGTGTTAAGATTGTAACGGCGCTAGAACAAAAGTAATGATGGCGCCGCTCGAGGGGCGATTGTCGCTGGATCAGCGGCGGGCGGTACTGGGCAAGGCGGTCGGCGAGGGTCACCTGTGCCGGCGAACGTCCTTAGAGCTCTAGGAAGCCCCGAGGAAGCCCCGAGGAAGCATGGACAAAGATCTCGTCATCGGTATCGACAGCAGCACCACGGCCACCAAGGCGATCGCCTGGGACCGGGCGGGCCGCCTGGTGGCCGAAGGGCGCTCGACGATCGCCTTGAGCAACCCGCAACCCTTGTTCTACGAGCAGGATGCCAGGGACTGGTGGCGGTCCGCCTGCGCCGCACTGGGCGAGCTGGGTGCCAAAATCGACATGGGCCGGGTCGCGGCGCTGGCCATCGCCAACCAGCGCGAGACCGTGGTCGCTCTCGATGGCGAGGGCGAGCCCCTGGCGCCGGCCATGACCTGGCTCGACGAGCGCGGCCGCGAGGATGTCGGGCTCTTGTGCAAGAAGCTCGGCCGCGACCGGCTGTTGCAGATCACCGGCAAGACCCCGGACCCGACACCGTGCGTCTACGGCCTGCATTGGATGATGCGCAAGCAGCCCAAGCTCTATGCCCAGGTCGCCAAGTTCGTCGAGGTGCACGGCTATCTCGTCTGGCGGCTGACCGGCCTCTATCGCACCAGCTGGGCCTCGGCTGATCCGATGGGCGTCTACGACCTCGAGGCCAAGGCTTATAGCGAGCCGATCCTCGACGCGCTGCGCCTGAGTCCCAAGCAGTTCGCGGTCGCCGTCGCGCCGGGCTCGGTCTTGGGCGAAGTGACGGGGGAGGCGGCCGAGGCGACCGGGCTCGAGGCCGGGACGCTGGTCGTGGCCGGCGGCGGCGACGGGCAGGCGGGCGGGCTCGGCACCGGCACGCTGGTACCCGGTCGGGCCTATCTCAATCTGGGGACGGCCAGTGTGTCGGGCGTCTACGGCAAGGCCTACGCCACCGACCCGGCCTTCAGGACGCTGACCAGCCTGTCGGGCGAGGGCTATATCTTCGAGCTTTGCGTGCGTACCGGCACGTTCCTGGTCGATTGGTTCGTCAAGGGCCTGTTCGCCGCCGATCCGGGCAAGGAGCCCGACATCTACAAGAGGATGGAGGCGGCGGCCGCTGCCGTGCCGGTGGGCTCGGGCGGACTCCTGCTGCAGCCCTATTGGGGCGGGGTGATGACACCCTATTGGGACCAGGATGCCAGGGGCCTGATCATCGGGCTCTCGGGCGAGCACGGGCGCGGCCATCTCTACCGCGCGATGATGGAGGGGATCGCTCTCGATCAGGCGATGGGCACCGCCAACATCGCGCGCGTGACGGGGCAGCAGATCACCGAGCTCATGACCATCGGCGGCGGTTCGAAGAGCGATCTCTGGTGCTCGATCATCGCCGATGCGACCGGCAAGCCGGTGCGCCGGCTGGCCACCGCCGAGGCCACGGCGCTGGGGGCGGGGATCGCGGCTGCCAAGGGCGCCGGCTGGTTCGCGACGGCGGCCGAAGCCGCGGCGGCGATGGTGGGCAAGGTCGAGAGCTCGATCGAGCCGGATGCCGAGCGGCACGCCACCTACCAGGAGCTGCGCGCCATTTTCGAGCGGCTCTATCCCGCGACACGCGAGGCGCAGGCAGCGCTCGCGGCCTTCAAGCACCGCCAGGCCGAGGCGAACGACGACGAGGCCAATAACGATGAAGGTGGGGCGGCATGAGCAGCGGCGATGCCTTGATCCAGGATTTCGTCGCCGGCCGCTACCGGTCGGTCGAGACGGGTGAACCGATCGTCTGCCCGATCCGCAGGGTGGTCACGGCAAAGAGCCTCGACGGGCGCGAGGCGGCCCTGGTGCGGGAGGCCGGGCTCGACGGGCGGCTCGCGGTCGTCAGTGACGAGAACACCCATGGCGTTCTGGGCAAGAGGGTCGAAGCGGCCTTGCCGGGGTCGCTCTCGGTGGTCCTCGATCACCCGCATGCGGACGAGGCAACGGCCGATCACCTGCGCGAGCGAACCCGGCATTGCGACGGGCTGGTTGCGGTTGGTTCCGGTACGCTCAACGATCTCTGCAAATACGTCACCCATGCCGACGGCCGGCCGTGCGCGGTCTTCGCCACGGCACCCTCGATGAACGGCTACGTGACGAGCACGGTGTCGATCACCCGCGGCGACTACAAGCTCAGCCTCAAGGCCCACGCGCCCTCGGGCGTCTTCTACGATCTCGAGGTCCTGGCCGCAGCGCCCAAGCGCATGATCCGGGCCGGGCTCGGTGATGCGATCTGCCGCGGCGTTGCCCAGGTCGACTGGCTCTTCTCGCACCTCCTCTTGAACACGCCCTACTTCGAGAGCCCCTATGACCTGCAGCTGGTGGACGAGCCCAAGCTCTTCGCCGCGGCGCCCAGGCTACTGTCCGGCGATCTCGACGCGATGGCGTCGCTGGTCGATGTCCTGACCCTGGGCGGGCTCGGCGTCATCGTCTCGGGCACCAGTCATTCGGGCTCGATGGGCGAGCACGGCATCAGTCATTACATCGACATGTTCGCGAGGCCGCATCCGGGCTCGCTGCACGGTGAGCAGGTCGGTATCGCCACTTTGACCATGGCCCGGTTGCAGGCGCAGCTGCTGGCCGAGGCCAGTCCGCCGGTCTTGGCGGCAACGACCATCGATCCGGCGGTGCTCGAGGCGCGCTATGGCGACAAGGCGCCGTTGTGCCGGGCGGCGCTCGAGGCCAAGGCGATCGATGCCGAGCGGCTCGTCGCGGTCAATGCCAGGCTGGAGCGCCATTGGGACGAGTGGCGCCGGGCGCTTGCCCGGCTGAGTGTGCCGCCGGTTCGCCTGGAGGCGACCTTGGCCGCCGCCGGGGCCGCGACGCGACCGGCCGATCTCGACATCGACCCCGATTTCTACCGAACCGCGGTGGCGCACGCGCACGAGATCCGCGACCGCTTCAGCTTCCTCGATCTGGCGGCGCTGACCGGCAGGCTCCAGGCCTTCGCCCGAGGCGAGGGGTAGGCCGCAGCGCATGGCCACTGTTCTCGTGCTGGGTGCAGGCGTGATGGGCAGTGCCTTCACCCTGCCGCTGGCTGACGCCGGCTGTGCCGTGCGGCTGGTCGGGACCCACCTCGATACGGCGCTGATCGACGGTGTGCGACGTGATCGGATGCACAGCCGGTTGCGCGCGCCGTTGCCGGAGCGGGTGCGGACGTTCCGGCACGACGAATTGGCCGCAGCCCTCGACGAGACCGTCGATCTCGTCGTCCTCGGAGTCAGCTCGGCCGGCATCGACTGGGCGATCGATCAGCTGCGGCGGCACTTGCCCGGGCGGCGGCCGATCCTGCTCTTGACCAAGGGCCTCACCGCCGACGGCCAGACCATCGGCATCCTGCCCGAGCCGGTGGCGAAAGCACTCGCTTGTCCGGTCGGCGCGGTGGGCGGGCCCTGCATTGCGGGTGAGCTGGCGGCCCGGCGCGAGACGGCTGTGGTCGTCAGTTTTCGCGAGCCCGACTTGATCGACCGCGTGCTCGGCATGCTGGCCGCTCCCTATTATCACGCCCGCGCCAGCCACGATCTCGTCGGCACCGAGGTCTGTGCCGCCTTCAAGAACTACTTCGCGCTGGGCATCGGGGCGGCGCTGGGCATGCTGGACGCGGCGGCGCCGGCGGTGAACGAGGCGCGGATGCACAACCCGGCGGCCGCGCTCTTCAACCAGTCACTGCTCGAGCTCGGCCGGTTGAACGCGGCCCTCGGCGGCCGGCCGGAGAGCGTCTTCGGCCTCGCCGGGGTGGGCGACCTCTACGTCACGGTGCAGGGCGGCCGGAACAGCCGGATGGGCCGGCTCCTGGGCGCCGGCTGGGTCTATTCGCAGGCCAAGGCCCAAAGGATGGCCGAGGAGACGGTCGAGGGGGCGGAACTCGCGATCACCGTGGGGGCGACCCTGGATGCGATGCTGGCCGATGGCCGGCTGCATTCGGACGATCTGCCCTTGACACGGGCGATCGCACGGGCGATCCGCGCGGATGAGCCCCTGACCATCCCATGGAGCAGCTTTCACCACCATCAGCAAAAGGACAGTTGACCATGCCCGAGCGCCGGGTCGTCATCGCTGCCGATCACTTGGGTCTACCGCTCAAGGACGCCGTCAAGGCCCATCTCGAGGCGCAGGGTGTGGCCGTGGTGGACATGGGGGTGAACGCGACCGACCCGGTCGACTACCCGGATCTCGGCCGGGCCCTGGCCGAGAAGATCGCGGCCGCCGAGTTCGAGCGCGGCATCCTGGTCTGCGGCACCGGGGCCGGCATGGCCATTACCGCCAACAAGGTGCCGGGCGTGCGCGCCGTCTGCGTCACCGACCCCTACACGGCCGAGCGGGCGATCGCCTCGAACAATGCGCAGGTGATCACGCTGGGTGCCCAGATCACCGGCATCTCGGTCGCCAAGATGCTGGTCGATATCTGGCTGAAGAACGAATTCCAGGCCGAGCGGTCGGGCGCCAAGGTGGCGAAGATCGACGCGGTCGATCGGGAGTATCGTCAAAAACCCGATGCAGCGGCCTGAGCGGCCGCCGGCGATGGAAACCGTGCCTTTCGACACTGCCGAGCAGCAGCGCACGCGGATCGCCTGGCTCTATTACGTCGAGGGGCTGACGCAGAGCGAGATCGCCGATCGCGTCGGCTTGAGCCGGGTCCGGGTCAATCGCGAGCTCGCGATCTGTCGCGAGCGTGGCATCGTGCAGATCCGTATCAATGCCAAGCTGGCGCCTTGCGTTTCCCTCGAGCGGCGCCTGGTCGAACGCTTCGGGCTCAAGGACGCCGTGGTGGTGCCGACCCCCGAGGACGTGGCCCAGCTGCCCTCGGTGATCGGCATGGCGGCGGGCCAATACGTCTCGGACCGGCTGGCGGCCGGCATGAGTATCGGGGTCGCCTGGGGGCGGACGATGCTCGGATCCTTGAAGGCGATCGAGCGACGGTCACTGGACGGGCTCTCGGTGGTCTCGCTGATCGGCGGGCTGACCCGGGCCTCGGCCATCAACACGTATGAGACCGCGTCCCGCTTCGCCGACCTCTTCGGGGCGGACTGCTACTATCTCGCCGCGCCCACTTTCACGTCGTCCGCCGAGAGCCGGATCATTTTCATCGAGCAGGCGGCGATCGGCGATGTCCTCGAGCGCGCGCGGCAGATCGACATGGCGCTGGTCAGCGTCGGTTCGATCAGCCCCCATTCGACCATTCGTCGTCTCGAGCTCTTGACCGAGGAAGAGTCGGAATCGCTGATCGCGGCGGGTGCGGTGGGTGATTGCCTGGCCCATTTCCTCGACAAGGAGGGCAGGCTGGTCGAGCATCCGATCAACCAGCGGGTCATCGGTCTCGCCCCGCACGAGCTCGCCGGCGTGCCGACCTCGATCCTGGCCTCCGGCGGTCCGGCCAAGGCTGCGATCATCAAGGCCGTGGTCAAGGCCGGCTACATGAACGTCGTCATCACCGACGAGGTGAGCGCGCAACGGCTGCTCGCCGACGACTGACGGCGCTCTGGGTCGTAAGGCATTCACGGCGCTCCTCGGGAGACCCATCGATGGCGGCCGATCTCGAACGCGAGCTGGTCGACTGGCTGATCGCCGCCGGGCTCGGCAGCCCGGACGAGCAGGCGTTGCTCGACGGCTTCTGCGCGCAATTGAACGAGGCGGGTTTCGGCCTGCAGCGGGCCTATATCGCCTCCGAGATCCTGCACCCCCTGCACGATGCGCGGGGTTTCGTCTGGCAGGGTGGCGGCTCGGCGCGCGAGGACTATGGTTACGCCGCGAGCCCGGAACAGGAGGCGGACTGGCAGCGGAGCCCGCTCTTCTACCTGATCGACAACGGCCTGCCGGAACTGCGCGTGCGGCTCGACGACAGTCTCGAGCCCGACCGTTTTCCGCTGCTGCGGCGACTCCGGGCCGAGGGCGGCACCGACTATCTCGCCCTGGCCCGGCGGTTCGGCAGCGGCCGGGCGTTCGGCGATTCCGACGGCATCGTGAGTTCCTGGACGACCGCCCGCGCGGGTGGCTTCGACGACGCGCAGATCCGCCTGCTCGGCCGCTGCATGGCGCCTTTGTCCCTGGCCTTCAAGGCGATCAGCGCCCTCGATACCGGCCGCACGCTGATGCGGACCTATCTCGGCCACGATGCCGGTGCCCGGGTGATCGCGGGTGACATTCGCCGCGGCGAAGCGCAGGCGATCGAGGCCGTGCTCTGGGCCAGCGACCTCCAGGGCTTCACTCGGCTGGCCGATACGGTCGAATCGACCGCGCTGATGACCCTGCTCAACGGCTATACCGAGCAATTGGTGAGTGCCGTCGAGGCGCATGGCGGCGATGTCTTGAAGTTCATGGGCGACGGCATCCTGGCGCTATTTCGCGATGATGACGCCGGCCACGCCTGCGGTCGGGCACTTGCCGCCGCACGGCTCGCCCGCGAGCGGGTCCGCGCCCTGAGCCGCGAGCGGGCCGCGGCGGGCCTGCCCGTCACCGATTTCTATCTCGGGCTGCACCGCGGCACCGTGCTCTACGGCAATATCGGCAGCCCGGAGCGCCTCGACTTCACGGTCATCGGCCCTGCCGTCAACGAGGTGGCCAGGCTCGAGCAGATGTGCCGCTCGCTCGACCAACCCGTCGTGGCCTCGTCGGCCTTCGCCGATGCCTGCGGTGCCGAGCGCCGGCACCTCGTTTCGCTCGGCCGCTATGCGCTCAAGGGCGTCGGCCGGGCGCAGGAGTTGTTCACGATCGATCCCGAGCTCCTCCTCGCCCGTTGAAGGTCTTGCCTCGGCAGTCGCAGCCGTGATCTTGTGCGGCGAACGGTAAACAGGGAGAGCGTTGATGTCCGAGGCCAGGGGCGACCGTGCGGCGATCGTCGAGAAGCTCTATACCGCCGTGCTGTCCGACGTCCTGGACGGCCTCGGCTATCGGGAGCAGGCGATGCGGCCCTTCGTCCGGCCGCTCGACGAGGCGCTGGTCCTCTTCGGCCGGGCGCGCACCGGGCTCTACATGCCGCGCTATCATGTCGAGCCCGGGCACAACCCCTATGCGGTCGAGATCGCCCTGGTCGACGATCTCGGGCCGGGCGACGTCGCGGTTTTCGCCTGCAACGGCCCGACCGAGCGGATCGCTCCTTGGGGCGAGCTGCTCACCACCGCGGCGCAGTGTCGAGGGGCCGCGGGCTGCGTCACCGATGGGTTGGTGCGCGATGTCCGGCAGATCCGCGAGATGGGCTTTCCGGTCTTCGCCGGCGGCATCCGGCCGCTCGATTCGATGGGCCGGGGCGAGATGATGGCCATGGACGTCCCGGTCGTCTGCGGCGGGGTGAGCATCGCGCCGGGCGATCTGATCTTCGGCGATGTCGACGGCGTGGTGGTGCTCCCGCAGGCGATCGCCGACGAGGCCTTGGCGCGTGCCTTCGCCAAGGTCGAGGGCGAGGACCAGACGCGCCGAGCGCTGCTCGACGGCAAGAGCCTAGCCGACGTCTTCGAGGAGCACGGCATTCTCTAGTTCGGCGCTGTCAGTTCGGCGAAGAGCGAGTCCAGGAGACGCGCCGCGGCGGGCGGGTGCGCAACCGCGCGGGCGGCTTCGAGGTTGGGGCTCGGGTCGCCGACGACCACGAGGCCGATCAGGCCCTGCGGGTAGCTGGCGCCGCATTTGTGCCCGTAGACGCCGGGGACGGTGAAGGTGACGCGGACATCCTCGCCGACCTGGCCCCACCAGAGTTCGGCGTCGGGCGGGTGCATGCCGGGGACGGTCCGGCTGGCGTGGACGTGGCCCCGATTGGCGAAGACGACCGTATCGCCGGGCTCGATCCGCAGCAGCGGCGGGTCATAGCGCGGCTGACCCGTCACCGCATCGGTGACGATCCGCACCACGACCTCGCTCTGGGCATGGGTAGACCCGAGGGAAAGAGCCAGCAGGGCCGAGAAGAGGCCGAACGTAACCAGGAATTTACGACGCAAGACAGCCACCCGATCGCGAGAAGACGTTCTCGATATCTGCGTGGTCCGCCCCGAACCGCCAGCCACGACCGATCACATCCGCGTGCGCGGGGGCGTGCGCGCTTCCGCCCCCGCGCGCTTGCCGCCCCTTGCCGCTAGAGCGAGCCCATCAGTGCCGCGACGTCGTTCATCCGGCAGGAGAAGCCCCACTCGTTGTCGTACCAGGTGGCGATGCGCACCAGCTGGCCGTCGATCACCTTGGTCGAGAGGAGATCGACCGTCGAACTCGCCGGCTGGTGGTTGAAGTCGATCGAGACCAGCGGCTCGCTGCAGACGTCGAGCACGCCCTTCAAGGGGCCGTTGGCGGCTTCGGTCAGCGCCTGGTTGATCTCCTCGACGCTGGTGCTGCGGCCGGCGACGAAGGTGAGGTCGACCATGCTGACGTTTTGGGTTGGTACCCGGATGGCGACCCCGTCGAGCCTGCCCTTCAGTTCCGGCAGGACCAGGCCCACGGCCTTGGCGGCCCCGGTCGAGGTCGGGATCATCGAGACCGTGGCGCCGCGGGCCCGCCTGAGATCCTTGTGGAAGACATCCAAGAGGCTCTGGTCGTTGGTGAAGGCGTGGATGGTGGTCATGTGGCCGCGCACGATGCCGACCGTATCGTTGAGCACCTTGGCAGCGGGCGCCAGGCAGTTGGTCGTGCAGGAGGCGTTGGAGACCACCTTGTGCTCGGCCTTCAGGTCCTCGTGGTTGACACCATAGACGACGGTGAGATCGGCACCCTCGCCCGGGGCCGAGATCAGCACCTTCTTGGCGCCGGCATCCAGATGGGCCGCCGCCTTGTCGCGGGCGGTGAAGATGCCGGTGCATTCCATGACGATATCGACGCCGAGGTCACCCCAGGGCAGCTTCTTGACGTCGCGCTCGGCGGTGACCTTGATCGGGCCGGTGCCGACATCGAGCGTGTCGCCCTCCATCGTCACTTTGCCCGGATAGCGGCCGTGAACGCTGTCGTAGCGCAGGAGATGGGCGTTGGTGGCGGGTGGGGCCAAGTCGTTGATGCCCACCACCTGGACGTCGGTGCGCCCGTTCTCGGCGATGGCGCGAAGCACGTTGCGGCCGATGCGGCCGAAGCCGTTGATGGCGACTTTCACGGTCATGATCGTTTACTCCCCAGTAGGCTGCCCGTTCGATGGGCGAAGCATTGAAATCAAAGAAGGCGGCGCACCCGCTCGGCGACGGCGTCCGCGGTGATGCCGAAATGCTCGAAGAGGGTCTCGGCCGGCGCACTCGCGCCGAAGCTGGTCATCCCGACGACGTCGGCCTCGCTCGCCACGTAGCGGGTCCAGCCGAAGGGCGAGGCGGCCTCGACCGCGACCCTGGGTGCCGTGCCCAGCACGGACGCCCGATAGCCCGGCCCCTGGCGCTCGAAGAGCTCCATGCAGGGCATGGAGACCACGGCCGTCGGCACGCCTTCGGCATCCAGTGCTGCCTTGGCCGCCATCGCGATGCCGACCTCCGAGCCCGTGGCCAGGATGGTGGCCGCCCGCTCGCCGTCCGCCTCGGCCAGGACATAGGCGCCCTTGGCCGAGAGATTGTCGGGGTTGCCTTCGCTGCGCAGCAGCTCGAGATTCTGCCGGGTCAGCGCCATGACCGAGGGGCCGGTGCCGTGCTCGAGCGCCGCCTGCCAGCACTCCAGCGTCTCGACCGCGTCGCACGGGCGAAAGACCAGGCAGTTGGGGATGGCACGCAAGGAGGCCAGCTGCTCGATCGGCTGGTGGGTCGGGCCGTCCTCGCCGAGGCCGATCGAATCGTGGGTGGCGACGACGATCACCCGTTGGCGCATCAAGGCGGCGAGCCGGATCGCCGGGCGGGCATAGTCGGTGAAGATCAAAAAGGTGCCGCCATAGGGGATCATGCCCCGATGCAGCGCCATGCCGTTCATCGCCGCCACCATGGCGTGCTCGCGGATGCCGTAGTGGATGTGGCGGCCCAAAAAGTCACTGGGCGAGAGGCGCGGCGTGCTCTTGGTGTCGGTGTTGTTCGAGCCCGTGAGATCAGCCGAGCCGCCGACCATCTCGGGGATGAACTCGGTGAGCATGCCGAGCGCGTTCTGGCTGGCCTTTCTGGTCGCGACGTTGGGCTTCTCCGCCACCAGCTGTCGCTTCATGGCGGCGACCGCAGCCCCCAGGCCTTCCGGCAGGTGACCCTCGATGGTGCGCAGAAAGGTCTCGCGGGCGGCTGTGTCGGCCGCTTGCAGGCGGGCTTCCCAGGCTTCCCGCGCGCTCTCGCCCCTGGCACCGGCCTCGGCCCAGACGGCGCGGATGTCGTCGGGCACGTGAAAGGGCGGGTGCGCCCAGCCCAGCGCCTCGCGGGCGCCCGCGATTTCGTCGGCGCCCAAGGGCGAGCCGTGGCTCGAGGCCTTGCCGGCCTTGGTCGGCGCCCCCTTGCCGATCACCGTCTTGCAGGCGATCAGGCTGGGTCGCGTGTCGGCCTTGGCGGCTTCGATCGCCTGGTCGATCTCGTCGGGGTCGTGGCCGTCGACCGCCATGGTCTGCCAGCCATAGGCCTGAAAGCGCATCAGGTGGTCGTCCGAGCAGGAGAGCTCGGTCGGGCCGTCGATCGAGATGCCGTTGTCGTCGAAGAGGACGATCAGCTTGCCGAGACCGTAATGCCCGGCCATGGAGCCGGCCTCGTGGCTGAGGCCTTCCATCAGATCACCGTCGCTGGCGATCACATAGGTGTGGTGATCGACCAGTTCCTTGCCGAAGCGGGCGGCCAGCCAGCGCTCGGCCATCGCCATGCCGACCGCCGTGGCCAGGCCCTGGCCCAAGGGGCCGGTGGTGGTCTCGATCCCGGCGGCGTGCCCGTATTCGGGATGCCCAGCGGTCTTCGA
>JAABSG010000256.1 GCA_011390475.1 Geminicoccaceae bacterium | reverse complement strand
AGACCCGGCCAGCATCGGACGCACCAGAGCCAAATCTCCAGGCTCGCTCTAACAGTCGCTACCGACCATGGCAAGCCGCCGCCATGCGAGCCGAGGCGCACTGTACGAGCCGGTTGCGGCGACAGAAGAGGACGCTTTCCAGGTCACTCTCTGGCAGAACGTGTGCGAAGCGCCGTGGCCGGTCCGCAGCGCGAACCCGATGGCGCGTGCCCCGCTCGTCCTCGCGACCAATTCGCCGATCGATGCGGCACGACGTTGCGTGCGAGCAGCCGAAAAAATTGCAGGGACCTGGGCTTGCCGGAGATCCCGCCGACCATGGCGCCGGGTGCGTTGACGGCCAACCGGGCGACAGCTACCGTCCACGAACAAGTAAAAGCAGGGGGGCTGCTCCATGAGTTATCATGCCGAAATGCGTTCATGGCTGTCGGTGTTGGCGGTTACTGTAGCGATCATGCCGGCGGTCGCAGACGCGCAGGACAGGACCGTCACGCTGGTTCTGCCGGAAGAGCCCGACATCGTCGATCCTTGCCACTCGACCCGCTCCAATATCGGCCGCGTGGTCAAGCAGAACGTCGCCGAAACGCTGCTCGAGATCGATCCCGCGGACGGCAGTCTCGAGCCGCGCCTGGCGACGGCCTGGGAGCAGGTCGACGAGCTGACCTGGCGCTTCGAGCTGCGTGACGGCATCGTCTTTCACGATGGCACACCGTTCGATGCCGAGGCGGTGGCGACCTCGGTCAACCGGACACTCGACCCGCAGCTCGACTGCGAGATCCGGACCAAGTTCTTCGGCAACACCGCGGTCACGCCGCGGGTCGTCGACAGCCACACCATCGAGTTCAAGACCGAGCAGCCGTCGCCGATCCTGCCCACCATGATGGGCACGATGACCATCACCGCACCCAGTACGATCGCGACCGAGCTCACCCGCGAGCCGATCGGCACGGGCCCTTATGTGTTCACGAGCTGGGCGCCGGGCCAGAATGTCGTCTTGACCCGGTTCGAGGACTATTGGGGCGAAGAGCCCGAGGTCGAGCAGGCGACCTATATCTGGCGCTCGGAATCGTCGGTGCGCGCGGCCATGGTCGAGACGGGCGAGGCCGATATCGCCCCGTCGATCGCGGTCCAGGACGCCGGCAACCCCGATCTCGATTTCAGCTACTTCGATTCCGAGACGACCAACTTCCGCATCGACCTCGCTTTCCCACCGCTCGACGACGTCCGCGTGCGCCGGGCGATCAACCTCGCGATCGACCGGGAAGCCATCCGCGGCTCGATCCTGCCCGAGGGCGTGGTGCCGGCGGCGCAGTTCGTGGTGCCCGGCATCAACGGCCACAATGCCGATCTCGAGCCCTTCCCATACGATCCCGAGGAGGCGACGCGGCTGATCGAGGAGGCCCGCGCCGACGGTGTCCCGGTCGACCAGGAGATCCTCATCATCGGCCGGCGCGGCATCCACGCCGGGGTCACCGAGACCCTGGAGGTGGTGCACGCCATGCTGCAGGGCGTCGGGCTCAACGTTCGGCTCCAGGTGGTCGAGGTTGCCGAATGGATCGACCTCTATACCAAGCCCTTCAACGAGGATCGCCAAGTCAACATCCTGCACGCCATGCACGACAACAACAACGGCGATGCGGTCTTTACCGCCTTCAACAAGTACCACAGCGAGGGCGCCCAATCGACGCTGGCCGATCCCGCGATCGACGACCTGATCGAGCGGGCGACGGTGGCGGTCGACCCGGAGCGGCGGCAATTGTGGGAGGAGATGTTCCGGATGCTGCACGAGGACATCTTGGCCGACGTCTCGCTCTTCCACATGGTGGGCTTCACGCGGGTCAGCCCGCGGGTCAATTTCGTGCCCACGATCGCGGTCAATAGCGAACTGCAGCTCGCCAATATCGGCTTCAACTAGCGAGCGGCGCCGGTCGGTGCGGTCGTCTTTCCCGCACCGACCGGATCAATTCGTCGTCATCTCCGCTGAACCGGGAATGCGATGACCGGCTACGTCCTGCGCCGCAGTTTCCACAGCCTGATCACGCTGGTCGGGCTCATCGTCATCGTCTTCTTCGCGGCTCGTCTGACCGGCAGTCCGGCCGATCTCTATCTGCCTATCGACGCCACCGTCGAGGCGCGCCAGGAATTCACCGAGCGCCACGGCTTCGATCGGCCGCTCATCGTGCAGTTCGGCGACTTCGTGGTCGATCTGGTCCAGTTCGATCTCGGCCAGTCGCTGCGCAAGCATCGCCCTGCCCTCGATGTCGTGCTCGAGGCGATCCCCGCCACGCTGCAGCTCGCCGTCGTCGCCATGTCGATCGCCATCGTGGGTGCCTTGGTGATCGGCGCTCTGGCGGCGTGGCGCCCCGGCGGGGTCTTCGATCGAACGGCCAGCGTGCTCTCGCTGGCCGGGGCCAGCGCGCCGGATTTCTGGATCGCGATCAGCGCCATCCTGCTTTTTGCCGTGACGCTCGGCTGGCTGCCAACCTCGGGCACCGGCACCCTCGCGCATTGGGTCATGCCGATCGGTGTCCTGGCGTTGCGCCCGCTCGGCATCCTGATCCAGGTGGTGCGCACCTCGATGCTGGGCGTGCTGTCTGCCGCCTACGTCAAGACGGCAAGAGCCAAGGGCGTGGGCGAGCGGTCGGTGATCTTCGTCCATGCCTTGCGCAACGCCATGCTGCCGGTGATCACCGTGGCGGGCGATCTCGCCGCCAGCATCGCCAATGGGGCGGTGATCATCGAGACGGTCTTCGGCTGGCCCGGCATCGGCCGATTGTTGGTCGACAGCATCATCCAGCGCGATTTCGCGGTGGTCCAGGCCGGGGTGTTCGTCACCGCCAGCATTATCTTCTTGATGAACATCGTGATCGACATCGCCTATGCGATCCTCGATCCGCGCGTGCGGCACAGCTGAGATGGCAAGCCCGAGCCCGGCCATCGCCAGGCCCGGCGCCTATCGGGCGCTCGACCTCCTCTGGCAGGACAAGTTCGCGACCGCGGCCGCGCTCTTTCTCGGCTTGTTGGTGATCGTCGTCATCGTCGGCCCGCCGCTCTCGAGCGACGCCGCGACCCGCCCGAACCTGGGTTTGCGCAACACGCCGCCCTTCTCGTTCGAGCATGGCTTCGTCTACGTCTTCGGCGGCGACGCGCTCGGGCGGAGCATTCTCGCCCGCCTGATCGTCGCCGGCCGGGTGACCTTGACGATCGCGGGGCTCGCGGTCCTCGCTGCTCTCGTGGTCGGCACCCTGATCGGTCTCGCCGCCGGCTTTGCCCGTGGCTGGATCAGCGATGTGATCATGCGCCTGACCGACATCGTCATGGGCTTTCCCTCGCTCCTGCTCGCGATCGTCATCCTCTACATGTTCGACCCCGGCATCTTCAATCTCGTGCTCGTCCTCGCGATCACCCGGCTGCCGGTCTATATCCGCACCACCCGCGCCGAAGTGCTCGAGGTGCGCGAGCGCCTCTTCGTCAGCGCCGCGACCGTCATGGGCGCCTCGCCCTTGCGCATCGTCCTCCGCCACGTGCTGCCGATGGTGGTGCCCACGCTCCTGACGATCGCCACCGTCGAGTTCGCGCTCGTCATGCTGGCGGAATCGGGCTTGAGCTTTCTCGGCATCGGCATCCAGCCGCCCGAGGTCAGCTGGGGCCTGATGGTGGCCCAGGGCCGCGCCTATCTGGGCTCGGCCTGGTGGCTAGCCTTCTTCCCGGGCCTCGCCATCATGCTGACCACGCTGTCGTTGAACCTCCTCTCGAGCTGGCTGCGCGTGGCCATGGACCCGACGCAGCGCTGGCGGCTGGAAGCCCGCCCGAAGGTGGGCCAGTGAGCGAGCATCTGCTCGAGGTGCGGGGTCTCTCCGTCGATTTTCACACCTCGGACGGCACGGTCCACGCGGTGCGCGACATCTCGTTCTATGTCGATCGCGGCGAGACCCTGGCCGTGCTCGGCGAAAGCGGCTCCGGCAAGAGCGTGAGTGCCTCGGCGGTGATGGAAATCCTCGACTGTCCACCTGCCGACATCGCCAGCGGTGAGATCCACTTCGAGGGCAAGAACTTGCTGCGCCTGTCGACAGCGGAGCGCCGCCGGATCAATGGCGAGCGGCTGGCGATGATCTTCCAGGATACCCTCGCCCACCTCAACCCGGTCTATTCGATCGGCTGGCAGATCGCCGAGGCCATCCGGGTGCATCGGCCGGTGGGCAAGGCCGAGGCCTGGGCCGAGACCGTCCGGCTGCTCGAGCGGGTCGGCATTCCCGCTGCCGAAAGCCGCGCCGGCGACTACCCGCACCAGTTCTCGGGCGGCCAGCGGCAGCGAGTGATGATCGCCATGGCGCTGGCCAATCGCCCGGCCTTGCTGATTGCCGACGAGCCGACCACGGCCCTCGACGTCACGGTCCAGGCGCAGATCCTCGAACTCCTGCGCGATTTGACTCGCGAGACTGGCATGGGCCTCTTGCTGATCACCCACGATCTCGGCGTGGTGGCCGACATCGCCGATCGGGTGGTGGTGATGCATGATGGGCGGATCGTCGAGAGCGGGCGCGTGCGCGATGTCTACCACGCCCCGCAGCACAGCTATACGCGCCGCCTCCTGGCGGCGATCCCCGGGCGCGCGCCACCGCCCGAGCGCGCCTCGGCTGCTACCGGCCCACCGCTCCTGGAGGTGCGCGACCTCGTTCGGCATTATTCGCAAACGACCGGGCTCCTGGGCCGGGCCAGCGGCGGGGTCCGCGCCCTCGATGGTGTCAGCCTCGAGCTCCGGCGCGGCGAGACGCTCGGCATCGTCGGCGAATCGGGCTCGGGCAAGTCGACCTTGGCCAAGCTGATCCTCAGGCTCGACGAGCCCACCTCGGGCTCGATCCACTTCGCGGGCCAAAACCTGATCGGCCTCGACCGGCAGGCGCTGAAGACCTTCCGCCGCCGCGTCCAGGCCGTCTTTCAGGACCCCTTTGCCTCGCTCAACCCGCGCATGTCCGTCTTCGAGCTGATCAGCGAGCCCTGGACCATCCACCACGACATCGTGCCCAAGGCCGAGTGGCCCGCCCGGGTCGCCCAGCTGCTGACCCAGGTCGGCCTCTTGCCCGAGCACGCCGCCCGCTGGCCGCACCAGTTCTCTGGCGGCCAGCGCCAGCGCATCGCCATCGCCCGGGCGCTCGCCCTCGAGCCCGACGTGCTGGTTTGCGACGAGGCCGTCTCGGCCCTCGACGTGTCGATCCAGGCCCAAATCATCGCGCTCCTGGCCGAGCTGCGCGACGCCTACGGCCTCGCCTATCTCTTCATCGCCCACGACCTGCCGGTGGTGCGCGAGATAGCTGACCGCATCATCGTCATGCGGCAGGGTGTCATCGTCGAGGAGGGGCCGTGCGAGCGCATCTTCACCGCCCCCCGCCACCCCTATACCCAGGCCCTCCTGGCTGCGAGCCCGGTGAGCGACCCGGACGAGCAGGCCCGCCGGCGCACCGCCCTCGCCGAAGCGACCACCGCAGCCGCGACCGGCTAGGGCCGGCAAGAGCCGGAACGTCGCGAGAGCGTCGTGGCCGATCGAGGCGTCTTCGGCGAGCGGTCGGATGTGGTTTCTGCTGAGCGAGTTTCACCCCGCCACCCTATCCGCTCGCCACTGGGTGCATGTGC
>JAABSG010000255.1 GCA_011390475.1 Geminicoccaceae bacterium | reverse complement strand
CTTGATCTCGTAGCCCGTATGATCCTGCTCGGTGAGCACACCGAGGCAGAGGGTCTTCACATCCATGCCGATCCCGCCGCTGATATAACGAAGCGATATATATTGCTTCGATATATCAGGACAAGCGGATTCGGCTCGCCGCTAGGCTTCGCGCCGCGCGATCTCGGCCACCGTCCAGTTCACGATGCGGCGCAGTGCCAGGCCCATCGCCTGGTCGAAGGCCAGGATCACGGCCTCGACCGAGGTGCCGTCGGCGCGCACCGCCTGGTCGCCGCGGACGGTCGCCAGTGATTCGCGGCGCGGCATGCCCAAGAGACGCAGCTGCATGCGGATGTTGACCAAAGGCGGTGCGGCCAGACCCCGGTCGTACTCGGCCTGGAAGTCCTGGATATGCAGCCGAAGCACGTAGTCGGGCCGGAGCCCGGTCGCATCGGGACCCAGCACATCGAGCGAGCCCGTGGCATCGAGCGATTGCGTGACCAGGCTCTGCACCATGATCGGCACCACCTCGACGAACTGCGCATTGGCAAAAAAATCGAGCAGCATCGGCTCGGGGCGGAGCGGGATGCGCGCGGTGTTCAGCCCGCTCGCGGCGGTCGGTGGCTCGACCAGGATACGCTTGCCCAGGACCGGCAGGTTGTCGGGCACCGTCGTCATCGGGGTCAGCCGATGCAGCGTCGTCGGCTCCCGCCGGGTCAGCGCGAAGGGGGTGCAGCCGGCGAGGCCGAAAACGGCCGAGAGCGCCGCGATACTGCCCGCGACATGCCGTCGAGTCGTCATTGCGGGGTAAACCCGCGGCCGCTGCCGCCGATCAGGAAGCCCGCCGGATCGCGCTCGAAGTCGGTGGCGACGCGGCTCATGGTGGCGATCAGGGTGCGCAACTCGCGGATCATCTCGCCGAACTCGTAGGCGCCGCCGTCGGCGAAGTCCTGCAAGGGCTGCTCGCTCGCCTCCAGCATCCGATCGGCCCGCCAAATCAGGTTGCGACCCGCTGCGGCCGCCTGCTCGACCTCGCCGAGCGCGACCTCGCCACGGCTGCCGAGGCCGGTGATCTCCTCCTCCAGGGTGAGGGTCAGCTGTTCCGCCTGCTCGATCAGGCCGGCCAAGCCTTCGAGGGTCCGGCTGCCGTCCTCGGCGATCGTCCCGCCGGCCGTGAGCAGCCGTTCGATGTCGTCGGTGCGCGCGGCCACCGCGGCGGTCACCTGCTCGACATGGTCGAGGGTGTTCGAGACGCGCTCGATATTGGCCGGCGACACCGCCGAGCCGATCCGCTCGAGGATGACGACGGCGCGGGCCAGGAGCTCCGGGGTCGAGGTGAAGACCTGCTCGATCGCCGAGACCCGGCCGGCGATCTGCGGTCGCCCGCGCTCGGCCGTGCGCCTGGGCGCATCGAGATCGCCGCCCCGCAGCTCGACCACGACGAGGCCGGTGACACCCTGCGGCACGAGGGCCGCATGGGTATCGATGGTGACGGGTGTCGCCTGGTCGACCTCGACGATCACCAGCACCTGATCGACGTTCTCGGGATCGAGGCGGATGTCCAGCACGCGGCCGACCGGCACGCCGCGAAACAGCACGCTGCTGCCCTCGGAGAGACCGAAGACGGAGCCTGGAAAGACGATCTCGTACTCGGTGAAGGTACGGTCGACGTCGCGCTGGGCGAGCCAGACGCCGAAGATCGCCGTGCCGATGCTGAGCACCAGGACGAAGATACCGACGATGAGGTTGCTGGAGCGAACTTCCATCAGCGGCTCCCGGGGCTGGTTGTGGCTTTGGCGCGGCGGCGTGGCGACGGTTTGACGGGTGCCGGCTGCTGCGGTGCTGCTGGCGGCTGGTCGGAGCCGCCGTGGCTCTGGGCCACCGCGCGGCCGCGCGGGCCGCCGAAATAGGCCTTGATCCAGGGGTGGTCATCGCGGCGCAGCTCGTCGACCGTGCCGATCTTGGCCTGTTTGTCGACCAGCACCATGACCCGATCGGCGATCCGGGTCAGGCTGTCGAGGTCATGGGTGATCATATAGACGGTAATGCCCAGGGTTTGTTGCAGGGACTGGATCAGCTGGTCGAACTCGGCGGCACCGATCGGGTCGAGCCCGGCGGTGGGTTCGTCGAGAAAGACGATTTCGGGATCGAGGGCGAGGGCCCGGGCGAGCCCGGCCCGCTTGCGCATGCCGCCCGAGAGCTCGGCGGGATATTTCCGCCCCGCCGAGGGGTCGAGGCCGACCAGGGCGAGCTTCAGGCCCGCGATCTCGTCGAGCAGCCCGGGCCTGAGCCGGTACCAAGCCTGAATGGGTACCACGATATTCTGCGCCACGGTGAGTGAGCTGAAAAGAGCGCCATTTTGAAACAGCATGCCGGTGCGGGCACGCAGGGCCTCGGTCTCGCGGGTCGAGAGCTGGCCGATATCTTCGCCGAACAGCTTGATGGTGCCGCCCGAGGGGCGCATCAGCCCGGTGATCTCGCGGACCATCACGGTCTTGCCACTGCCCGAGCCGCCGACCACCGCCATCACCTCGCCGCGGCGGACGGACATCGAGAGGCCGTCGTGGATCACCGTCTCGCCGAAGCGCGTGACCAGGTTCTCGACGTCGATGACGATGTCGCTGGGCATGAGGGTCAGAGCCCGAAGGTGGCGAAGAGAATCGAGAAGGCGGCGTTGACGATGATCACCACGAAGATACCGGCAACGACCGATTGGGTGGTGAGCCGGCCGACGCTTTCGGCGTCGCCCTCGACCTTGAGGCCCATGTAGCAGCCGATCGAGGCGATCAGGATGGCAAAGACCGGGGCCTTGATCATCCCGGCGATGAAGAGATCGACACCGACCGCGTCTCTGAGCTGGCGCAAGAAGAGGACGAGCGGGATGTCGAGGGCGAAGACGACGACGAGCCCGCCGCCGACCAGCGCCATGATATTGGCGAGAAAGGTCAAGAGCGGCAAGGCGACGAGCAGGGCGATGATCCGCGGCGTGACCAGCACGTCCAGCCGATCGAGGCCGATGACCTCCATCGCGTCGAGCTCCTCGTTGACCTTCATCGTGCCGATTTGCGCCGTGAAGGCACTGCCGGAGCGGCCGGCGACCATGACCGCGGTCAGCATCACGCCGAGCTCGCGCAGCGTGGCGACGGCGAGGAGGTTGACGGTGAAGAGCTCGGCGCCGAACTGGCGCAGCTGATCGGCGCCCTGATAGGCCAGGACCACGCCGATCAAAAAGGCCATCATCGCCACGATCGGGATGGCGTTGACGCCGGTCTCCTGAATGTGGTGCACGATTGCCGTCGGGCGGATGCGTCCCGGGGAAACGATCTGGCGCAGGAAGGCCAGGGTGACGGCCCCGGCGAAGGACAGGAAGCGTCCACTCTCCTGGATCACGTCGATGGTGGTCTCGCCCAATTGCAGGACGAAGCGGGTGATCGGGTGGTGTTCGGGCGGGACCTTCGTCGGCTGTGGCTCGATGCCCTGGATCCGCTCGATCAGCTCGGCGTGCAGCGGCTGGGCGTCGACCAGCTCGACCGCGCTGCCGGCGCTCTCGAGCGCGCGGATGGTCCGCACGATCAGCCAGGCGCCGGCGGTATCGAGCGCGTCGAGCTTGTCGAGAACCACCCGGACCTTGGGCGGCGGCTCGCCGCCGAGGCGCGCCAGCCCGTCGAGCAGCACGGCGTCGAGTTCGGCCAGCGCGGCCAAGCGCCAGTCGCCGCCGCAGAAGAGGAGCCCCGTCTCCTCCTGCCTTGCCGTTTTCACCCAACCCGACACGCCGTTCCCGCCCGTTGCCTTCAAGACCCTGATCCTACCCCGGGTCGGCAACGGTGCAAGCGTGGTTCAACGTGACCTGTTCACCACCCGCTCGGCGACGGGTCGGCCGGCCATTCGGCAGCCTGCTAGGTGGGCTCGCCCTCGACCAGCTGGCGCAAGGCTTCGAGATGGCTTCGCGCACCCGGCAAATACGGATGCACCTCGAGAGCCGCCTCGAAGCTGCGGAGTGCTGCATCGGGCCGGTCGTTGCGCATCATGATCAGCCCGAGCCCGGAAAGCGCACCGAAGTGGCGGGGCTCGAGGCGGAGCGTGGCTTCGATGTCGCGGACCGACGCCGCGTCGTTGCCCATCAGGAAGTGCAGGGTTGCCCGCCGATTCCAGCCCTCGGCGAAATCGGGCGAGCGGGCGATCAGTCGGTTGAAGCTGACGATGGCCACCTGAAAGACCCGGCTCGCCATGGCCTCGCCGCCCTGGCGCAGGAGTCTGGCGCTCGCCGGATCGTCGACCTCCTGCCAGATCGACCAGATCTCGGCCTCGATCGTGGCTGCCGCCGCTTCGCTTTCGGCGGCACTCAGCTCGGCAAACAGCGGGTCGAGCCGGGGGTCTTGCTGATCGGCGGACGCGAACGAGGCCGCTACGATCATCGAGAGCGCTAGTCCGATCACCAGAATGCGCATTGCCTCACCCCATGCTGGTCGATCCCCCGACAATGGAGATGGTGCAGCTCGTGGCCGACGACCAGCCGGGCTCAACCGTCCGCCATGGCCGCGGCCGGGGGCGCGCTGGCCCGGCCTCGCGCCTCCAAGGCGTCGAGCGCGCGATGCAGGAGATGGTCGATGGCGACCATGTCGTAGATGCTGACATGCGTGCTGTCCGGGATGGTCTCGACCAGGACCGGGTCGGCCAGCGCCTCGATCAGCCGGGCCGAGCGCTCGGCCGGCACGATGCGATCGTCGCTGGCGAGGATCACCGCCGTCGGTACGGGCTTGCCGTTCAGGTGCTCGATGCTGCGAAAGGGGTTCTTGATCAGATAGCGCACCGGCACGCCCCGGTAGCGCTTCTTGGCGATCGCCTCGATCGAATCGAAAGGCGTCACCAGAAGTTGGCCGGTGAGCGGGCGGTTGGCCGCCAGATAGGCGGCGATGCCCGAGCCGAGGCTGAAGCCGAAGGCGTAGACGCGCTCGGGCGCCATGCCCTTGACCAGCGTGTCGTAGATCAAGAGGGCGTCGGCGAAGAGGGCGTCTTGGCTCGGCGTGCCCGTCGAGGGCGCGTAGCCGCGGTAGTGGAAGACGACGGTATCGACGTCGGTCAGCCGATGCGCGATGAAGGTGGTGCAGTCGTCGCTGTTCCAGGCATTGCCCGAAAAGCCGATGACGAGGCCGCGGCTGGCGCGTCTGGCGCGGACCAGGTTGCCGACGATGGTTTCGCCGTCGGCTGTCCTGAGCTCCAGCCGCTCGCTGCCCTCGGGCAGCGGATAGTTGGCGATGGTCGCCATATCGCGGCGGAAGACCAGCCTGTCCTGGAGGAAATAGAGGGCCCCCACATAAAGACCGTAGAGCGCCGCACCGCCGAGGATCAGGTTCAAGGAAACTCTCCGCCGCTGGCACGCAGGAATTGGACAAGCATGATCGACACCTGCCATGGAAGATAGGCCGATGGAGCCCGAGATACCAGCCGGGCTGCCGCCACGGGCGCTGGTCACCGGTGGGGCGTTGCGGGTCGGGCGTACGTGCGTCCTGGCCTTGGCCGAGCTCGGCTTTGCCGTGGCGATTCACTGCCGCAGTGCTCAGGACGAAGCGGCGGCACTGGCGACCGAAATCGAGGCCCGGGGCGGTCGGGCGGTGGTCGTCAGTGCCGATCTCGCCGATCCGGCGGCCGCGGCCGGTCTCGTGGCCGAGG
>JAABSG010000254.1 GCA_011390475.1 Geminicoccaceae bacterium | reverse complement strand
CTGGCCAAGAGTACCCGGCGCTCGACCGGGCCCTTCGCCTGGCCGACGAGGGCGCGGAAGGTCAGCTGCTCGCCGAAGACCGAGGCGGTTTCGGCGAGCGTCAGCGGTGTGCCGGCCATCAAGAGGCCCTGCTTGGCGGCCAGGAGTTGATGAACGCCATGGCCGAGCTCGTGCGCCAGGGTCATGACGTCGCGGGATTTGCCCTGGAAGTTCATCAGCACGTAAGGGTGCACGCTCGGCACTACCGGGTGGCAGAAGGCGCCGCTGTCCTTGCCGGTGCGAAGCTCGGCGTCGATCCAGTTGTGAGTGAAGAAGCGGTCGACCAGCTCGGCGAGCTTGGGCGAGAAGCTGCGATAGGCATCGAGGACGACGACCTTGGCGTCGTCCCAGCTGCGCCGCTGATCGACGTCTTCGGGCAGCGGCGCATTGCGGTCCCAGAACTCCAGCTTCTCCAGGCCCATCCAGCGCGCCTTCAGGGCATAGTAGCGGTGCGAGAGGCGAGGGTAGGCGTCGCGGACCGCGGTGATCAGCGCATCGACCACCTCGTCCTCGACCTGGTTGCCGAGATTGCGCGAGGAGATCGGCCGCTCGAACTTACGCCAGCCATCCTCGATCGCCTTGTCCTTGACGATGGTGTTGGTGATTCGGCTGCAGAGCCGAATGTTCTTGGCCAGGACCTCGCTGATCGCGGTTGCCGCATCGCGCCGGACCTCGCGGTCCTTGGCCGACATTTTGTCGAAAATCTGCGCGCTGGTGAGCTCTTCGCCCCGGAACGAGAAGCGGAGTGCCGACATGCTCTCGTCGAAGAGGCGGACCCAGGCGCTGCGGCCGGTGACCGAGCGCTCGTGCAGCACCTTCTCGATCTCGTCGGAGAGCTGGTGCGGGCGGAAGGCGCGGACGTTGGTCAGCCAGGGCTCGAGGCTCCGCAGCTTCGCCGAGCCCTCGAGCTTGGCGTCGAGCACGCCGTCGTCGATCCGGTTGAGCTCGAGGGTGACGAAGAGCAGGTGGGTGGTGATCGCGTTCACCCGCTCCTGGACCATCTGCATGAAGCGGCCGATCTTGGGATCGTCGCGGTTGGCCGCGTGGTTCAAGGACGCGAAGGCGTAGACCCGGCCGATCGATTCCTGCAGAGCCTCGTAGCGGGCGAGCATGGCTGCGATGTCGTCGCCGCTGCGCTCGGCCAGCGTGCCCGCATAATCCTCGGCGATCGCTTCGGCCTCCTGACCGGCGGCGGCCAACGCGGCCTCGATGGCGGGATCGTCGAAGCCGGCGAACAGGTCCGAAAGGTCCCACGCGGGAGCCGTTGCAGCTTCGGCGTTCGTCTCGGCACCGGAAGCCTGGGCCTGCTCCGCTGCGGACCGGAGCAGTACGTCGTCTCTCATGGATATTCCCTTCGAACCTGGACAAGCCAGATATATGCCCTGAAAGATAGAGGTCCAGCGAGCCCAATGAGGGATACCGGCCGCGCCGTCCCCCGCCGGAACCGAAATCAGGGAAACCATGTCCAGCGTAGCTTTCGACACCAACCTTCTGGCGATGTTTCAAAAGCACGCGGCGGCGGAAGGCGACAACCCCTTCCTCTGGCGCAAGCAGGACGGTGTCTATCGGCCCTGGTCGTGGCGCCGAGTGGCCGACGAGGCGGAGCGTTTGTCGCGAGCCTTGCGCCAGTTGGGTCTCGAGCCCGGCGATCGGGTGGTCTTGGTGGCCGAAAACCGCCCCGAGTGGTGCGTCGCCGATCTGGCCGTGCTCGCCGCTGGTGGCATCACGGTGCCAGCCTATACGACCAACACCGAAAAGGACCACGAATACATCCTCAACCACGCCGAGGCGACGATGGTGGTCTGCGCCGGCGGCAACCTGGCCAAGCGTCTGATCCCGGCGGTGAAGAACGCGCCCGCGGTCAAGACGCTGCTCTTCATGGAGCCACTGGGTGAGACGAGCGAGCTGCCGGTCACCGCGATCACTTGGGAGGACGCGCTGGCCTTGGGCGACCGCTCGCCGTCGGTGGACCGGGCCGACACCATCCAGCCGAACGATGTCGCCTGCTTCATCTACACGTCGGGCACCGGTGGCACGCCCAAGGGGGTCATGCTGTCGCACCGCAACATCATGAGCAATTGCGAGGGCGCCATCGAGCTGGTGAAGAAGCTCGGGCTCGGCCGGCGCGAGCGCTTTCTCTCCTTCCTGCCGCTGTCGCACAGTTACGAGCACACGGCGGGCCAGTTCTTTCCGATCTCGATCGGCGCGGAGATCTACTACGCCGAGGGGGTGGAGACGCTCTCGACCAACCTGGTCGAGGCGAAGCCCACGATCCTCACCTGCGTGCCCCGTCTCTACGAGGTGCTGCGACAGAAGATCCTGACCGGCGTGCAGCGTCAGGGCGGCATCAAGCAGACCATGTTCGAGAAGGCCTTGGCGCTCGGCACCAAGCGCTACGAGCAGGGCGGCCGGCTGAACCCGATCGAGTCGGCCTTCGATCTGGTGCTCGACAAGCTGGTCCGCACCAAGGTCAACGAGCGCTTCGGCGGCAACCTGAAGGCGATGGTCTCTGGCGGCGCACCCCTGAACTACGATGTCGGGGTCTTCTTCGTCGCCCTGGGCCTGCCGGTGCTGCAGGGCTACGGTCAGACCGAGGCCTCGCCCTTGGTCAGCGTCAACCCGCCGGGCGCAGCCAGGCTCGATGCGGTGGGCCCACCTGTCAAAGGTGTTGAGGTCGAGATCGCCGATGACGGCGAGATCCTGGTCCGGGGCGACAACGTCATGCGCGGCTATTGGAAGGACGAGGAGACCACGGCCCGAACGATCATCGACGGCTGGCTGCACACCGGCGACATCGGGGTGATCGAGAAGGACGGCTATCTCAGGATCACCGACCGCAAGAAGGACATCATCGTCAACTCGGGCGGCGACAATATCTCGCCGCAGCGGGTCGAGGGCATCCTGCTGCTCGAGCCCGAGATCGGCCAGGCGTTCATCTACGGCGACAAGAAGCCCTTCCTCGTGGCGCTGATCTCGCCCGATGCGGACGCGGTGCAGGCTTTCGCCAAGGAGACCGGCAAGCCCAACAACATGGCCGAGTTCGTGAAGGATCAGGCGTTTAGGCAGCGGATCGGCGAGGCGGTCAAGCGGGCCAATGCCAACCTTTCGGCGATCGAGCGCATCCGCAAGTTCGAGATCATGACCGAGCCCTTCACGGTCGAGAACGAAATGATGACCCCGACCCTCAAGCTCCGCCGGCCCTACATCACCGAACGCCACGGCGATTTGCTGCAGGGCCTCTACGCCGCCGGCCACTGAGGCCGCTCTTCAGGCGGTGGCGGCGCGCTTCAGCCGGTCGGCCAGGGCCTCGCCGAGCCCGCCTTCGGGCAGCTTCATGACAGCGATCCGCCGCGCACCCTCGGTGTCGAGCGCCCGAAGCATGGCGTAGAGATTGTGCGCCGCCTCGGCGAGGTCGCCTTTCGGGCTCAAATTGAGCATCCAGCCGGCACCTTCGAGCGGTTGCGGCCCGAAGGCGAGGAGGGCTTCGTCCTTCGCCACGGACACGGCATCGAGCCTGAGCGGTGTCTTGGGCGCATAGTGGCGGGCGAGGAGACCGGGCGAGCGCAGTGGCTCGCTCGAAGCGCCGCTGCTGACATCGAGCCGGCCGATCACGGCCTCGATCGCGTCCCGGGTCAGGCCGCCGGGGCGGAGGATGCGGCCGGTGTCCGGTCGGCCGAGGTCGAGGACCGTGCTTTCGATGCCGACCTCGACCGAGCCGGCGTCGAGCACGAGATCGATCAGGCCGTCGAGATCGGCGAGGACGTGCGCCGCGGTCGTTGGGCTGACTTGGCCCGAGCGATTGGCGCTGGGTGCCGCGACCGGGCCGTCGACCGCTTCGAGCAGGCGCAATGCTGTCGGGTGGCGCGGCACGCGGACGGCCACCGTGTCGAGCCCTGCTGTGGCGGCAGGGGCGATGCCGGCGTCTCGAATCAGAGGCAAGACGAGCGTCAAGGGCCCTGGCCAGAAGGCGGCGGCGAGGCGCTCTGCCCGGGCGTCGAACCGGGCGAAGCGGGCGGCGAGCGCCTTGTTCGCGACATGCAGGATGAGGGGATTGTGCGCCGGCCGGCCTTTCGCGGCGAAGACCCGGGCAATGGCTGCAGAATCGGTGGCGAGCGCGCCCAAGCCGTAGACCGTCTCGGTCGGGAAGGCCACGAGTCCGCCGGCGAGGAGAATGGCGGCAGCTTCCGCGATGCCGCTGGCGTCGGCCTGGAGCCTTCGGGTCATCGCGAAAGGGCGCGCCAGCCGATATCGGAGCGGTGGAAGCCCTCGGGCCAGTCGATCCGGGCGACCGCTGCATAGGCCCGGTCCCGGGCGGCCTCGAGGGTGGGTCCGCGGCCGGTTACCGCCAAAACGCGGCCGCCATGCGCCTGCCACTGGCCCTCGATGTTCCGGGTCGCGGCGTGAAAGACGAGGAGGTCCGGCTCGCCCGCGAGCGCGTCCAGGCCCCGGATCACCGAGCCCTTGGGCGAGCTTGCCGGATAGCCCCTGGTCGCCAGCACGACGGTCAGGGCGTGGCCCGGGTGCCAACGCAGGCTCATGCGATCGAGCATGCCGTCGACTGCACCGGTGATCAGCTGGCCGAAATCGGTCGCCAACCGGGGTAGCACCACCTGACATTCGGGGTCGCCGAAGCGGACATTGTATTCGAGGAGCTCGGGTCCGTCGGCCGTCAGCATCAGCCCGGCGTAGAGAAAGCCCTTGTAGCTGACGCCCTCGGCCGCGAGACCGTCCAGCGTCGGCTGGATGATCGTGGCCATCACCTCCTCGACCAGCGCCGGGGTGAGCACGGGTGCCGGCGAATAGGCGCCCATGCCGCCGGTGTTGGGGCCAGTGTCGCCGTCGAAGGCGCGTTTGTGGTCCTGGGCCGTGCCGATCTCGAGCGCGGTCGTGCCGTCGCAGATGGCAAAGAGGCTGACCTCCTCGCCCTCGAGGAACTCCTCGATCACCAGCGTGGCGCCGGCCTCGCCGAAGGCTCCGGCGAAGGCCGTCTCGACGGCCTCCCGGGCCACCTCGCGCGTCTCGGCGATCACCACCCCCTTGCCGGCGGCGAGCCCGTCCGCCTTGACCACCAGTGGCAATGCGGCGGCCGCGACATGGGCCAAGGCCGCCTCCGCCTCGTCCTTGCCGAAGACGCGATAGCCTGCGGTCGGGATGGCATGGCGGGCGCAAAACGCCTTCATGAAGGCCTTGGAGCCTTCCAGCTGGGCGGCGGCGCGATTGGGCCCGAAGGCGCGGATACCGGCGGCTTCCAGTCGATCGACCAGGCCCAAGACCAAAGGCAGTTCGGGGCCGACGACGACGATGTCGATCGCGCGTTCCTGGGCCAGGCTGACGATGCCGTCGAGATCGTCGACCGCGACGTCGACACAGGTCGTAGCAAGGGCAATGCCGTCATTGCCGGGGGCGCAGATCACCTCGGTGGCGAGCGGCGAGGCCTGGAGCGCCCGGCAAAGGGCGTGCTCGCGGCCGCCGCCGCCGATCACGAGAAAACGCATGTGTAGAAGCCGATGCTATCTTCGAAGACCATCACAATGCCCGCCCCGGCGCTTGCCGGGCAGGCCGCCCTTCCGATAGACCCATTGTGCCTCGAAATCGAGGGGCAGTGGCAGCGAGCTTT
>JAABSG010000253.1 GCA_011390475.1 Geminicoccaceae bacterium | reverse complement strand
GCAACGAACCGCCGCATCACGAGGCCGGACACACGACCGCACCTGATCGCATGTCCTCGGCCAACCAAAGAGTCCGCTCGCATCAACGGGGACACCCGCACACAGGGCGGTTCAAAGGGCTCGGTGCCGGAAATCTTCACCGTCGCGGCCGTCGCGACTTTTCCAGGAGGTGATCGAGAACCAGCATTCGCATGTCGGCCTCTTTGTCACTCGGATAGATCTCGTTGGTCGCTCGGATAGATCTCGTGGCAAGGTCTCGGATAGACGATCCGGCCCTGACCGCCGGGATTCTCCGTTCGTGTCGCCAGGGCTGTTCCAGAGCCGAGACGCCGACGAGAGCATGGCGATCGTACCGTAGCGCGATCTCGGTGCCGCCGTCGTCGCGAACGTTGCCCCGGCCGTGACGAGCCCTGCCCTCGAACGGCTTCGGCGCCACTCAGCCCTCGCACAGCACCTGGGCGGTGATGGCGGCGCCGAGCTCGGAAAGCTCGGTGCGCGAAAGGGACGGGCCGGCCCCGGCGGTCGCGACGGCGAGATCGGCACGGGCCAGAAAATCGAGGACGACATTGCCGCGGATCGCGAAATTGATGTTCTGCGGCAGCGAGCCCGAGCGCTCGAGCTCCTGCATCTCGTCGAGCTTGGCCACGGCGACGCCGAGCACGTGGCCGGCCTCGTCGAGCACTGGCCCGCCCGAGTTACCCTGCTGTAGGGGGGCGCTGAGCTGGAACAGCCGCGCGTCTCGACCGAGCCCGAAGAGGCCGCTGACGACGCCCGTCGTGACGTTGAGCGAGCCCTCCAGCAAATGGGCCAGTGGGTAGCCGAGCAGCACGACATCCGCGCCGAGCCGCGGCACGCTGGTCGCGATGACCGCGACGGGTCCAGGATAGCCGGCGCCTGCTGCGGAGTAGCGCTCGACCTGCAGCAAGGCCAGATCGACATCCGCGTCGGCGAGGACCAGCCGGGCCGCCCCGTGGTCAGCGACCTCGATCGTCCGGCAGTCGCCCGCGACATGCTCGTTCGTCAGGAGGTGACCGGCGGTCGAGACGAAGAACCCGCTGCCCGAGGTGCGCGCCTCGGCCATTGCCTCCCGACCACCGCTCTCGCCCCTCGGATCACGCTCGGAAATATAGAGCAGGGCGTCCGGCAGCTCGCGGTCGAACGCGCCGACCCAGATGGAGTAGAGCCCGCCGAGTGGCGGATCGAATTCGACCAGGGGGTCGAGCCCGAGCGCATCGTCGCTGCAATGCCAGCTGCCGTCAGGGGCGTTGATCACGAGTGTCGTGTCGGCCCGGCCGTCGACATGGATGAAGAGCCGGTAGTCGCCGGCTTGGTAGTGGAGATCGAGATCGGGGGCTGCGGCATTGACGAAGCCGACACATTCCGCGCCGTGCGTCGGCACTCGGTCCGGCCCGCCGGCAGTCAAGGCGACGATATGCGGATCGGGGATGAAGCCGGCGCTCAACGCGACCGAGCCGTAGGTGGGCGGCGCGGCGATCTCGAGCGCCCGAAGCTCCGCCGGGTCGGCAAGCAGCAGACCGGCCGCCACCAGCACGCAACGGCCGAGCACCGCCTGGCGGGCGTCGGTCATGTCGGCTCAGCCGCCCAGTGGCTCGAGCGGCGCCCGATTGCCGCGCACCGGCGTTGCCGCCCCGACCGGTGCCGCCCAGCGGACGGCGTTGAGGATCAGCATCTGGATTTCGGCGTCGTGATAGGTGGGATAGGTCTCGTGGCCGGGCCTGAGATAGGCGATCCGCCCCTGACCGCGCCGCCAGGTGCAGCCGGAGCGGAAGACCTCGCCGCCCTGAAACCAGCTGAGGAGAAAGAGCTCGTCCGGCGGCGGGATGTCGAAATGCTCGCCGTACATCTCCTCTTGCGGCAGCGTGATCACCTCTGGACAGCCCGCCACGATCGGATGCGTCGGATCGACCACCCACAAGCGCTCCCGCTCGCCCGCCTCGCGCCACTTGAGATCACAACCGGTCCCCATGAGTTTCTTGAAGATCTTGGAGAAATGAGCGCTGTGCAGGGCCACGAGGCCCATTCCCTCGAGCACCCGGGCATGCACCCGCTCGACGATCTCGTCGGCCACCTCGCCGTGCGCCTTGTGCCCCCACCAGACGAGCACATCGGTCTTCGCCAGGCGGCTCGTGCTCAGCCCGTGCTCTGGCTCGTCCAGTGTCGCCGTCGCGACGTCCAGGCCCACCGCCCGCAACGGGGCCGCCAGCGCCTCGTGGATGCCGCGCGGGTAGATCGCGGCCACGGCCGGGTTGGCGTGCTCGTGGCGGTATTCGTTCCAGACGGTGACCCGGGGCTCCGACCTCATGGCATGACCTCCGCGATAGCCACCAGCCGGCCGCCCTCGGCCGCCGAGCGCATGGCGGCGTGCATCAGGGCTAGGCTATGCAAATTGTCCCGGCCGGTGCTCAGCCCAGGGGCGGCTTTGCCGGTCCGGACCCACTCGGCGAAGTCGGCGAGCGCGCCCGCCCGGTCGGTGAAGGCGGTCTCGACCAGGGGTGCCGCTGCCTTGGTCTCGGCGGTCGCGAAGAGCTCCACCCGATCCTCCCCCCGCCGGTCGCCCTGATTGCCGCGAAACGTGCCGAGTGCCGCCCGTTCGCTGCCGTCGATCCGCCAATCCGCGCCCCAGACCGTGTCCGGCCCGCGGCTGATCCAGGTGCCCCGATAGCTCACCACGACGCCCTTCGCGAAGCGCACGAGGCAGGCTGCTCCGGGCCTGCCCTCGAACGGGGTCTCGGGCTCGCTCCAGCTCATCGCACTCACCGCCACGGGCTCGTCCTGGAGGATGAAGCGCATGAGGTCGAAATGGTGGATCGCCATGTCGGAGAGGAGCGGCTCGGCCAGGAAAAAATAGCGGTAGTTCTCGTCGAACATCTTCCAGAAATCGACCGCCATCGAGGCCACGTGACCGAGCGCGCCGTCGGCGACCAATCGGCGAAAGGTCCGGGGCGCGGGGAACTGCCGGTAATTCTGGTTGACCATGAGATGCAGCCCCCGGCGCTCCGCCAGCGCCACCAGCCCCTGTGCCTCGGCCAGGGTCTCGGTGAAGGGCTTTTCGACCAGAACATGGAGGCCGTGGTCGAGCGCCGCCTCGCTCACCATCGCGTGGGCGGCGAGCGGGACCACGACCAGGGCCGCCTCGGGCCCAGCCTTCGCCACCGCCTCGTCGAGCGAGCCGAACAGCACGTCTTGGCCGAGGTGCAGGCTCTCGGCCGCGATCGCCCGCATCGCCGGATCGGCATCGACGAAGCCCACCATCTCGATCCCCGGCACTACCGGCAGCACCTCTTGCGCCCAATTGCGGCCCCAGCCGCCGAGGCCGACCTGCACCAGCTTGACCATGCCTACCCTCCATTCGCCTCGTCAGGGCTTCTAAAGAGCCGAGCCGGCGTTTACGAGGGGTTTTCAAGGGCGCGAACGACGAGACAGCGGGAGGAAGCCGGCATGACCGTGGCGATCGGAATCGATCTCGGCGGCACCAAGATCGAAATCGTGGCGCTGGACGAGACGGGCAACGAACTGGTCCGCCGCCGTCGGCCGACGCCCAGGGGCGACTACGCCGCCACCCTCGAGGCCGTGGCCCAGATGGTCGGCGAAGCCGAGGCCGAGTTGGGTGCCAGGGCGACCGTCGGGGTCGGCCATCCAGGTGCGATCTCGCCGGCCACCGGGCTGATCAAGAACGCGAACTCCGTCTGGCTCAACGACCGGCCGCTCGACCGCGACCTGATGGCCCGGCTCGACCGCGAGATCGCCTTCGCCAACGACGCCAACTGCCTGGCCCTGTCGGAAGCCACCGACGGGGCCGGGGCCGGGGCCGACATCGTCTTTACCGTCATCCTCGGCACCGGCGTCGGCGGCGGGGTCGTCGTCGGCGGCCGGGTGCTCAAAGGCGCCAATGCGATTGCCGGCGAATGGGGCCACAACCCGCTGCCCTGGCCGCGGGACGAAGAACGCCCCGGTCCCGCCTGCTATTGCGGCCTTTCGGGGTGCATCGAGACCTGGTGCTCTGGTGTCGGCATGGCCGCCGATCACGAGCGGGTCACGGGCCAGGCGCTCTCCGGGCCCGCCATCGTCGCGGCCGCCGATCAGGGCGATCCCGCAGCATCGGCTACCCTGGAGCGCCACGCCGACCGCTTGGCCCGGGGCCTCGCCCATGTCATCAACCTCATCGATCCCGACGTCATCGTGCTGGGCGGCGGCGTCTCCAACATCCAGCGTCTCTACACCGCCGTCCCGCCGCTGCTGCTGCGCTGGGCGTTCACCGACCGGGTCGACACGAAGCTCCTCCCGCCGGTCTTCGGCGACAGCTCCGGCGTACGCGGTGCCGCCTGGCTCGGTCGCGACCTCGGGCGAAACGGCCGCAAATCAATGTGAGATCAGGGCGATCCCGGCGAGGACGAGGCCGGCGCCGCCCAGGGTGCGCAGGTCCGGCCCCTCGCCGATCAGCGCCGCAAAGGCCAGCACCATCAAGGTCTCGACCCCGATGATGGTAATATAGATCACGCCCAGATCGGCCTTGCGCAACAAGACGATCTCGGCGAGTGCAGCGGCGACGAAGCCTGCGACGATGACGGCCAGGGCCACCGCCGTAATGCTGGTCGAGGCGAGCTTCATGCCGATGGTGGCGATGGCGTAGCCGAGCGCCGAGATGACCACCAAGACCAGATAGCGCGGCTGAATGCCGGCAATCGTGCCAGAGATTTCGACTGGATTGGGCGTCATCGTCCGTTCCTTTTTTTTACTTGTGTCGACGGCATCGATCTCGGGCTCAAGACTGCTTGGCGGCGAGCCCCGGGCGGGTCCAGCGGATCGGTTGCGGTGCGGGTGCGGCGGACCGCTGCCGATGGCGCAGTCGGCGGAGCGGGTGCATACGACTGACGACGCCGACGAGCGACATGACGCAGAAGAAGACTTGGATCAGCGCCGCCCCGAGATTGAATGCCTGCGACAGGCTGATCAGCAGAAGGATCGCCGCCAAGAGGTTCACGACGAAATAGCCGGGGCGATCGGCACTCGTCCGTCGCGTCACGAGGAGTGTGTAATTGCAGACGTAGAGCACTGCGCCCACGACTCCGAAGAGATCGAATAGTCCGAGTGGTGCGATCATCGCCGTCTCGACCGCCATTCTTTTTCCGTTTCAGGCTGCCGAGGAGTATCTCGGCCCGCCTCCTGGGTAGGCGCTGAACGCTTGGTCGGTCTGTGACATCAATCATATTGGCCGGATCGAGTTCTCGCGGCGCGGCGCTGGCGGGCAGATCGATGCCTTTGGTCGCCGCGGCTTCGGACCAGCGGCAGGCTCGACCGACCGGCGAAGGCGCCGAGCAGCGCTCGAAAAATCGGGCACCGGACGCCTCTCCGCCTGCACCGACCCCGATCGCTGTCCTGCCTCGGCAGCACGCCGGCCGACGGTGCGCCGGCGAGTCCGTCCCGCCGGCACAGCCACCGCCAGAAGCGCGTGGCACGACGGAGCACGGCAGGTGGTCAAAAACGCGGGGCGGACCGCCGCCGCTCGGTGATCAGCTCGCCCGACCGGACCGCATTGCAGGGCACGAGGAGCAGGTGCAGGGATAAGACGGGCATCAAGTCGATCAACGCCGCGTAGATGATGAAGCTGATAGTGGCGCCGAGTGCTACGAGACGGAGCGCCAG
>JAABSG010000252.1 GCA_011390475.1 Geminicoccaceae bacterium | reverse complement strand
GGCAAGGTGATCGGCGGCTCGTCCTCGATCAACGGCATGGTCTATGTGCGCGGTCATGCGCGGGATTTCGATCACTGGGCGGAGAGCGGGGCACGAGGCTGGGCCTATGCCGACGTCGCCCCCTATTTCGATCGGCAGGAGTCCTGGCACGACGGCGGCCATGGCGGCGACCCGGACTGGCGGGGCAAGGACGGGCCGCTGCACGTCACCCGCGGCAGGCGCGACAATCCTCTGTTCCAGGCCTTCGTCGAGGCCGGCCGGCAGGCGGGGTTCGAGCTGACGGACGACTACAACGGCGAGAAGCAGGAGGGCTTCGGGCCGATGGAGCAGACGGTCTGGCAGGGCCGGCGCTGGTCGACCGCCAACGCCTATCTGCGCCCGGCGCTGAAGCGCGACACCGTCGGCCTGGTGCGCTGCCTCGCCCGCAAGGTGGTCATCGAGGACGGCCGGGCCGTGGGCGTGGAGGTCGAGCGCGGTGGGCGCATCGAGGTCATTCGAGCCCGCCTGGAGGTGATCCTGGCAGCCAGCTCGATCAACTCGCCCAAGCTCCTGCTGCTCTCGGGCATTGGTCCTGCAGCGCAGCTAGCGGAGCATGGGCTCGAGGTGGTGGCCGATAGGCGGGGCGTGGGGCAGAACCTGCAGGATCATCTCGAACTCTACATCCAGCAGGCCTGCACCCAGCCGATCACGCTCTTCAAATACTGGAATCTCTTCGGCAAGGCCGCGATCGGCGCGCAGTGGCTGTTCCTCAAGACCGGTCTCGGCACCTCCAACCAGTTCGAGAGTGCCGCCTTCCTGCGCTCGGCGGCTGGCGTGGACTACCCGGATATCCAGTTTCACTTCCTGCCCATGGCGGTACGCTACGACGGGCAGGCGGCAGCCGAAGGCCACGGCTTTCAGGCGCATGTCGGGCCGATGCGTTCACGCTCGCGCGGCTCGGTGACCCTGCGCTCGGCCGATCCCGCGGACGCGCCCAAGATCCTCTTCAACTACATGAGCCACGAGCAGGACTGGGCCGATTTTCGCCACTGCATCCGGCTGACCCGCGAGATCTTCGCGCAGCCCGCGTTCGACCCCTATCGCGGCAAGGAGATCCAGCCGGGCGCGGAAGTCCAGGACGACGACGCCCTCGACGAGTTCATCCGCGACGAGGTGGAGAGCGCCTATCACCCGTGCGGCACCTGCCGGATGGGGGCGGTGGACGACCGCAAAGCCGTGGTCGATCCCGAATGCCGGGTGATCGGGGTCGACGGGCTGCGCGTCGCCGACAGCTCGATTTTTCCGCGGATCACCAACGGCAACCTCAACGGCCCGTCGATCATGGTCGGCGAGAAGGCCGCCGACCACATCCTCGGAAAGGCGCCTTTGCCGCGCAGCAACCGCGAGCCCTGGATCAACCCGCGCTGGCGGGAGAGTGACCGGTAAGAGGTGGGGAAGATGATCTTCCCCACGCCCCAACATCATTTTGGGCCGGCGGCTGTCCCTGGCACCGGCGCAAAGTAACGGAGGGGCTCGGGGAGGCGCTGCCTCCCCGGTACTTTTTCAGAAGCTGTCGAGATAGGCCAAGAACGCATCGATTTCGGATGTGGTCATGCGGAATTCGGGCATATCCTCGTGGCCGACCATGATGCCTTCGGCGAGGGCTTCGGCGAGGTGGTCGACGGGCCAGCGTTCGTGAAAGGTGCGCATGGGCGGGGCTTCGGCCAACGGGCTCTCGCCGCTGCTGCCGGTGGCGTGGCAGTCGCTGCAGTAGGTGTCGGCGATGATGCGGCCGCGCTCGGCCAGGGCCTCGTCGGCTGTGGCCGAGGCAGCGAAGGCGAGGGAGAGGCCGGTCAGAAACAGTGCACACGAGGGTGCCCGGGATTGCATGGTCTTTCGTCTCCGCTCGCTCATCGGTCGATACCGCCCTATCTATAGCGCACGGGTTCCCATCTGAAAGCATTGCCGTTGCGTTGGCTCTTGATCACGTCGCTCGTCCTGCTCCTCGTTGCCTTGCCGGTCGGGATCGCTGTTTGGCAGCAGGGCGAGGTGCGGCATTGGTCGGGGGCCAGGTGGGACAGTGCGCGCCTGGCCCCCGAGCCGAGCCTGACGCCAGAAGCCGTGGTGCAAGTCTATTGTGCGGCGTCCTGGGGATTGAAGGGGGCCGTGGCCGACCATTGCTGGATCGCCTTCAAGGGCGAGGGGAAGCCTGCCTATACCCGCTACGACGTGGTGCGCTGGGGGGTGTCGAGCGGTGGCGAGGCGATCCGGATGAATTTTCGCGGCGTGCCCGATGGCAATTGGGCGGGCAATCGACCCAGAGTGCTGCTCGATCGGCGGGGTGCCGAGGCCATGGCGCTGATTCCGGGGATCGAGCGGGCGGTGGCCGACTATCCCTATCGGCACAGCTATCGGAGCTGGCCCGGACCGAATTCCAACACGTTCATTGCCTGGATCGCGCGGCAGGTACCGGAACTCGGACTCGATCTGCCGCCGCGGGCGATCGGCAAGGATTATATCGGGGCACGGCTCTTGGTCCGGGCACCCAGCAACACGGGCTATCAGTTGTCCCTGGGCGGGGTTTTCAGCCTGATCGTGGCGCGGGTTGAGGGGCTCGAGCTCAACCTTTCCGGTGTGACACTGGGCATCAATCCCTTGGATCTCTCGATCACCGTTCCGGGTCTCGGCCGGTTGCGCCTGATCGGCGACTGACCTCGGCGCCAGCTTGGGCTATAGCTGGTCGCGCGCCAGAAGGGGAACGCTGCAAATGACAGGTAAGGTCGAGCATTTCGGGGAATTCAGGGGGCAGCCGGTCGAGCGGGTATGGCTCGACAACGGCCGGGGGCTCAGGGCCGCGGTGCTCAATTGGGGCGGCGTGCTGCAGGATCTGACGCTCGATGTGGATGGCGCCGCCCGCTCGCTGGTCTTGAACTTCGACGAGTTCACCGACTATCCGGCGAAATCGCCCTATTTCGGCGCCATGGTCGGCCGTTTCGGCAATCGGATCGGCGGGGCGGCGTTCGAGCTGGACGGCGAGCGATTCGAGGTCGATCCGAACGAGGCGGGCCGCAATCACCTGCACGGCGGGCTCACCGGCTGGGGCAAGCGGCTCTGGCGGATCGAGGCCGCGGATGTGGACTCGGTCACGCTGGGCATCACCTCGGCGGACGGCGAAATGGGCTATCCGGGCGAGGTCGAGGCCAGGGTCGTCTATCGGCTCATCGCCGATGCGCTGGTCATCGAGATGACAGCCGAGACGACACGGCCCACACCGATCAACATGGTGCATCACACCTACTGGAACCTCGATGGCGGCGGCTCGATCGAGGGGCATGCGCTCGAGCTCGACGCCGATCGCTATTTGCCGACGGACGAGGAGCAGATCCCGACCGGCGAGATTTTGCCGGTCGAGGGGACGGTGTTCGATTTTCGGCAGCGTCGACGCATCGACGCCGCGGGCACCGCGGACTACGACCACTGCATGGTCCTGACCGACAAACCGGGCGTGCGGCCGGTGGCGGCGCTCGTCTCCGGCGACGGGCGGGTCGAGATGCATTTGTCGTCGGATCAGCCCGGGGTGCAGTTCTATACCGGCTTCAAGATGGACATCACGGGCAAGGGTGGGCGCAAGATCGGGCCGCGTTCCGGGCTCTGTCTCGAGACCGAGGGCTTCCCCGATGCGCCCAACAAACCACAGTTTCCGTCATCGATTCTGCGGCCTGGCGAGACCTATCGGCACCTGATGGCGCACAAGTTTCGGGTGCAGGAGGGCTGAGGCGATGCGGGTTGCGGTCATCCAGATGAACTCGGGCCCGGAAAAGTCGGCCAATCTCGGGGCCGCCAAGGACTTGATCGAGCGGGCGATCGAGGCGGAGCGGCCGGACCTCGTCAGCCTGCCCGAGACCTTCACCGTCATGGGTGGTGGCGATGCCGGCAGGCGGGCTGCCGCCGAACCGATTCCGGGCGGCGAGGCCTATGCCATGCTGCAGGGCATCGCGCGCGAGCACGGGGTCAATGTGCACGGCGGCAGTTTTTTCGAGGATCGGGGTGCCGGGCGGCTCGCCAACACCACGGTCGTTTTCGATCGGCAGGGCAACGAGGTGGCGCTCTATCGCAAGATCCACCTCTTCGACATCGTCACGCCGAATGGCGACGCCTACCGCGAGAGCGATTATACGGAGGCGGGCCGGGACGTCGTGACGGTCGATCTCGACGGGGTCCGGGTCGGGCTCGCGATCTGCTACGATCTGCGGTTTGCCGAGCTCTTCCTCGCCTTGCGCAAACGGGGGGCGGAGTTGATCATGCTGCCGGCGGCCTTCACGCTGCAGACCGGCAAGGATCACTGGGAGGTGTTGCTCCGGGCGCGCGCCATCGAGACACAATGCTATGTCGCGGCGGCGGCGCAGATCGGCGGCTATCCGGCCGGGGGCGGGACGCGCTATACGTTCGGCAATGCGCTGATTGTCGATCCCTGGGGAAGCGTGGTGGCGCGGGTCTCGGACCGGCCCGGGCATGCGGCGGCCACGCTCGACCCGGACTATCTCGGCACCGTGCGGCAGCGCCTGCCGGTCGAAGACCACCGTCGTTTGGACCAGAGACAATGACCAAGAAAGTCGGCTTCATCGGCCTCGGCTCCATGGGACTGCCGATGGCCAAGAACCTGCTGGCGAAGGGCTTTACCGTCTACGGCTTCGATGTGGCGAAAGGCGCGCTCGATGCCTTCGCGGCCGCGGGAGGCGAGGTCAAGGGTAGCCCGCGCGACGTGGCCGATCTGGTCTCGCTGCTGATCCTGGTGGTGGCCACGGCCGATCAGGCGGAGGACGCTCTGTTCGGGCCCAAGGGCGGGGCGGCGCTGCTCGGCGAGGGCGGGGTCGTGGTGCTGCACAGCACGGTGCCGCCGCCGTTCATGAAGGATCTCGGGGCGCGGCTGGCCGAGATGGGCCTGAGCCTCTTGGATGCGCCGATCAGCGGTGGTCGGGCCGGTGCCGAGGCCGGCGCACTCTCGGTCATGGCGTCCGGCAGCGAAGCGGCGTTCGCGGCTGCGGGGCCGGCCTTGGACGCGATGGCGAAGACGGTCTATCGCCTCGGCGACGCGCCCGGCATCGGCTCGACGGTCAAGATGATCAACCAGCATCTGGCGGGCGTGCATATCGCCGCTGCGTGTGAGGCCATGGCGCTAGGCACGGCTTGCGGTGCCGATCCGGACAAGCTTTTCGAGGTGATCTCGAACTCCGCCGGCAATTCCTGGATGTTCACCAACCGGGTGCCGCATATCCTGGCGCGTGACTTCACCCCGCTCTCGGCCGTCGAGATCTTCGTCAAGGACCTCGGCATCGTGCTCGAGACCGCCAAGGGTCGACGCTTCCCCCTGCCGATCGCGGCGGCGGCCCACCAGCAATATCTGGCCGCTGCCGGAGCCGGCTTCGGCCGGGAGGACGACAGTGCGGTGGTCAAGGTCTACGAGCGGCTGGTGGGCATCGAGGTAAAGGGCAACAAACCGAAAGCCTGAACTCTTGGCCACGCGCTCGTTTTTCGGAGTCGGGACCCGCCTCAACGAGGTCGTGGGCTGGCTGATGCTCGGCCTGTTGGCCGTGGGCTGCGTGCTGGTCCTGCGCCCGTTCTTTTCGTCGTTGTTGTGGGCGATCATCCTGGTCTTCTCGACCTGGCCCCTGCAACGCCAGCTCCGGGCGACTCTCGGCGGCCACAATCTC
>JAABSG010000251.1 GCA_011390475.1 Geminicoccaceae bacterium | reverse complement strand
CCGCCCGCGACGTCCTCGATCCCCAGCAGATCCGGATCGTCTATCAGAGCGACCCGTTCCCGACCACCGGCTACGGCATCGCCCACAACGTCCATCCGGACCTGCAGGCGGCGATCCAGGAAGCCTTCTTCAGCTTCGACTGGGAGGGCACCACGCTGCTCGAGGAGTTCGGCAAGTCCGACCCGGCGCAGGAGACCTTCGTGCCGATCACCTTCGCGGAGAATTGGGCGGTGATCCGCCAGATCGACGAGATCAGCGGCGTCAGCTACGACTGCAATTGATCACCGTTTCTGGCCATGACGTAGCGCCCGGTGGGGCTGTTGCCGCACCGGGCGGCACTTTGAGGAAAAACCGATGCTGCGCCTCGATACCCTGGCCAAACGCTACAAGACCGGCGACCATGCCCTCAAGGGCGTGTCGTTCACGGTCGAAAAGGGCCAGGTGGTGGGTCTCATCGGCCCGTCGGGCGCCGGCAAGTCGACCTTGATCCGCTGCATCAACCGCCTGGTCGAGCCCACCGGCGGCAGCATCTTCTTGAACGACGTCGACCTCTCCAAGCTCTCCGGCGGCGACCTCAGGCGCGCCCGCCGGCGGATCGGGATGATCTTTCAGGAATACGCGCTGGTCGAGCGGCTGACCGTGATGGAAAACGTGCTCTCCGGCCGGCTCGGCTACGTCTCCTTCTGGCGCAGCCTGTTTCGCCGCTTTCCGCAGGCCGACGTCGACAAGGCCTTTGCCCTGCTCGATCGGGTCGGCCTCTCGGAGCACGCCGACAAGCGGGCGGACGAGCTTTCGGGCGGCCAGCGCCAGCGGGTCGGCATCGCCCGCGCCCTCGAGCAGGACCCGGAGCTGCTGCTGGTCGACGAGCCCACCGCCTCGCTCGATCCCAAGACATCGCGGCAGATCATGCGGCTGATCATGGAGATTTGCCGGGAAAGCGGCCTGCCGGCGGTGATCAACATCCACGACGTCATGCTGGCCAAGATGTTCGTCGATCGGATCATCGGGCTGACCGCGGGCGAGGTCGTCTTCGACGGCGCCCCTGCCCTCCTCGATGATGCGGTCCTGACCAGGATCTACGGCGAGGAGGACTGGACGGCGATGCAGGCGAGTGCGGCCGAGGATGCAGCCGATGCGGCTGCGACCTATGGCTCTGGCGCGCCGCCTGAGCGCGTCGTCGAGGAACGCATGGCCGGGCTCGCCTGACCATGGCCGGTTCCGCCCCATCGGCCGGCCGCCGTTGGCGCCGCCCGCCCGTCCTGATCAAGGACCGCAACACCCGCTGGCTCGTCTATGGCGGGCTGTTGATCTATCTCGTCCTCGCCATGTCGACGGTCGACGTCAACTGGCAGCGCGTGGCCGAAGGGCTGGAGCGCGGTGGCCGGTTCATCAACGGCTTTTTGCAGCCGGACTTCACCAGCCGCTGGGGTGACATCTATCGGGGATTGATCGAGAGCCTGACCATGACGCTGACCTCGACAGTGGTCGGCGTCCTGATCTCGATCCCGATCGGCATCGGGGCGGCGCGCAACATTTCACCGCTGCCGGTCTACTATGTCTGCCGCGCCATCATCGCCGTCAGCCGGACCTTCCAGGAGGTCATCATCGCGATCTTCTTCGTGGTGATGTTCGGCTTCGGCCCCTTCGCTGGCTTTCTGACGCTCGCCTTCTCGACCATCGGCTTTTTGGGCAAGCTCTTGGCCGAGGACATCGAGGATATCGACGAGGCCCAGGCCGAGGCCATTCGCGCCACCGGCTCGTCCTTCATGCAGTTGATCAACTATGGCGTCCAACCCCAGGTCATGCCACGGCTGATCGGCCTCAGCCTCTACCGGCTCGACATCAATTTCCGCGAGTCGGCGGTGATCGGCATCGTCGGCGCCGGCGGGATCGGGGCCACGCTGAACGTCGCCATCAGCCGCTACGAGTACGACAGCGCCGGGGCGGTTCTCCTGATCGTCATCGGCATCGTGATGCTCGCCGAGTACAGCTCGAGCCACGTCAGAAAGTGGGTGCAGTGAGCACCCGCCCAAGGAGATTTCGTCATGTTTCATGAGCTTGGCAGTGAGCAGATGCGAGGAGTTGGTTCGCTGTCGATGCCAAAGCATCGTCAGCGAACCGACGACGAAGCAGATGCTCCCCTGTGGGGCCGCGGGGTCCCCACAGCCCCCCGGGCTGCCAAGCTCACCGCCGGTCGATTTGCGGCCGGTTCCGGCTTGGTCGCCGAGCGAGGCACGATTTTCCGACATCGAGCCTCGCTCGGCTTCGCGCCGGCGGACGACCGCAAATCGATGAAACACGACGAAATCTCCTTGGGCGGGTGCTGAATGCCGGTGAGCTCAGCCGCCGATGGCCGCAAGATCTGGCAGCGGCGGACCACCGCGAAGCAATGGGCGACCTGGGCCGGCTGGTTCGCCTTCGTGCTGTTCTTCGTCTGGTGCTGGGAGTTGATGACGAAGACCACGATCTGGGCCTTCGTCTACGACGCGCCGCGGCAGATCGCCGATCTCGGCAATCGCATGTTCCCGCCACGCTGGTCCTATATGGAACGGCTCTGGTGGCCGCTCTGGGATACGCTCAACATCGCCACGCTCGGCACGCTGCTCGGCATCTTCATCGCCGTGCCCGTCGCCTTCTTCGCCGCCCGGAACACCACGCCCTCGGTCATGTTTCTGCGCCCGATCGCGCTTTTCATCATCGTCGCATCGCGGTCGATCAACTCCTTGATCTGGGCGCTGCTGCTGGTCTCGATCATCGGCCCGGGGCTGCTCGCCGGGATCATCGCCATAGCCCTCCGGTCGATCGGCTTCGTCGGCAAGCTGCTCTACGAGGCGATCGAAGAGATCGACGAGAGCCAGGTCGAGGCGGTGCGCGCCACCGGCGGCAGCGGCATGCAGGTGCTCGACTACGCCATCGTGCCGCAGGTGCTGCCCGCGTTCTTCGGCATCAGCGTCTTTCGCTGGGACATCAACATCCGCGAATCGACCATTCTGGGCCTGGTCGGTGCCGGCGGCATCGGGCTGCAGTTGCAGGCCTCCTTGAACACCTTGGCATGGCCGCAGGTGACGCTCATTCTCCTGCTCATCCTGGGCACGGTGGTGGTGAGCGAATGGGTCTCGGCCAAAGTCCGACACGCGGTGATCTGACCAGGCGCGTGCACGCAGCCGGGGCCGATCCGACCAGGGTCGTCCTCGAAGGCCTGCACAGCGTCAAGCACGCGCTGCGTTTCGGCGCGGTGCTGGATGGGCTCTGGTCCGACCAGCCCGAGACGGTGCTGGCCCTGGCGCGCGCCCTCGCTCCGGATATCGCCCCTCTCCTCGCCCGCAGGCTGGAGCCTGTCGCGCCCGAACTCTTCGCGCGGCTGGTGGCGAGACCACCCGAGACCCGGCTGATCGCCGTCGCCGAACGGCCGACCGACCGCGCGGAGAGCTGCGCGCCCGGTCCCGTCGTGCTCCTCGATCGGCCGCGCCATCCGGGCAATCTGGGCGCGGTGATCCGGGTCGCGGCCGCGGCCGATGCTGCTGCCGTCTGGACCAGCGGCGGCGTCGATCCCTGGTCGGCGGCGAGTCTTCGAGGGGCGGCCGGCTTGCACTTCGCGCTACCGGTCAGGGCGATCGAGCGCGTGGCCGACCTCGACCGCCCATTGATCGCGCTCGACGGCGAGGGCGAGCCGCTCGCCTACGGCACGCTGCCGCGTAACGCGGTCTACGCCTTCGGCTCGGAGCGCGATGGCCTCTCGGCCGAATTTCTCGTTCGGGCCGCGCGCAGGGTCGCGATCCCGATGCGCCCCGGTGTTTCCAGCCTCAACCTCGCCACGGCCGTCGCCGTCCTCCTCTACGCGCTCGAGCCCGGACTGCAGACCGGCACTGGACAGCGACCGGCGGGCTCAACATAACTGGGGGCGCAGCCTCTCTTGGAGCGTGGACATGGGCATGAAAACCGACATGAGCATGGGCATGAACGACGGCGGCCAGGAGGATGGCGAAGGCGGTTCGATGTACAGCGAGGTGACCCGCGCGATCAGTGTTTCGGTCGAACCGTTCTACGTCGAGGAGCAGTCCGAGCCCGCCGAGAACCGCTGGGTCTTCGGCTACCGGGTGATCATCGAAAATCTGGGGGCAGCGCCCGTGCAGTTGATGAGCCGGCACTGGCGAATCATGGACGGCCTGGGCCGGATGGTCGAGGTCAAGGGTGACGGCGTGGTCGGCGAGCAGCCGATGCTGGAGCCGGGCTCGAGCTTCGAATACACCTCCGGCACCCCTCTGCCGACGCCGTCCGGCATCATGACCGGCAGCTATCAGATGCTGGGCGCCGACGGCCGCTGGTTCGACGTCGAGATCCCGGCCTTCTCGCTCGACGCGCCGGGCAGTCGCGGAACGCTCAACTGAGACAGTCCTACCCGGGGCGCGCGGCCGAGCGGGCGGGTCTCCGGCGGCCACCGGCGCGGCGGCGCATCGATGTGACGGCCGTGGTCGATCTCCGGCCCGTCGCCATGGTCGTCGGCATCGTGCTCTTGATCGTCGCCGGCGCGATGCTGCCGCCGATGCTGGTCGATCTCGCGGCCGGCCATCCGGACTGGCAGGTCTTCTTCGTCTCGGCGGGGCTCACCGCCTTTGTCGGCCTCTCGCTCGTCTTGATGACCAGAGGCGGAGTCTCCGGCGCCGAGCTCACCGTGCGCCAAGGCTTTCTCCTGACCACGCTGCTCTGGCTGACCACCACGGTCTTCGCCACCCTGCCGCTCTACTATTCGAGTCTCGATCTCGGCCTCGCCGACGCGTTCTTCGAGGCGATGTCGGGGATCACGACGACCGGCTCGACGGTCATTTCGGGCCTCGACACCGCCCCCGGCGGCATCCTCCTCTGGCGCGCTCTCCTGCAGTGGCTGGGCGGGATCGGCATCATCGTCATGGGCATCGCCATCCTGCCCATGCTCTCGATCGGCGGCATGCAGCTCTTTCGCACCGAGAGCACCGACAGTTCCGCCAAGATCCTGCCGCGCACCGGGCAGATCGCCACCAGCATCGGCGTCATCTACCTCGCCATCACGGTCGCCTGCGGCAGCACCTACTGGCTCTTCGGCATGAGCGCGTTCGATGCCGCGGCGCATGCGATGACCACGGTCGCCACCGGCGGCTACTCGACATACGACAGTTCGATCGGCCATTTCGCGAGCCCGGCAATCGAGTGGACGGCCGTCACCTTCATGATCGTCGGCGGCATCCCCTTCGTCCTCTATATCCAGGCACTCAGAGGGCGCAGCTTCGCCTTCTGGCAGGACGACCAGGTGCGCTGGTTTCTCGGCATCATCGCGGGGGGTACGGCCCTTTTCGTTCTCTGGCTCTACCAGACGAGCGACATCGTCGGCGTCGATGCGCTGCGTTATGCCGCCTTCAGTACCATCTCGCTGATCACCGGCACCGGCTACGCCGCCGCCGACTACAATGCCTGGGGCACCTTCGCCATCGGCCTCGCCTTTTTCTTGATGTGCATCGGCGGCTGCAGCGGCTCGACCACCGGCGGCATCAAGGTCTTCCGCTTCGCCGTCATCTACCGGGTTGCCCGGGTCCAGGTGCTGCGCCTGCTGCAGCCGTCCGGCGTCTTTCGCCCGTTCTACAACGGTGAGCCGGTCTCCGATCAAACGGCGATCTCGATTCTGGGCTTCATCTTCGTCTTCGCGCTGAGCTTCGCCGTCCTCGCC
>JAABSG010000250.1 GCA_011390475.1 Geminicoccaceae bacterium | reverse complement strand
CCTCGACGGCGTGAGGGAAGGTATCGATGGTCCGCATCGGTCTCAGGCCGCCGCCCGTGGCATAGGTTCGTGACGGAAATCGAGCATGTCGAGGCAGGTCCGGTAATTGGCGACGAGTTCTTTTTGACTCTCGGCACCGATGAAGATCTCCGCGATCTCGAAGCTGTAGCTGTCCTGCATTCTGAGATGCGCCAGCCGGTCGCCCTCCTCGACCATCAGCCGCACCCGGGTGCCGGGGAACCGTTCCTTGACCCTGGCGATGTCGTCGGCCGTGGGCACGCGGGTGACCACGCCGTCCTCGAACAGCCGCAGCATGAACTTGGCCGCGTGCTTGTGCCGGCCTTCGCGATGCGGGAAGTCGGGCCGACGGCCGAGCGCCACGTCGATCATCACCTGATGGTGCGAGCGACCGTCGACCATTTCGAACAGCGGACAGTGCGATTTCGAGATCCGCGCATTGACCTCCAGCAGCCAGATCTGGTCACGCTTCTCGTCCCAATAGAATTCGATGTTGAACGGTGCCCGGTCGTAGCCGACATGGCCGAGAAAGCGCTCGGCCGCACTGATCATCCGCTGCTGCACCCGCCGCGGCAGTTGTGAGGGGTACTGGTAGCGGGAAAAGGACGAGCGGTGCGCGCCCTCGCGCCGCGAATCGACGACACCGTAGACGACGACCTCGCCATCGAGCACGTAGCCTTCGAGCGTGCATTGTTTGCCGGCCGAAATCATCGCCTCGGCGATGCAGTGGCTGCCGTCGATCGGGGCGATCTCGGGCGGCAGATCGGCGAAGCTGAGGATGTGGTCGAACGGTTCGGCGAGCCTGTGGATGCCAGCCCTGATCTGCTCGATCGCGGCGGCGAAATCGCCGGCCTTGCGGATCTTGAATCCCAGATGCGACGAATGCGCTTTGACCGGCTTCAGCCAGTAGGGATAGGCGAGGTCGACCTGGGCTGCCGGATCCTCGGCGAAGGGATCGACGGCGCAAAAGCCCGGTACCATGTCGCCCACAATCGCCGCCTGCTCGCGGCGGCTCCAGTATTTGTGCTCGCACTTCAAGACGGCTTCGAGCGTCGGTCCCGGCAGGCCGAGCCAGCCGCGCATGATCGGCATGATCGTGCTCGACGGAAAATCCCAGAAGGTGACGATCGCGTCGATCGGTCGAGGATGCGCGCGCAGGCGTGCCTCGGCGCTCGCGAGCAGTGCCGGCAGGTCGTAGCGGTCGGGCCGGACGATCTCGTCATAGCCGAGCACGGCGACAAAATCGTAGGCATCGGCGCCGGGCAGCGCGTCCAGCATCCGCTCGTTGAAATCGTCGAGCCCGACGACGACGATCGTCTCGGCCACAGCCTCGCTCCCCATGATCGACACCCAGGGCGGCCGAATAGACCGCCGTTGGCCACCCACCGCAATGACGTGGATCAAGTTTCGCCGAACAAATCCGGGCCGTTCAGTCCTCGATTTCGTCGGTCCAGACGCGAAAATCCTGGAGGATGTTGGGGCCGAAGGTATGGGTGAGAGGCACATCGGCCGCATCCCGGCCCGTGGCGATCAGGATGCGGCCGATCCGCGGTTGGTTGTTACGGGGATCGAAGGTGCGCCAGGCGCCGTCGAGCCAGACTTCCATCCAAGCGGCGAAATCCATCGGTTCGTAGGGCGGTGGCTGGCCGATATCGCTGATATAGCCCGTGCAGTAGCGGGCGGGGATGTTCATGCACCGGCAGAAGGCGACGGCCAGGTGGGCGAAGTCGCGGCAGACCCCCTTGCCCTCGCGGTAGCCCTCGAGCGCGGTTCGGGTCGGCCGGGAATGCGCGTAGCCGAAGGTGATGTGGCCGTGAACGAAGTCGCAGATGGCCTGGACCCGCGGCCAGCCGGGCGGCGTATGACCGAAGAGCTTCCACGCCTCGTCGGCCAGGCAGTCGGTCTCGCAGTAGCGGCTGGCGAGCAGGAAGAGGATGGTGTCGGGCGGCAGGTCCTGCACCTGGTGCTGGATGGCATCGCTGCGGATCGGGTCCGGCTCACCGGAATCGCGAATCACCCCGTCGGTGCCCAGCATGAAGCGGCCTGCCGGGGCCACCAGCCGTGAGCACCAGTTGCCGTAGGTGTCACGGTAGCTCTCGATCGGCACGGCCGGCGCTGTCGTGAGATGGTCCGGGCGCTCCAGATCGGCGAAGCGTGAATAGTGGACGTTCAGCATCACGATCATCGGGGTTTCGACCCCGAAGTCGTAGACGAAGTTGCAGCCCAGGCGAATGCGCATCGGGGGTACTCCGGGCGATGGTTCAACGGGCATCGGGTCTGCCGGCACGGCCGCGCGACGCCACTGACCGGAGACGCTACGCGCAATCCGGACGCTTGTCGCGCTGGCAGATCATGCGTCGTGTTCGGCTCTGGTCGATTCGGTCGCCAGGTCGCGCACGGCCGCGGCGATGGTCTTGCCCAGCGTGGCGTGGGTGGCCGCGTCGTAGTGGAGGCCGTCGATCGGGCTCACCTCGATGTGCTCGCCAGCGTCGAGAAAAGCCGTGCCCAGGCGCTCGGCCGAACGGCGGATGGCAGCACCCAGGCCTTGCGACTTGGCGGCACCGCCCACGAACTTCTCGGCCAGCCAGGCGACCTCCCGGATCGGCGGCGGGGCGACGATCAAGATCGCGGGCTGGGTCCGGCCGGGGGCCGCGCAGAGGACGCGGAGATTGGCGACGAGGCGTTCGATGGAGGCCGCGATGTCGGCAGCCGAGACCGCAAAGCGGTTCTTCAGGTCGTTGGTGCCGAGCATCAGGACGACGACATCGAGCGGCGAGTGGGAGCCCACCAGCATCGGCAACGCCGTGAGCCCGTTCATGTGCGCCCCCTCGATCGGGTCGTCGTGAAGGGTGGTGCGGCCCGGCAGGCCCTCCTCGAGGATGCGAAAGTCCGGCCCGAGCTCGCCCGCCATCACCCCGGGCCAGCGGACGTCGGGGCCATGTCGGTCGATCACGTCCGGGGCCGGAAGGGGTTTGGTGCCGTGGGTGTTGGAATCGCCGAAGCAGAGGATGGTGGTCATGCGCGCAGCTGGCCTTGCTCGTTGATGGGCTCGTTAGTGGCACCGTCGACGGGCTCGTCGACGGGACAGCGGCGATCCTAGCGGCGAGACTATGGCATGGCGACCGGTCATGCTGGCCCCCTTTGCGGGCGCCCTGAAAATGCGAGTCGACGCAATCGCCGAAATAATGCTATTATTCGCTCGACGTCGTGACTTGGCGCAACCCTCAGTTGACTTCCATCGCAAGAAAATCCTGCCCCACGGACGCTCGACCAGAAGCGTCGCGACGGTGTGCTGCCTTGGTTTCGGTGGCGGGGTGGTCGCCTCCTCTGGCGCGGCGGCCCTGGATAGGTGATCGAGCGGATGAGCGGCTCCATGACGGACGCTGTGCTTCGGTCCGAGACACGGTCGGCGACCAGTGCCGGTAGCGCTGCATTGCAGCGGGCCGAGCGGACGATCCTCGTCGTCGACGTGGTCGAGTTCGGCCGTCTGGCCGAACTCGACGAGAGCGACACCATCACCCGCTGGTTCAGGCTGGTCGAGAGCATCAGGACCGACATCCTCCCGGCGCATGGCGCCCGGCTGATCAAGGAGCTCGGCGACGGGCTCTTGATCGACCTCGATGACGTGCCGGCGGCGGTGGCCACGGCGTTTGCCATTCGCGCCCTCGCCCGGCGGCGCAATGCCGGGCTCCTTCACGAGCGGCAGTTGCTGCTGCGCATCGGCATCGAGCATGCGCTGGTGATCGTCGACCACGGCGACCTGCACGGCAGCGGCGTCAATCTCGCGGCCCGTCTCGCGGCTCTCGCCGGCCCCGGCGAGATCATCGTCTCGGCGGCTGTTCGCGACCGGCTCGTGCCGTCACTGGATGCCGAGGTCGAGGATCTCGGGCTCTGCTACCTCAAGCATCGCCGGGAGCCGGTCCGCGCCTATCGCCTCGGGCCGCCCGGCACCCGCACCGGCCTGCCGCCGGCCCTGGCACCGACGTCGCTGCACCCTACCCTGGCGGTCTTGCCGTTCGCCACGACTGACCCCGCAGCCGAGCATCAGGTGGTCGGCGACGTTCTGGCGGGCGAGGTGATCTGCCACCTCTCGCGCTCGGCGGACCTCAACGTCATCTCCGGGCTCTCCACTTTCCAGCTCCGCCGCCGAGCGGTCGATCTCGCCGCCGTCCACCAGCATCTCGGCGCCGACTATGTGCTCTCGGGGCGCTACCGGGTCGAGGCTGGTCGTGTGCTGCTCGATGCCGAGCTCGCCGAGGCGGCCTCGCACGAGGTCGTCTGGACCAAGCAGCTCACCGAGCCGGTGAATGCCATTCTCAGGCCGGATGCCGAGATCGCCGCCCGGCTGGTCGCCGAGGTCGGGCTCGCGGTGATCGCCCGGGAGGTCGAGCGCGCGCGGTGCCGGTCGTTGCCGACCTTGCAGAGCTACACGCTGCTGCTCGGCGCCTTGACCCTCATGCACCGCCCGTCACCCGCGGCCTTCGAGCAGGCACGGGAGATGCTGGAGGCGCTGATCGAGCGGGCACCACGGCAGTCGGTGCCGCAGGCCTGGCTCGCCAAGTGGCATGTGCTCAGGGTCCAGCAGGGCTGGTCGGACGACCAGGCGCGCGACGCCGCCCAGGCATCGGCGCTGACACGCCGGGCCCTCGATACCGATCCCGAATGCGCCTTGGCGCTGACGATGGACGGGCTGGTTCGAGTGCACATGACCAAGCAGCTGGACATCGCGCTGCAGCGCTACGACCGCGCGCTCGAGATCAACCCGAACGACGCTCTCTGCTGGCTCCTGCGCGGCACGCTCTTCGCATTCACCGACGAGGGCGAGCGGGCCGTCGTCGAGACCTCGCACGCGTCCGAGCTCTCGCCGCTCGACCCGCATCGCTACTATTTCGACACGCTGGCAGCGGCGGCCCATTTGTCGGCGGGGCGCTACGCGCGGGCACTCGAGCTCGCCGAGCGCTCGCTCTTCACCAATCGCGGCCACACCTCGACCCTGCGCGCGAAAGCGGTGGCCGAGTGGCATCTCGGCCAGCTCGACGAGGCTCGCCGGACCGTGGCGGCATTGTTGCAGCTCGAGCCCGGCTTGACCGTCAAAGGCTTCTTGGCGCGCTCGCCGGCAGCGCCGTTCAACGCCGGCAAGGATTGGGCCCGAGCCCTGAGAGGCGCCGGCGTGCCGGCCTGAGCCCGCCGGAGCGGCGGGATGAGGAGGATGCGACCATGTTGATGCTCCCGTTTTGCTCGCCAGAGATCACCTATGCGGCCTTCAGCGGCGTCAGCGGGGTCAGCGGCGTGAGTGGGGTGAGCGGCGTCAGTGGCGTCAGTGGCGTCAGCGGCGTCAGTGGCGTCAGCGGCGTCAGCGGGGTGGGCGCGTTGTCGGACAGCCCGCTGGGTGCCACGGCCCTGATCACCACCCGCGATGCGATCATCGGCGAGTGGCTGCCTTGGAACCCGCCACCGGGCACCAATTGGGCGCTGCCGATCGAGGACGCGGCCCAACTGGAGCGTTGGCAGCCCGATGTCCGGGCCAGTGTCTTCGGCTTCGAGCTGCACTCGCGGCTGGGCTTTTCGGTCGATCCGGATACGACGAGCCCGCGGGGTGCGAACCTTTGGCACCTGGCGGTGACGCTGCCGGCCAGCCCCGATCCGCTCGGCCTGGCCTACCTGCCGCTCTTTCGGGCAACCCGGCCGTCGCAGGCGGTCTTTCTGGCCCAGCTCGACCT
>JAABSG010000249.1 GCA_011390475.1 Geminicoccaceae bacterium | reverse complement strand
GCGACGCCGGTGTCGAGTTTCACGGTGCCGCCTTGGCCCTCGATCAGGCCGACCATGCCGGTGACCAGGCGGCCGGTGCCGCCCATCGCGTAATGCACGCCCCACCGCCGCTCGAGAAAGCAGATCAGACAGTAGATCGCACTCGCGGCGAACGGATTGCCGCCGACGAGGAGCGGGTGATAGCTGAAGATGTGGCGTAGCCGCTCGTCTTCGATGTAGCGGGCGACGAGGCCGTAGACGCTCCGCCAGCTCTCGAGGCGAATGAGGTCCGGGGCGATCTTCAGCATGTCGGTGAAGCTGCCGAAGGGAACGTGACCGAGTTCCAGGAAGCCCTTCTCGAAGATCGCTTCGGAGCGCTCGAGGAAGCGTTCGTAGCCGGCGACGTCGGCTGGCGAGAAGCGGGCGACCTCGGCCCGCATCTGCTCCGGATCGCCGGTGTAGTCGAAGTGCTCGCCGTTGTCGAAGCGGATGCGATAGAAAGGTGTGACCGGGCGGAGCTCGACATCGTCCGCGAGCCGCTTGCCGCAGAGCTGCCAGAGCTCCTCGAAGAGGAAGGGCGCGGTGACGATGGTCGGCCCGGCGTCGAAGGTGTAGCCGTCCTGGCGGTAGACATAGGCCCGGCCGCCCGGCGCATCGAGCTTCTCGAGCACGGTGACCCGGTAGCCGCGGGCGCCGAGCCGGATGGCGGCGGCGAGTCCGCCGAAGCCGCTGCCGATCACGATCGCATGTGGGCGGCGATCCGCTTCGGTTGCGGGCGACGGGCTATCGTCGCCGCGCAAAGGCGGGGTCTCGTCGGGGCTATCGGCATCGAGTGTCAACATGGCCTGACAGTTCTAACCCGATTGGTCGATCGAGTGCCAGTCTTTTGCTGCCCAGCTCCAGCACATTCCCGTATCGTCATGGCAGCGCCGCATCGTCATGACGGCACCGCCTCGGCAGTCCGCACACCCGTCGCCGAGGCTTCCTCCCGAATCAGCGCCGCTACCTGTTCCGGGGCCTCCTCGTGGGCGAGATGGCCGAGGCGCTCCAAGGTCGTGAGGCGGGCCCCGGGCACCAGGGCCTGGACGCGAAGGGCGTTCGACGGCGGGATGGTGCGATCGAAGGCACCGACCACCAGGAGCAGGCGGCAGGCCAGCTTCGGCAGGTCGCGGGCGATGGGGTCGAGGTCCCAGGCGGCCATCATGCCCAGCGCCCCTTTCACGTGACGGTGGTCGCCGGCGAGCCGCCCGTAGAGCGCCGTGCCCACGGCATCGAGGGTCGAGCCTGTATTTCCGACCAGGCGGTCGAGCACCACCGGATCACGGGCGCGCCTGGCGAAGAGGCGGGGGACCAGCGGGTTGATCGCCATGAGCTGGGCCGCCGGGCGAAAGACCTTGCCGGCGATGCCGGTGAAGGGGAGGAAGGCGCCGTTCAGACTGATCAGCGAGCGGGGGGTGATCTGGCCGTCGAGACACATCCGAGCGAGGATCGCGGCCCCGGCCGAGTGGCCGGCGACCAGCGCTGGGGCGGCGTCGAGCGCTTGCAGGAGCTGGCCCAGGGCCCGCGCCATGGCCGGCAGCGAGAGGCGGCGGAGCGAGGGCTTGTCGGTAAAGCCGTGGCCCGGCAGATCCATGGCGACGACGCGAAAGTCCCGGGCCAGGAGGGGGGCCAGATCGCGCCATGAATGGGTCGCGGCACCGGTGCCGTGGACGAGTACGATGACCGGGGCTTGCCCCCTGTCCGGGCCCATCTCCTGGACGTGCCACGAGAGGCCGCCGGCGCGCACGAAGCGGCTCGCCTCGCCATTCGGCCAGGTTCCGCCCTCTCTTTTCCAGGCCTCCCGCTCGAAGCTCGCCATCGTGTCCATCTGTCGCTAGCCGGTCGGGCGCAATGCCGCCGTGCCGGCCTTCACCGCATTCGACAGGGTGAGCGAATCGGCCCGCGGCAAGGCCAAATAGCGCGCCGCCATGGCGGCGGCCAGTTCGCGCGCCTTGGGGCGAGCGCGGGGGCTGGTGTCGATGAACAGCGTGGTGTGGCCGGCGAGCCGCAGCCGGGTGGCGGCGGCCGTCGCGTCCGTCTCGGCGGCAGCCCGGCCCGGCTGACCGTCGCGGCCGATATTGCCGCTGCCGTCGGAGAGGAGGATCAGGATCGGGGTCTGACCCTTGCGGCTGACGGCATCGGCCAGATCGGCCGCGGCCTCCAGTCCAGCGGCCAAGGGCGTGCCGCCGCCGCCCGGCAAGCCGGCGAGCGAGCGCTTGGCCCGGGTGAGCGAGCGGGTCGGCGGCAAGAGGAGCTCCGCACCCGTGCCGCGAAAGGCGATCAGCGCCACGGATTCGCGCCTGACATAGCAATCGGCGAGGAGAAGCTCGACGGCGCCCTTGGCCTCGGCCAGGCGGTTGAAGGCGGTCGAGCCCGAGGCGTCGACGACGAAGACGACGGTGGTTTCGGTGCGCTGCTTGAAGCGGGTGATGCGGCAGTCGTCGGGACGCACCTCGACCCGTTTGCCGGCATCGATATTGGCATCGGGGCCGAGTGGGCCGCGCTCACGGCGACGCAGCGGTTGCCAGGGGGCGGCGGCTCTGAGCGTGTCGACCAGGGCCAGGCGCTGACCGCCCCGGGGCAGGCCGCGGCGGGTGCCCAAGGGCCGGCCGCGGCTGCGGCTCTGTTGCGGCGCTCCAGCCTTGCCGGCGCCGCGCCCGGGGCTGCGGCGGTCGCGGTTGAGCTGGAGTTGGGCCAAGAGGTTCGGCGGGATGGCGGCTGCGGCCGCGGCCAGGATCAGCTCGTCGAGGTCGGGCATGGTCTCGGGCTGGCGCTGGTCGTCCTGGTTTTGGTCGTCCGGGTTCTCCGGTGGCGGCTCTTCTTGCTCTGCCGGTGGTTCGGGGGGCGGCGGTTCTTGGTCGGGGGGTTGTTGATCCTCCTCTGCCGCATCCTCTGGTGCCATCGGCAGCTGCGTCGCGCGGGGAGCGAGAACGATCTCGGCGGCGAGGCGGGCATGGGTTTCGCTCACACGCGCAGCCCCATCGAGGGCCGCTGCCGCCCGGGCTGCGCGAAGGGCGAGGATGACGGCCCGGAGCGAGTCGATGCCCAAGGCCAGGGCGGTCGAGGCCAGGGCCTCGGCGACGTCGTCGCCGACGGTCACCCGGGCGAGCCGGCCGCGGGCTTCGGCCACGGCCTCGCCGCCCTCGGCCTCGATCACGGCCTCGGCGACCACGGCATCGCTGGGGGCCACGCGCTCGAGGTCGAGCCTGAAGGCCTGGCGGTCGAGGAGCGCTGCCGGCAGCCCCTCGTCCTCGCCGATGCCCTCGTCGAGGGCGACGACGCCGAACCGAGCCGGATGCCGGAGCGTCAGCCCGTCGCGTTCGGCGCTGACCACGCCTCGATCCATGGCCGCGGTGACCGCCGAGACGGTCGAGCCCGGTGCGCGCTCGGCCATGGCGAGGATCAAGACCCCGCCATCGGCTGCCGCCAGGAGCCCGCGCTCGGCCACCGGCCGGCCGGCGGTCAGGGTCGCCGCGAGATCGAGGCCGCCCAGGAGCCGGTCCTCGCCGACATGCAGCGGCACCCGGCGGATCGGTGCCAGGGCCGGCAGCAGCGTGCGCAGTGCGCTGAGCCAGACATCGCGCACCGGTCCCGCCTGGGCGCGCAAGGCCACGCCGCCCAGGCCGTGCGGGTCGACGGCAAAGAGGCGGGCCGCGGTCAGCGCCGCCTCGAAGAGCCTGACGCTCGGATCCGGCGCGGGCTCGGGCGCGGGCGCGGGCTCGGGCAGCCCCTCTGCCGCGCTCACGGCCCGAAGAGCTCCTCGATGGCGCGCTCGACCCTGACGGTGGAGCCCGCCTCGTCGAGCGGGTTGCGGCGCAGGCGATGGCGCAGGGCCGTCGGCGCCACGCGCTTGAGGTGACTGTCGTCGACCACCGCATCGCCGTCGAGGGCAGCGAGCGCCCGGGCGGCGCGCACCAGGGTCAGCTCGCCGCGGAGCCCATCGGTGCCGAGCGCCATGCAGAGCTTGGCCGCGGTCTCGAGCGTGTGGTCGGGAACCTCGATTTCGGCCAGCCGCTCCTTGGCCTTGCCCAGCCGCCGACGAAGTTTGGCCTCGGCCTTGGCCCATTGGGCGGTGAAGGCCTCGGGGTCGCGCTCGAAAGAGTCACGGCGGCGGACCACGTCGATCCGGGTCGCCAGATCCTTGGGGGTGGTCACCTCGACCGATAGACCGAAGCGATCGAGGAGCTGCGGGCGGAGCTCGCCTTCTTCCGGATTACCGCTGCCGACGAGAACGAAGCGGGCCTGGTGGCGGACCGAAAGGCCTTCGCGCTCGACCAGGTTCTCGCCCGAGGCCGCGACGTCGAGGAGGAGGTCGACCAGGTGGTCCTCTAGGAGGTTGGCCTCGTCGATATAGAGAAAGCCCCGATGCGCCTTGGCCAGCAGGCCTGGCTCGAAAGCCTTCTCGCCGTGGCTCAGCGCCCGCTCGAGGTCCAGGGCCCCCACGACCCGATCCTCGGTGGCGCCCAAGGGCAGGTCGACCACCGGGACGGCCACTTTCTGGCGCTTGGGCGGCCGTGGGCCGGCCTTCAGCGTGCAGCCGTCGGCGCAGGCGGCGGGGGAGGCATCGGGGTTGCAATTGTAGCGGCAGCCGGCCACCACCTCCATCGGCGGCAAGAGGGCGGCCAAGGCGCGAACCGCGGTGGACTTGCCGGTGCCGCGATCGCCGAAGACCAAGACGCCGCCGATCGCGGGCTCGATCGCGGCGATCAGGATGGCGGTCTTCATCTCGTCCTGGGCGACGATGGCCGAGAAGGGAAAGGCTAGCGACATGCGCCACCCTGATACTCGGTCGACACTGGCATTCTCGGCCCTCCCATGCTGTCCTGCACGCCTCGTTGTCCTGCGGGGCGGTTTGCCCGGCGCGCCCTTCCTTGACTCCCTCGAGCGGCGCGTGTCAACGTAGCTGGACACATGCATGAGCAAGTCGGTCGCACCAGGAACATCATGACGCAGAGCACAGCCATCGGCACCGCAGCACAAGGGGCCCCCGCCGTCGAGCAGCTGCTCCTGGTCGACGAGGACGACCGGGTGGTCGGCATCGAGGAAAAGCTCGCGGCGCACCGCAGTGGTGCCCTGCACCGGGCGTTCTCGGTGTTGATCTACGACCACCAGGGCCGCTGGCTGCTGCAGCGTCGCAGCCCCGGCAAGTACCACTCGGGCGGACTCTGGACCAATGCCGCCTGCGGGCATCCACGGCCGCACGAGACGACCCAGGCCGCAGCCGCGCGCCGGCTCTTCGAGGAATTGCGTTTCGTCTGCCCGCTCGCCTTCGTCACCAAGGTGCATTACCGGAGCGCCCTCGATCACGGCATGACCGAGCACGAGCTCGTCTCGGTCTTCACCGGTACCTACGAGGGGCCCATCGACCCGGACCCGGCCGAGGCCGATGCGGTTCGCTGGATCGAGCCCGAGGCGCTGGCCCGCGACATGGCCGAGCATCCCGAGCGCTACACCGTCTGGTTCAAGAAATACGTCAACGAGCTCTGGACGGCGCTGAACCCCAGCCGACCCGGTTAGGCGGAAAGCCCCGGCATTCGCTGGGCTGGTTCTGCCCCGGGCCTGCAACGACGAGAGGCGAGCCTGCAACGACAAGAGGAGTGCGCGGCCCTTGAGCCTGATTCAAATCGTCTACGCCTCGAAACCCTTCGGCTTCGACACGGCTATCCTGAACGGCATCCTGAGCGATGCGCGACGGCTGAATCCAGCGAACGACGTCACCGGTGCCTTGATCT
>JAABSG010000248.1 GCA_011390475.1 Geminicoccaceae bacterium | reverse complement strand
CACGCCCCCTCGGGACTTCGCGATGGCGGCTGTCCCCAGCTCCGGCGCAAAGTTCCGGTGGGGCGCGGGGAGGATCATCCTCCCCGCATTCCTAATAGCGCTCGAAACCACGCTTCAACTCGAGATCGGTCACGCGGCGATCGAACTCGGCTTGCTCCCAGCGCGCGGTGTGGACGTAGTGATCGATCACCTCGTCGCCCATGGCGGCCCGGAGCATGGCCGACTGGTCGAGCGCCACGGTCGCCTCGCGCAGGGTCTTGGGCACCTCGGGCAGGTCCGCTGCCGAATAGGCGTCACCGGCATAGGGCTCGCCGCAATCGAGGTCCTCGTCGATGCCCTTCAGGCCAGCGGCGATCAGGGCGGCGAAGGCGAGGTAGGGGTTGAGGTCGGCGCCGCCGATCCGGCATTCGATCCGCTGCGCCTTGGTCTTTTCGCCGACGATGCGGAAGCCCGCGGTGCGGTTGTCACCGCAGAGCACGATGCGGGTGGGCGCGAAGGTGCCGGCCTGAAAGCGCTTGTAGGAATTGATGTAGGGGGCGAGGAAGGCGGTGATGTCGCGCGCGTAGGCGAGCTGGCCGCCGACGAACTGGCGCATCAGCTTCGCCATGCCGTGGGGGGCGGTCTCGTCGAGGAAGAGCGGGGTCGTGCCGTCCGAGTCCCAGAGCGAGGCGTGGATGTGGCAGGAGGAGCCGGCGAGGTCGTAATTGTACTTCGCCATGAAGGTGACCGCGGCCCCGGCGTCGTGCGCCATCTCCTTGATGCCGTTCTTGAGGATGACGTGCCGGTCGGCCATGACCAGGGCATCGGCGTAGCGGATATTGATCTCTTCCTGGCCCGGCCCCCACTCGCCCTTGCTGTTCTCGACCGGGATGCCCGCCCCCACCAAGCCGTTCCGGATCTGCCGCATCAGCCGCTCCTCCTTCGAGGTGGCGCCGATGACGTAGTCCTGGATGTATTCGCTCGCGGTCTGGAGGTTCTGCCAGCCCTGCTCCCTGGCCGAGGCAAAGGTCTCGTCGAAGAGGTAGAACTCGAGTTCGGAGGCGAAGAAGGCGCGCATGCCGCGCTCGGCGAGGCGGTCGATCTGGCGCCTGAGGACGGCCCGGGGGCTGTGCGCCAAAGGTTCGTGGTGGTGGTGATCGAGGATGTCGCAGAGGACAAGGGCCGTGCCCTCGAGCCAGGGCACTTCGATCAGCGTCGAGAGGTCCGGGGCCATGACGAAATCGCCGTAGCCCTTGGCCCAGGAGGCCGCCTGGTAGCCCGGGACCGGCTCCATCTCGATGTCGTTGGCGAGGAGGTAGTCGCAGCCATGGGTCTCGGCGTGGCCGGTGCGGACGAAATGCTCGGCGTGGAACCGCTTGCCGATCAGCCGGCCCTGCATGTCTGGAAAACAGACGATGATGGTGTCGATCAGGCCGAGGCTGACCCGTTCGGCAAGGTGTTCGAGGTCGAGATAACCGGGCATGCGCTGTCCCTATACGAGCGTCGGCCCCGGCTTGCACTGGTCACGAGGCGTAGGTGCTCGTGATTAGCGCAAGCCCAGGGCGGACGCCAGTATCGTGGCGACCTTGGAGCGGAGCCGGCAGTAGGGGGGGCGGACACAAGCTGAAGCGCCGGCACCGCCCCCCGCGAGCAGGTGGGCGGTGCCGACGCTTCATCGAGCGCTCGTCCGGTGCTCAGGCGGCCTGCGGCAGGGCCTGATGGCTAGGCTCCAGGGCGAACCATACACCGTCGTCGAGGAGCACGGTGTGGCACTCGGCGAAGCCGTTGAAGTCGGTCCTGAGCGCACTCGAATAGGCGCCCATCATGCCGATCTCGAGCCAGTCGCCATCGTCGACGTCGGCTGCCAGCCAATGCGGGCCGGGCATCGAATCGATGCTGTCGCAGGTCGGGCCGAAGAGGTCGAAGGCCATGTCGCGGCCATGCCGCTGGCCGTCGACGGAGAGGGCTCGGGTCGGGAATTGCGGCCCCACCCACTTGAGTTCGGCCAGATTGCCGTAAACGCCATCGTTGAGGTAGAGCGCCGCACCACGACGCAGCTCGACCCGGGCGAAGACGGAGGCGCCGTCGGCGACGAGGAGCCGACCGGGCTCGCATTGCAGGCGGCACTCGAGGCCGTGCCGCTCGACGGCGGCCGTGATCACGTCGACGAAGGCCGCGAACGGCGGCTCGTCGCCGGTGTAGGCGGCCGGAAAGCCACCGCCGACATCGAGGTGGTCGACCCCGCCGGCTTCGGCGATCACCAGAGCTGCGATATCGATCGCTCGCTCGAAGGCCACCGGAGTGAGGCACTGCGAGCCGACATGGAACGTGACACCGGTTTCGGCGGCCACGGACTTCGCGAGCCGCAGCAACTCGATCGCCTCGGCGGGACCGGTACCGAACTTGCCGGTGAGGGTCAGCAGGGCACCGTCGCCGGGAACGGCGAGGCGAACGAAGAGCTCGAGATCCGGCGCACTGCCGGTGGCCTGCACGATCTTGGCGAACTCGCGCGGATGGTCGAGCACGAAGCGGCGCACGCCGTGAACGTGGTAGGCCTCGGCGATCGCCTCACTGCTCTTCACCGGGTGCATGAAGTGACAGACGGCGTCGGGCAACAGCTGCCGCACCCGCCTGATCTCCTTGATCGAGGCGGTGTCGAACTCGCGAACGCCGGCCGCATGCAGGGTTTCGAGCACGACCGGATGGTCGTTGCACTTCACCGCGTAGAGAACATCGCCCGGAAAACGGTCGATCACCTGCGCCGCCCGCTCACGAATGAGATGCGGACGAATGCCGACGATCGGAAGTTCCGGAGCGAAAGAACGAATCATAGCGGGAGCACCGCCGTAGGACTGGATCATGCCGATCCCCCAACCCGTAAGAGTTAAGTAGACCAGTATGCCGCCGCCGCGCGTGCCGCTGTGCATAAGGCAAAACTGACGAGAGACCGGTATATGCGATATCGGGACGCTGATGTCCACCCCCGCAGCCAGGAAAATGCACCTGAGGGCAGCCGCTGTGGCGAAGTTCCTGTCGCTGGTCGGCGGCCGATCGAGCGCTGGGGCAAGCCCGGGGCTCGGCCCCAAGGCTTGGCCCCAAGGCTTGGCCCCAAGGCTTGGCCAAAGCCGCCTGTTCGTGGCAGGAAGGAGCCGACACGGGAGGGGGTGGCGGCGACATGCCGAAGCGCGCCCTAATCAGGGAGGACAAGAGATGACGCGACGATTGGCCCAGTGCGTGGGCGGGTGCATGGTGGTGGCGGCGTTGCTGGTCGTGGGCGCTGGCGGGCCGGCGCTCGCGGATTACAAGGACGAGTATCGGGTTTCGACCGTGGTACCGGCGCCATTCCCCTGGGGGCTGGCCGCCGAACGCTGGGCCGAGCTCGCGGCCGAGCGGACCGACGGGCGGATCAACATGGTGATCTACCCGGGCGCGCAACTGGTGCAGGGCGAGCAGACGCGCGAGTTCACGGCGATGCGCCGGGGCGTCATCGACATGGCCGTCGGCTCGACCATCAACTGGTCGCCGCAGATCGTCGAGATGAACATCTTCTCGCTGCCCTTCCTGATGCCCGACTACGCCGCCCTCGATGCCTTGACCCAGGGCCCGGTGGGCGAGCGGATCTTCGAGCGGATCCGCGAGAACGAAGTCGTGCCGCTCGCCTGGGCCGAGAACGGCTTTCGCGAGGTGACCAATTCCAAGGTCGCGATCCGGACGCCGGCCGACATGCGCGGGCTGAAGATGCGGGTCGTGGGCTCGCCGATCTACAACGACATCTTCACCGCCTTGGGCGCCAACCCGACGCAGATGAGCTGGGCCGACGCCCAGCCCGCGTTGAGCACGGGCGCGGTCGACGGCCAGGAAAACCCGCTCACCATCTATAGTGTGCTCAAGATGCACGAGCTCGGCCAGGACCACATCACGCTCTGGCGCTATGTCGCCGATCCGCTGATCTTCGCGGTCAACCAGGCCGTCTGGGACTCGTTCAGCGAGGAAGACCGGGGCCATGTGCTGGACGCCGCGCTGGAGGCCGGCGCTTACGGCATCGAGGTGGCGCGTGCCGGTCTCACCGCCGACGACGAGAGCCTGATCGAGGAGATCGAGGGCTTCGGGGTCACCGTCACCCGGCTCTCCTCGGACGAGCGCGCGGCTTTCGTCGACGCGACGCGCGACGTCTATGCCGATTGGCGCGAGCGGATCGGCGCCGATCTGGTCGACATGGCGGAAGAGTCGATCGCCAACCGGTAGGCGGCGATGCGCGAGGGCGGGGCACGCGACAGCGAGCGTCCCCCAGCGTCGCCGCCTGACCCGGCGGGCCATGTTCGGGTGCCGGTCGAGGTGGAGGAGGCGCTGGCCGCCGCCGCCATGGCGCTGATCTGCCTGATCTCGATGGGCAATGTGCTGGCGCGCTATCTCACCAACTACTCCTTCGCCTTCACCGAGGAGTGGTCCGTCTTCCTCCTCGTCTTCATGACCTTCGTGGGCGCCTCGGCGGCCTTCGCCACCGGAAGTCACATCCGCATCACCTGGGTCCTCCAGCGGCTGCCGCGGCCGCTGCGTTGGGCCTGCGAGGTGGTCACCTTGCTGGTCACGACCGCGCTCTTCGCGCTCGTCGTCCATTACGGCCTCGAGGTGAGCTTCGACGAATGGTACTGGGGCGAAACCACGCCCGGGCTCGGCTATCCGGCCTGGCTCTATACGGTCTGGCTGCCGCTGCTCGGCCTGGCCATCATCGGTCGGGTCCTCGGCCGTGGCTGGGCCCATCTCCGGCACGGGCCAGCACGCATGGGCGAGGACGTCTAGGGTGCTCGACGCCAATCTGGCGCTGCTCCTCGTCTTCGCCGTGCTCTTGGTGATCGGCACGCCGATTGCCGTAGCGCTCGGGGTCGGCGGTGTGGTCGGCATCCTCTTGGGCCTCGATCTCGCCGCTCTCGGCACCGTCGGCACCAATACCTGGAACGCGGTCGCCAAATACCCGCTGATCGCCATCCCGCTCTTCATCCTGACCGGGATGGTCTTCGAGCGCTCGGGCGTGGCCGGCCGGCTCGTCACCTTCGCCGAGGCCTGCATCGGGCCCAGGCGCGGCGGCCTCGCGCTTGTCGCCATTCTGGTCTGCCTGATCATGGGCGGCATGTCGGGCTCGGGCCCGGCGGATGCCGCGGCCGTGGCCACGGTGATGATCCCCTCGATGCTCAAGGCCGGTTACCCCAAGCCGTTTTCGGCGGCGGTGATCGCCGCCTCCGCCTCGACCGCGATCCTGATTCCGCCTTCGATCGCGCTGATCGTCTATTCGGTCCTGGTGCCGGGCACGGATCTGCGCGCCCTCTTCGCCGCCGGCCTCGTGCCCGGCCTTCTGGTCGGCCTCGCGATCGCCGTGCCCACCGTGCTGCTCAGCCGCCGCCACGGCTTCGGCGAGGCCGAGGGGGAAGAGGCCCGGGTCCGCCCGCCGTTCTGGCCGAGCCTCGGGCGAGCGGCCCCCGGGCTCCTCGCACCGGTGATCATCCTGGGCGGCTTGCGCTCGGGTCTCTTCACCCCGACCGAGACGGCCGTGGTCGCCGTCTTCTACGGCCTCATGGTCGGCACCGTCGTCCACCGGTCCATGGGACCCCGGCAGATTTACGAAGTGCTGGTCGAGAGCGCCAAGATCTCGGCGGTCTTGATGCTGATCATCTCGCTCGCCGGCATCTTCGCCTGGGCCGGCTCGACGCTCGGCGCCTTTCGTCTGGCAGCCGGGGCGATCATGGGCATCAGCGACAACCAGTGGCTGATCCTGCTCCTGATCATGGGCCTCTTGCTGCTCGCCGGCATGGTCCTGGACGGCATCTCCATCTACCTCATCACCCTGCCGCTAGATCGGAAGAG
>JAABSG010000247.1 GCA_011390475.1 Geminicoccaceae bacterium | reverse complement strand
CGGTCTTCGGCGGCTTCGAGCTCGGCTTCGAGTGATCGCACCTGGTCGAGCGCCGCCGTGGTTTCGGCACGGCTCTCGGCAAGTGCCGCTTCGCGTTCGGTCAACTCGGCTGCAGCGCTATCGGCCGCAACCGACAGCGCCTGCGCGGCCTCGCTCGCCCGTTGTTCGGCCAGGCCGGCCCGATCCTCGGCTTCGGCCAAGGCCGATTCGAGGGCGGCTTCCGCGTCGAGCCGGGAGCCGAGTTCGGCGCGAAGCGCGGTCTCGGTGGCCCGCCTCGCATCGAGATCGGCTTGCAGCGCGTCGCGTTCGCTGCGCAGCCGCATCAGGTTCTGGGTGAGCTCGGTGATCGCCTCGCGCGCCGCGCGCAGCTCGACCGCGAGCTCGCTGCCCCCGGACGTGTCCCGCGCATCCTGCTGTTCGGCGACGCGCCGTTTGATCGCGTCGATCGCCGCTTGCAGCTCGTTCGCGGTGACCGTCTGGTCGCCGGCCGACCCGGGCGTCCGCCCAGCTTCGGGGGCGAGGTCCTCGGCCGGCCGATCCTGCGCCTCGACGGGCGGAGCGAGCAGCAACCCGCCGCTGGTGACCCCGGCGAGGAGGGTGGTGCGAAGGCGCGGCCATTCGGCCAGGGCTCTGATCATCGGTCATCCTCTCGGGCGGTGCCAGAGACTGAAGTAGACACCACCGTCCAGCACATCATCCTACGACGGATAGCGGCAGGTGGCCGCCGTATCAATCGCTGGCGGGCCCTGGGGTATGCGATGCACGACCAATGTCGGGGGCGTCGGGCGAGGCGCCACGTGCCCGGAACGCCAGCGGCTCAAGACCAAAAGCGACCGCTGGCACCGATGGCGACGGTGAGCAGGCCGAGGCCGAGATTGACTGCGATGATCAGCCGTATTTGGCCTAGCCAACGACCAGCCCCGGCCGCATCATCGGCGGCAAGCGCTCGTTGGTAGCGCTTCCATGGCACGAAAAAGAGATGGAAGAAGAGCAGGAACATCAGCAAGCCGGTCAGATGCATGACGTGGATATGCACCCCGGCCCCGCCGAACCCGCCATAGGTCACGAACAGCAACCAGTAGCCGCTGAGCAGCAGCACCACTATGGCACCGATCACCCAGGGGAAAAAACCGCTGAAGACACGGCTCCAGAGCGCCAGACGGTCGGCAGCCGCTAGCTGTCCGACGTTCGGCCGAAGCACGACATAGGCGAAGAACATGCCACCGACCCAAATGACCGAGGCGAGAGCGTGCAATGCTAGGGAGAGGGCAGCCATGGTTCCGTTTCAATCGATTCAGGGGGCGACAGGTGGGCTGGAAGGGGAAGGTGGAGCGCTGAGCGCGCCGCTGCCAGGGGCCGTGATCGATGGCTTGCCGGCATCGAGCATCGGACGGCGCGGGCCGGCGCGTCGGTCCAGGTGCGCGACGGTCAATTCGCCATGATCACCGGCAACGTCGCCTCGGAAAGGATGTAGCTCGTCGCACCACCGAAGATCATCTGGCGAAGCCGGCTCTGAGTATAGGCGCCCTTGAGCAGGAGATCACCACCCAGTGCCGCGGTTTCGTCCAGAATGGCCTTGCCGATCTGCCGATCGCCGAGCTTGACGTCACGGAAGCTGGCCTGGATGCCCCGCCTTTGCAGGTTCTGGGCGAGATCGGCGCCGCTCGGCCCGGGCACCGAGCCCTTCTCCACGGTCAGCACGGTCACCTGGTCGGCCGTGGTCAAGAAGTTGTCGGCAAAGCCGATGCTGCGCGCCGTCTCGGTGCTGCCGTTCCAGGCAATCACCACGTGCTTGCCGAAATCGGTCGGTGGCACTGGTGGTGCCACCACGATGAGCCGGCCACTGTCGAAGAGCGCCGCTTCCAGTGCCGCGATCGAGGGGGTCACCTCGTCGCTGAGCGGTCGGCCGACCACCAGCATGTCGAAGATCCGGCCACGACTACCCAATGCCGAGGGGCCGCTGGCGGTCTCGACCCGCCAATCGGCGCAGAGCCCCGGACCGTCACGGCTGCCGGCGCGCGGCAGGGCATTGTCGCTCATGAAAGCCTCGAAGCGAGCGGTGGCGCGTTCGGCACGCTCCTTGGCCTCGCGCTCGAAGCCGGCCACGAGGTCGGGCGCCGCGGCCACGAAACCATCGGCGCCGGCGGCGATCACGTCTGGTTGTCCCGGCCGCATGTGATAGCCTTCGAGGTAGGCGTCGTAGCGTCGGGCCAGGATCAAGGCCGAGGCCAGAATCGAGTCGAGAACAGGGCTGAGCTCGAGGTGGGCCAGGATCGTGCGCATCGGGCTGTTTTCCGATTCTTGGCTGCTGCATCGTGCAGGGTAGGGCTGGCTAGCGGAGGCTTGCCCGACTGCGTCCGTCACGTCAATCGCGACAAGGTCGAGCAATCGAGATCGAGTCGATCCGCTTTGCCCACTCAGGTGGATTCACCTTCCACCAATTGGCGATAGAGGTCCGGGCGGCGCGGCGTCGCGCGTGCCCGGTCGGCGCCGCTGAGGGACACGAGAGTCAGGCCATCGAGCTGCTCGACGGGCAGGAGCGTGCCGTCGGCGGCAGCCGCCCAGGTCCTGCCCTCGGCGCCGACGATGCAGCACGGGACTCCATTCTCGATAGCGCGCAGCCGGGCGAGAGGGGCCATGAGATCGCTCGAGACACCGGGCTCGAGAACGACATCAGTAACGGCGATCAGCGCCTCGGCACCGAGAGCGGAAAGCGCGCGGCCGACCTCGGGTGCCAAGTGATCGAGCCCGGCCAGCAGGCCGAGGGTCAGCGGCTCGAGCCTGGCCATGGTCAGCCAGTTGCCAGGGGTCCAGCCGGTTTTCCGCGCCCCCTCCCCGAGATGCGTGGCGCGGTAGTTGGCGGTCGCGCGCCCGTCGGCCAGCACCAACTGCAAGGCCAGATGCGTTCGTCCACTGCAGGCTTCGACATAGCTGAAGAGAATGGCCATGGCGTGGCTGGCGGCGAGGTCGCCCATGCTGTGCGCCGAGGCGCCATCGCTGGGCTCGGGCGGCATTTCCGCCGAGCGCAAGAGGATCAAGAGATCGGCGCCTGCGCCCCGGGCAGCAACGGCAGCGGCCGCCGCTGGCTGGCGCCGAGAAGCCACCGCGATCGTGATGCAGCGGTCGGTCATCGCGCCCGAAGCCTTACATGCATTTCATCGAACCGCCATTCATCGGTCAATCGCTCGCCCTATAACACTAGACGTATGGTGTTTTTTGTCCCTTGGGCAGTAGCGCCGAAGCTCGATCGAGGCCATATCATGGACATGCGTATCCTGGTTATCGAAGACGATGTCGCCGCTGCCACTTACATGGCGAGGGGCCTCGAGGAAAGCGGCCACAATGTCAGCGTCGCGCATGACGGGCGCGATGGGCTGATGTTGGCGGCGGCTCACGATTTCGACGTGCTCGTCGTCGACCGAATGCTGCCCGGGCTCGACGGGCTCAGCGTCATCCAAACGCTGCGGGCGACCGGCAAGCGTACGCCGGTGCTGGTGCTCTCGGCCCTCGGCAATGTCGACGATCGGGTCAAGGGGCTCAATGCCGGTGGCGACGACTATCTGGTCAAGCCTTATGCGTTCAGCGAGTTGATCGCCCGGCTGGAGGCATTGACGCGACGCGGCCAGGCGGGTGCCGAGCCGGGACCGGCCACCACGTTGCGCTACGCTGATTTGACGATGGACCTCCTCGCTCGCCGGGTGGAGCGGCGCGGCAAGCGGATCGATCTGCAGCCGCGCGAGTTCCGCTTATTGGAAGTGCTGCTCCGCCACCCCGAGCAGGTGCTGACGCGCACCATGCTCCTGGAAAAGGTCTGGGATTATCGCTTCGACCCGCAAACCAACATCATCGATGTCCATATCAGCCGCCTCCGACAGAAGCTCGACCGCGAGTTCGAGCCTCCCCTCATCCAAACCGTCCGAGGCGCCGGCTACGCGCTTCGCGTTCCCGACCAGGCCGCTTAACTCCTCCACGTTTCGGCTTGCCGTCGGCTACTTCGCGATCTTCACCGTCTCGGCCTTGGCCTTGCTGTCGTTCGTCTATGTCGCCGCTGTCGACTTCATGGAGCGGCAGACCGAGGAGACGATCGAGGCGGAGCTCACCGGCCTGCGCGAGCAGTATCGCGATCTCGGCATTTTCGGTCTCGGCCGGATCATCGCGCAGCGGGCCGCGGCCGAGACCGAGATGGAGAGCATCTACCTGCTCATCGACGACGAGGGCTGGATCATCGCCGGCAATCTCGACACCTGGCCCGAGGCCGAGGACCTGGTGACCAACCGTGTGCGCTTTTCGATCGAGCCATCGGGCAATCTCGGCCCGAGGCGTTTCTTGGGCCGCACGGTCGAGCTCGACGATGCCCGGCTGCTCGTCGCCCGCGACGTCGAGGACAAGCTCAGAACGCAAGCGCTCCTGGTCAACGCCATCGGTCTCGGCAGCGGGCTCATGCTCGTCTTCGGGGTCATCGGCGGCTTCGTGATGAGCCGATGGATGCTGAGCCGGATCGAGACGATCAACCGCACCACCGCCCAGATCATGGACGGCGATCTCGGCCGGCGGATCAAGGTCGAGGGCTCCGGCGACGAGTTCGACGCGCTCGCTGCCAACCTGAATGCCATGCTCGAGCGGATCGAGCGGCTGATGGCCGGGATGCGTGAGGTCACCGACAATATCGCCCATGATCTTCGCACCCCCTTGAGTCGGCTCCGCTCCAGGCTCGAGGTGGCCTTGATGAGCGACATCGATCCGACGATCGCGCGGCGCCTGCTCGAGGAGACGGTGGCCGATGCCGAGGGGTTGATCGCCACCTTCAATGCGCTGTTGAGTATCGCCCGGGCCGAAGCCGGCGAGCACCGGGCGTCCTGGGAGCGCGTCGATCTCGGCCTCTTGGTGCAGGACATCCAGGAACTCTACGAGCCGCTGGCCGAAGAGCGCGAGATCGAGATTCGGGCGGCGGCCGACCCTGCCGTGGTCGTCATGGGCAACCGGCAGATGCTGGCCCAGGCTTTGGTCAATCTGGCCGACAACGCGATCAAGTATACGCCGGTCGGTGGTCGAGTGACCCTGGCCGCGACGCACATCGAGAGCGCCGGCAAGCGGGCGCCCTTGTTGATGGTCACCGACACGGGACCCGGCATCCCGGCGGATTTCCGCGCCAAGGCGCTGGAACGCTTCGTCCGCCTGGACCCCGACCGGTCGACCCCGGGCAACGGGCTCGGCCTCAGCCTGGTCAACGCGGTGGCGCAATTGCACAATGCCGCTCTCGAACTCGCCGACAACGCGCCGGGGCTGAAGGTCAGCCTCGTCTTCACCCCGCCACCGCCGGCGACAGCGGCCCAGCGCGATGGTTGACGGCGAGGCACACCACCGGGCATCGCCTGGAGGGTTGATGGGCGTTAACGGCGAAAATTCATGTCTTGTTAAGAATTGCAGCCCCTTATGGGCGATGTTAATGGCGGCTTAAGGAATCGCGTCATGCGCAGCCCGTTGCAATCCTTCCCGGTGGACGTCAACGACATCTATGAGGACGCACGCGCCAGTATGACGTCACCGCGGCGAAGCAGTTGGGCGAAGGCCTGGGGCCTGACGGCCGTGGCGGCCTGCCTCGGCGCCGTGGTCGGCTGGCATCTCGCGATCGACCCCGCAGGCGAGCCCTCGGGTCCTGGTATCGAGGCCGCGTCTGCGAACCGGGTCGACCCGACCCCGACGAGCGGTGTACGAGCCGATGCCGCCGTCGAGCCGCCGGCCGTCACCGCCACCAACACCGGGACGGCGATCGATGCGGCGACGGGATGGCTGCGCCTCGAGCAGTTCGGCACAGGCCCGGCGCAATCGCTCGGTGCCGATGCCTGGCCGATCACCCTGCATCGCGCCGGCGACGGCCAGTT